>CAYVQK010000048.1:0-12180 GCA_964454145.1 uncultured Oceanicola sp. | reverse complement strand
GCGAGGACAATCTAGCCGTTGATCGCCGCAAATGCGGCAGCGTAGCGGCCTTCGGCCTCCGCGTTTCTCTGGAACCCGACGCGGCTCACAAGAACCTCGTCCGGAATATCCTCAAGCGACAGGATGCCCACGATCTCGTCGGTGAATTCCCGCAAGGGCATGGCGGCGGCCACCTGCGACTGGCCCGGCGTCAGGTCGGTCGCGACAAGCGGCGGTGCGATCTCGTGGACGTCCACCGAGGTATCGCGCAGCTGGTGCCGCAGCGCCTCGGTCCAGGAATGGATGGCGGCCTTGGTCGCGGAGTAGACCGGGTTCGCAGCCTTGGGAACGAATGCCAGACCCGACGATACCGTGACCAGCGCCGCCTTGGGACGGGTTTGCAGATGAGGCAGCAACGCCGCAGCCAGGCGGATGGGTGCGGTCAGGTTCGTGGCGATCGTGCGCTCGGCGACGTCAAGATCGACGGGGTCGGCCGTGTAGTCCTCCCCCTCCATGATGCCGGCGTTGAGGATGACCGTGTCGAGCTCGGGATGTTCGGCAATGACCTTTGCCGGGAAGGCTGCGAGCGCGTCACGGTCCGTCACGTCAAGGACGTAGCCGACCATCCCAGGGTTCCCGTCCAACGTCGCCTGAAGGCTGCTCTGCTTTCGGCCGGTGATGATGATGCGATTGCCCCAGGCCTGAAGCCCCCGGGCGAGGGCCTGGCCGATTCCGGAATTGCCACCGGTGATCAGGATCGTGCGATTTGTAAGAGCCATGTGGTTCTCTCCTTCTCGAAAACTGGCCCTTACATGTCGCCCATGCTAACGTCAGGAAAGTAGGCACCCAAAAGATTTATACTTACCGAAAAGAGAGTATGGAGCCGATGACCGAACGTTCCCTGCGGGACGACCTGCAGTATCTCGCCCCGACCGACCCCGCCGTGGACCGCCTCGTGGAAGAGATCATCGGCAGGGTTGCCGACAAATGGACGATGCTGCTGATCGAAATCCTCACGGAGCGCGAGTGCTGCCGTTTCGGCGAGCTGGCACGGGCCTGCACGGGGATCAGCCAGAAGATGCTGACGCAAACCCTGCGCGCGATGGAGCGCGACGGCTTCGTGACCCGAACCGTCTATCCGGTCGTGCCCCCGAAGGTCGAGTATCGGCTTACGAATCTCGGCCTTGGCCTGAGCAAGGCTTTCTGCGGCGTCTGGCTTTGGGCCGAGGCAAACTTCGAGCAGATCGAATGGGCCCGTCATGACTACGCCGCGAGGAATGCGGTCGACGGTTCGTCCGAATAGCGCCTAGCGCTGCCTTGCGACAACGCTTCGTCGGCCGGCAATCGGTCCAACAGGCTGCTACGCGGTCTCGAGTCTGAATTTGAGGAACATTTCCCCGTCGTAGTCGACCTCGCCGACATGCTTTGCCCCAAGTCTGCTGAGCGCACCCAGGTTCTTTCGAGATGGCGGCAAGAGGAATGTGACGTACGGGATGCGGTCATCGGCGACGGCATATTCAATTGCCATTCTTGCAATGTGAACACCGAGACCAAAGGCCTCGGGCTTCAACACCAGACCGAAATCCCACTCATCGCCTTCCTTCTGAAAGCCACCCCACCCGACATACCGGCCCTCCGACAGGAATGCCCAATGCCCCAAACCATCACGCGCCCAGCACTCTTCCTTCCTGGCGACGAAATTCGCCGCCACCCCGGCGTCCCATGTCATCGAAAGCAGCGGCATATGCTCTGCCATCCGAGGATCAGACATGTGCGTCGCAATTTCGATCGGATCAATTTCGTGCAGCCGGGCAAATGTGATGTCGTGTTTCAAAATTCGTTCCTTTGATGTGCCGGCAGCCCTATTCGACAGGATAGGACCTGACAACCGACAGCACGACGTCGAAATGGCGAACTGCGCAGGGCTGCTTCTGCCCTACCGAGTAGCCGGAGTTAGTGCTGATTGACCTACCCCCTCCGATCCACATCTCTTCGCCCATGTCGCCACCTTCGTCGCCGCGCAGGTGGCAGAGAAGATCAAGCGCTTCAGGCTTCAGGCATCCTATTGCACTGCACCCCAACGCTGGACCGCCGGAACCTAGAATTTCCCGGCTGTTTCACGATGACGGGCTGGTAGCGTCATCGGGATAATGCATGGCGATCGGGACGTTGTATCCGATCGCGCTGTGGGGACGATCCTCGTTGTAGTGTCTACGCCAAGCTTCCAACTTTTCACGGGCGTCGACAAGACTCATGAACCAATGCGCGTTCAGACATTCTGACCGGAGCTTGCTATTGAATGCCTCGATGAAGCCGTTATCCGTCGGCTTCCCTGGCCGTGAGAAGTCCAGCGTGACGTCGTTGGCGTAAGCCCAGAGATCCAGATCGCGGGAGATGAACTCACTGCCGTTATCGACACGAATAGTGTTCGGATAGCCGATCCTGCCGCAGACCTCTTCCAGCGTTCGAACCACGTTCTCGCCACGGTAGCTGAACCGCGGATCTACGACTGGACAGAACCGCGAATGCGTATCGACCACTGTCAGGATCCTCAACTTTTTGCCCATGGCGAGCTGATCATGGACGAAGTCCATCGCCCAGACATCATTCGGGCCAACGGCGCCTTCCCGGTCCTCTCGCAGCTTGGCTTTCACGCGCCGCTTCGGGTGCTTGTTCCTGAGCTGCAGACCCAACTCATTGTAAATCCTGCGTGTCTTTTTGATGTTGATAGTCCAGCCCTCTCGCCGCAGCAGGACATGGACGCGCCGGTAGCCGTACCGAATACGCGTCTCGCAAATCTCCTTGATCCGCATCTCGACAGCAGCCTGATCCGTGCGCCGGGATTTGTAGTGGTAGCTGGACGTGTCAAAACAGATGGCCCCACAAGCCCTTCTGATCGACACGCCCCAGTCGACGCACATCCCGGTGACGAGTTCGCGCAAACGGCCAGGCTTCAGAGCTTTCGCCGGATGACGTCCTGCAACATTTCACGGTCGAGCGTCAGGTCCGCGACGATCTTCTTCAGCCGCGTGTTCTCATCCTCCAGAGCCTTCAGCCGACGCATCTCGTCCGGCAGCAGGCCACCGTACTTTTTCTTCCAGTTGAAGTATGTCGCCTGACTGATCCCGGCCTTACGACAGATCTCCGCGACTGGCGTACCTTGCTCGCCCTGCTTCAGGATGAACGCCTTCTGCGCTTCCGTGAACTTCGATGCTTTCATGCGTTTCCGCTCCTCTCCCAGCCAGGAAAGAGTAGCCGAAAACTCCAGCTTCAAACGGCCCAGTTTTCAGGGGGCAGTGTACTCCTTCCGATCCCACAGGTCGCCTGTTGAGGAAAGATAGGCACAGGAGCCGCAAATCCTGGGCGAGGGTCAACGCGATCATCAAGCCGAGTTTTCCAACGGAATAACCAGAAGACGGACATTGAAGCGATTAGGGTTCACGGAAGAGCAGATCATATGGATACTGAAAGAGCAGGAGGCCGACATGACGACGGCCGATGTCTGCCGCAAGCATGGTGTCGGCACGGCGACCTTCCACAAATACAAGGCTCGGTTCGGCGGGCTTGAGGTATCGGATGCCCGGCGGCTGAAAGCGCTCGAGGACGAGAATGCCAAGCTGAAGGTCCAAGGGACCGTGGCCCCGGTGGGGTCGCGCAAGCCCGCAGGACGCTGAACAAAGCCATGCTGGACAACGTGATCCTGAAGGATGTCGCCTCGCGCAAGTGGTAGCGCCCGGCGTCAGACGGGAAACGGTGGCGCATGTCGTGGCAGTCCACGGGGGGGAGCCAGCATCGGGCGTGCCAAGCACTGGTGGAGGACCGGTCGAGCGTGCGCTATCGCAGCGTGCGGTCGAACGATGCCGAAGCGAGAGCGGCGATGAAGGCCGTGGCATCCGAGAGGCGGCGGTACGGTTACAATCACCATCGCCCCCACACGAGCCTCGACGGGCTCACCCCGTGGGAGTATCACCAACGGTCAGTAGTGGATCAAAACCTGAACAGAGCGAACTAAAGGCCGCGGACTCTACGGGGAGCAGGTCACTACCAACAGACAAGATCTGACGAAATCGAGCGACGGCGTTCATAGCTTGGGTTGCCCGGACGGGTTGACCTGTATCAAGATCCAAATCTGAAACTAATGCTATGAGCGAATTAAATGTTTCTGGAGGAGCGCTTTTCCATGAAGCCACTTGTTCGCATTTCATCGGTGGCGTTGTTGGCCGCCCTGGTTTCGTCCCCCGCCTTCACGCAAGAGACAGGCCCTATACTGATTTCCAACGTGAATGTCTTCGACGGAGTCAACGAGACGCTGATCGAGAACGCGAACGTGGTGGTGACCGACAACCTGATCACCGAGATCTCGACCGAGGAGCTTGCGGTCGCTGGCGGCAGGGTCATTGACGGCGGCGGGCGGACGATGATCCCCGGCCTGATCGACGCGCATTGGCACGTCACCTACTGCTGCGCGCCTCAGAGCGTCGTCATCACGGGGGACGTCCTCGAGGTTGCGATCCGCGGGGCGCTCGGCGCCGAGGAAACGCTTTTGCGCGGGTTCACGACGGTGCGTGACACGGGCGGCAATACGTTCTCCATCAAGAAGATGATCGACGCGGGCGAGCTTGTCGGCCCACGCATCCTGCCTTCCGGTCCACCGATCACCCAAGCCGGTGGTCACACCGATTATCGCCCCTACCAGGCGGTGCCCTCGAACCCCGGCGACGCGCTTTGGTACTGGTACGCCAATGGCGTGATGCTGCAGGCCGATGGCGTTCCGGACGTCATCCTGCGCACCCGCGAGGTCATGCGCATGGGAGCCACGCAGGTCAAGATCTCCGCCGGTGGCGGGGTCTCCTCGCTCTACGACCCGCTCGACGTGCGACAGTACACCCGGGCCGAGTTGGAGGCCTTCGTGGAGGTGGCGGATACCTACAACACCTATGTGCTGGCCCATATCTTCACCGATGAGGCCGCACAGATCGCGCTCGAGGCCGGGGTGAAGTCGATCGAACACGGCAACCTGCTTAGCCGGGAAACGCTGCAGATGATCAAGGACAAGGACGCCTGGCTCTCGGTCCAGCCGATCCTGAACGACGAGGACGCGATCCAGTTCGCCGATCCGGTCAGCACCGCGAAGTTCGAGCAGGTGACCGAGGGTACCGTCAACTCGATCCGCATCGCGAAGGAGCTGGGGGTCAATATCGCGTTCGGCACCGACATGCTGTTCGACCCGGTGCTGTCGCGGAAGCAGACGGCCTTCGTTGCCAAGATGAAGGAGTGGTTCACTCCGGCCGAGATCCTGGAGCTGGTGACCTCCAACAACGCGAGGCTTCTCGAACTGGCAGGGCCGCGCCACCCCTATCAGCAGGGCCCGCTCGGAGTGCTGGAGCCGGGCGCCTACGCGGACCTGATCCTCGTCGATGGCAACCCGCTCGAGGACATCGACCTGATGAAGGACCCGGAGGGCAACTTCGACCTGATCATGAAGGACGGCCAGATCTTCAAGAACACGATCAACTAGGTCCTGTCGTTGTTCCGAAGGTCGCGATTGGCGGCGAGTGTTCCGCATCGTCCGGGCAGTCTCCGGGGCATTTCAAGCCAGTGGTTGGAGCTGCTGATCATGTGGGCTGACAGCAGCCGACCGACCGGTGCTGCCACCTTGTCGCCCATGGCCGAGTGGAGGGACTGGAGATGGAAAGAAGCCATGTCCGGATTGGCGCTTCGTCTCTGAGCGTCCGTCCCCAAGTATGCGGTTCAACTCATGTAAGCTGAGCTGAGTCTCGGAATACGGACTTGATACTGCACATCAGAATGTGGACGCTGAAAGAGTATCGTAGGCGTGGCTGCAATTGGCGAATTGGACGCTGGCATCTCGGCTCCCGCTTGTTGCGCGCGAGACATCGTGCGGGGGAAGACACATCCTCTCTTGCTCGGATGCTCGATTGGATTGAGCGGACGCAGACCAGATTGAGGAGAGGCTGGCTGAAATGAAGGATGTCGCGGAACGTGGCGGGGCGGGCCCGGAGGACAGTGACGGCGCCGCGCTGTATTCGGAAAAGGTGTCAGACTACAGCGGATTGGCCGAGCCTTTGCTTCCCGTCCTCGAGGCCTCGGCCACTCAGCTTGCACCGGGTCCGCCGCCGTCGCATGTCGCCATATTCTCTTCCGACAAGGTCAATATCCTCGGGGTGCACCACAACGCACCCTCGGTCGGGGTGGTGATCATCAAGCCCGAGTGCTTCGGTTTCATGTGGTGGGACGGGCCGGACGAGTGCAGGATCAACGGCGTGCAGACCGAGCTTTCCCTGCTTCACACGCAGGGAGAGCAGGATGGCTTCCACGCGGTGGGCGGGAAGCGCCGGACCGCCGGCCTCACCGTGCGGCGCGACGATCTCGTCACCGCGCTCGCCGCGCTGAGAGGGGTGGGACCCGAGGATGTGGATCTCGACCGCTCGGCCCTGAGGCTCAGCTCGGCCAGCGCCCAAAGATACCGGCGCGATGTCGCTTCGTATATGGGGGCCGCCCTCGACAGCGGCGCGCATCACGGCAATCTCGGAGACGGTTTGTTCGGCGTGCTGCTCGAGGCCTATCTTGGCGCGACGCCCGAACAGAACTTCCGGTCGACCACGCGCCCGGCGGAACAGATCGTGCGACAGGCGGAGGAGCGGTATTTCGAGGCGGATGGCCGCCCGGTCTCGCTCGCCGATCTCTGCGCCGCTGCGGGGGTCAGCCAATCGGTGCTCTACCGCGCGTTTCACTCGGTCTGCGACGAGGCGCCGCTCGCCTATTTTCACAAGCGGCGCCTGACCGAAGCCCGCAGAATGCTGATGACATCGGAGCGCTACCGCGGCGCGGTAAAGAACGCGGCGATTTCCGCCGGGCTGACCGAGATGGGGCGATTTTCGCTCGAATATCGCAGCCTCTTCGGAGAATCTCCCTCGGCGACTTTGTCGATGAACGGGCGATAAGGGCGCGTATTGGCGGCATTCTGGAAGAATCCGCATACTGAAAATTTCTGACGATTTTGCTTTCGCAGCTATCCTTCTTCCCGACGTTCCATCGCATCGCGGCAGAGCCCTGACGGCCCCTGCGGCTTTTCGATCGGTAGGCTCACTCATTGGTTGCCGAAGGTGTTTCGGCCGATTGGCCCGCAGGCGCTTCACAGCCGGCCGAGAGGTTGCCGCGAGAGGCCGAATGCTCGGGTCTCAAATCGCGCGCGCCTTCAAAGGCCCCAAAAGGGCACCGTAAACCTGTGGGAAGTCTTCCGGGATCAACGTGCAAAGGACGGGGGGATACGAATTTGCAGGTGACGGACGCCTCGAAGAAAGCCATCGAAACTCGCCAGACGGGTCGCGTCGCAACGGTATTCACCGACAAGGTCGTCGATTATCGCGGCACAGCCGAACCTCTTCTCCCTGTCGTGGAGGCATCCATCACCCACCTCAAGCCGGGACCGGGACCATCGCGTCTGGAGATCTTCTCCTCTGACAAGGTGTCGGCCCTCAGGGTGAACCACAACGTGGCCTCGGTCGGCGTTGTCATTGTCAGGCCGGACTGTTTCGGCTTCATGTGGTGGGATGGCGCGGAAGATTGCCGGATCAATGGCGCGACCGCGGACAGGTCGGTGCTCTATGCCCAGGGCGAACAGGACGGATTCCATGCCGCAGGCGGAGCGCGCAGGACCGGCGGCATCGTTGTGCGGCGTGATCACCTTGTCGCGGCGCTCGCCGCCCTCAGAGGGGTTGGGCCCGAGGATGTGCATCTCGCCCCCTCGGCGCTCAAGCTCACAGATGCCGTCGCAACCGGCTACCGGAGGGACTTCTCCCTTCTGATGCGCGCGGCGACTGGCGCTTTTCCGGGGCTGGCGCCCGGCGGGCGGGACCCCAATTTGGGTGACGCCTTCTTCGGTCTTCTGCTCGAGGCCTATCTCTTCGCCACCCCCGACAAGACGCGAAAGTCTCGCAGCGAAGCGCCGGAGCGGATCGTGCGCAAGGCCGAAGAGCGCTTCTTCGAGGCCGCCGCCGGTCCGGTTTCTCTGGCGGATCTCTGTGCCGCTGCCGGGGTCAGCCAATCCTCCCTCTACCGTGCGTTTCACTCGGTGTGCGGAGAGGCGCCGCTTTCCTATTTCCACAAGAGGCGCCTGACGGATGCACGGCGGTATCTCATCGCCTCGGACGCCGGGCGAGGCGCGGTACGCAAAGCGGCGCTCTCGGTCGGTCTGACCGAAATGGGCCGTTTTTCCGTGGAGTATCGGCGGCTATTCGGCGAGTCGCCGTCGGCGACCCTCAAAGGCGGCTCTTCCTAGAAATCTGCTCGTGGGTTTGAAGCCGACGGTTTTCGCCCCCCGAAACTGCGCTAACGGCGCCCAATTTGAGAATATCTGCATACGAACTCGGTGCCCTGTTGAAGCACCGACCTGATAGAACGTTAACTATGAGGAGGATGTGGCGCTCGAAACAAAGCGCCAGGTCGTCCGAACACGATTTTAAGATACTGCCAAAACTCCAGCATTACCGGACCGCGAAAGGTCCAGATCTTTCTCCGGCGCCAAGGACATGAAGGCAGGAAGGGAGTCGAGTCGATGGAGAGCATTGCAACACGGCTGTTCTTGAAGGTGCCCCGGGCCCTTCGATTTTCGGAACGCCGGAATGGGCCTTTCCGCGAAGACTTCCGTGGCCGTGAATTCCCTCGCGATCATCATCGCCGTCATGAGCGATGTCTCCGGAAATGACCCTCGAGATGTTTCCAGGCCGCCCGTTCCGCAGAAAAGACATTCAGCACGAACATATGGCCTCGGCCAACCGGCCAAAACGGAAGTGATTGAATTCGAATGGAAAGGATGACGCCATGAAGACCCTCAGAAGCGCCGTTGGCGGCGCGGTCATGTCGCTGATGGCCTGCGGCGGGATTGGGACCGCGGCCCTCGCACAGGACGACAGCCCGACCACCCTGATCACCGGTGCCCGCATCTTCGACGGCGTGTCGGATACGCTGATCGAGGGGCAGGATGTCCTGATCGAGGACGGCATGATCGCTCAGGTGGCCGCCGGGATCGCCGCGCCGGACGGCGCCACCGTCATCGACGCCGCCGGACGTGTCATGACCCCCGGCTTCATCGACAGCCACGCGCACCTGATGCTGCAGATGTCCTATAGCGAGGGGCTCAACGCCGACGAGTTCTACCACGCCTTCATCAGCACGCGGACGGCGCGGCAGTACCTGATGCACGGCTTCACCACCGTGCGCGACGTGATGGGCAACACCTATTCTCTGAAATCGGCCATCGATCAGGGCATCGTGGTGGGGCCGAACGTCTTCCCCTCGGGGCCGATGATCTCGCAGACCTCGGGCCATTCCGACCACCGGACCCCGGCCTACAAGCCTGCCAACCTCGCCGATGAGCCCGACCTCTTCGTGAAGTTCTTCCACGCCGCCATCGCCGACGGTCGCGCCGAGGTGCTGCAGATGACGCGCGAGGCGCTGCGCCGCGGATCCTCGCAGATCAAGATCTCGGTCGGCGGCGGCACGGGCAGCGAATACGACCCGCTCGACGTGATCCAGTTCACCGAGGACGAGATCCGCGCCGCGGTCGAGGCGGCCTCGGACTGGGGCACCTATGTCACCGCGCATGTCTACAATTCCGACGGCATCCAGCGTGCCATCCGCGCCGGGGTGAAATCCATCGAGCATGGCCAGCTCATGGACGAGGACACCATGAAGATGATGATGGAGAACGACGTGTGGCTGTCGCCGCAGGTCATCGTCTACACCTTCATCCCGCTGGGCTACACCGAGGATCAGGCCGCCAAGCACCGGCAGGCCTATGACGGCATCGACAACATGTTCACCATGGCCAAGGAGATGGGCTTCGAGAAGATCGCCTTCGGCAGCGACATCATCACCGACCCGGGCATGATCGAGCGGATCAACGAGGAATTCGTCTTCCGGACCGAGTGGTTCGACAACGCCGAGGTGTTGCGGCAGGCGACCTCCAAGTCGGCCGAGATGCTCTCCATGTCCGGGCTGCGCGCGCCCTACAAGGGCAAGTTCGGCGTGATCGAGGAAGGCGCCCGCGCCGACCTGCTGCTGATCAACGGCAACCCGCTCGAGGATATCGAGATCCTCGTCGACTACGACAGCGCGCTCGCGCTGATCATGAAGCGCGGCGAGATCTTCAAGAACACCGTCGAGTGAACCGGCAAGGGGGGGGGGGGGCGCCTGAATGATTGACCTGACCCGGCTTCTGACGTTGCAGCGCGTCTTTGCGGGCGCCTCGATCTCCTATCTGGTCGCAAGCGCGATCCGGGAACAGATGACCGGGGCCCCGCTGAGCGCCGCCGCGATCGGCCCGTCGATCCTCATGTTCCTCGTCTATCTGGGCATCCTCGTCCTGCCGCGGGCGGGGCGGGTCGGGTGGTACCGGCTGGGCATGATCCCCGCGTTGCTTCTGTTCGGCGTGGGTGGCGTCATCGCCAATGTCCTGCGCTATCTCGGCGGCGGTGCCGATCTCTATGCGGGGTTCCTCGCCTTCGCCGTCGCCGTCGCGATCAACCTTTTCGGCACATGCCTGAACATCGTGGCGCTTCTTGGCCGCTTCAGGACGGAGGGGGACGTCTCGTGACACCGCTTCACCGGGTCATACAGACGACAGACAGCCGTGCCCGCGCCCCGGTGCAACCGGATCGTGTTCGGGCCCCTGACCCCCACAGCGATGGACACGACATGGCGCGGGCGGCCGATCCCGCCGCCCGCACACCCATCCCATCACGGACCCGGGGAGGTCAAAGATGATCAGAAGAACCCTCGCGGCGCTGGCCGCAGTGTGCCTCGGCGGATTGACGGCAGGACCCGGTCAGGCACAGAGCGTGCTGGACCCCTCCTTCGAGATCACCGCCTTCGGGGACTTCCCGATCGAAGGCGACAGCAGCGAGGACAGTTTCTTCAACGCCCGCCTCGATGCCTTCCTCGCCATGCGGGACATCTGGGCAGGCGGCTCGCTCACCTTCCACCTCGAATATCTCGACGGCGATGACTACCAGGGCCTCGGCGGGGCGGGGGTGATCTGGCCCACGAACGTCTACGCGGCGGTGCCCAAGGCGACCGGCAGCAACAATGCCACGCTGTCCTTCACCCTGACGCAGAAGATCACGCCCGCAACCTCGGTCACCTTCGGCAAGTTCAACGTGGTGGCGCTGGCGAAGAACACGCCGCTGATGGGCGGCAACGGCAAGGGCGGCTTCCAGTACGTCGGCATCGCGGCCTCGCCCACCTTCGTCTTCCCGCCCTATGTCTTCGGTGGTTCGCTCGCGGTGACGACCGATCGCTGGAACTACTCGCTGATGATCTACGATCCCAACAACGCGCAGGGCGGCGACTTCTGGGACCACCTCTTCGAGGATGGCGTCGTCTTCAACGGGACGGCGACCTACAAGGCGCAGATCGGCGGACTGCCCAGCTTCTACGCGATCAACCTGATCCACAGCACGGCGGAGGGGACGAACTACGACTCGATCGCCAACAATTCGGACATCGATACCTTCAGCCAGACAACGAAGGGGATCACCGTCGCCTCGCTGAAGTTCCAGCAATACCTCTCCTACAACCCCACCGGCAGCAACGAGGGCTGGGGCGTCTTCGGGCAGCTCACCTTCGGGGACGGCAACCCCAATCAGCTCGACAATATCTTCGTGCTGGGTCTCGGGGGCACCTCGCCCATCGACGGGCGCAGTGATGACCGCTGGGGCGTCGCATGGTCGCGGTTCAACTGGTCCGACAAGATGGTCGCCGCCCTCGAGGGCGGCGGCGGTGCGGGCCTGCGCGACGAATGGGCGGTGGAGGCCTTCTACGAGGCCGCCCTCGTCAACGGGATGCGGGTCGGGGCCAACGTGATGCGCGTCCATCCCGGCCTGCCCGGCTTCGACGACTACACCCAGTTCGGGCTGCGGTTCCGGGCGACGTTCTGACCGCGGCGCGGGGCCTGCCCCGCAGAGAATTCAAAGGCGGTCGGGCCGGACAGGCCCGGCACGCGGGGCCCGGCAGAGGGGCCCGAAAATGACTTTCGACCAAGTGAAGGACCCCACATGCACTTCAGGACTTTGACACGGGCCACGGTGGCCACCCTGGCCCTTTCCCTGACGCAGGTCGCGATGGCCCAGGAGGGCACCTCGACCGCGGACACGCCGCTCGGTCGGGTCAAGGAGATCC
>CAYVQK010000047.1:0-21062 GCA_964454145.1 uncultured Oceanicola sp. | reverse complement strand
CCCATGATGAGGAAGATCAGCATCATCATCAGGATGATGCCCATGGTGGGCAGCTCGGCCGCGACGATCATGTTGGCCACATAGGTGGGCCCGCCTGCGAGGGTGTAGGCTGCCGCCAGCGCCGCGGCGCCGATGGTGACCCAGATGATCGTGCCGGTCGACTTGAGCGTGCGCATCAGGCTGTCCCAGACGATGTCGAAGGTCATCTCGCGGCGCAGGACGGAGATGGTGAACACTGCCACAACGCCCATGCCTGCGGCCTCGGTGATGCCGGTGATGCCCATGTAGATGGAGCCCAGCACCACGCCGATGACGATG
The DNA here is from genome assembly GCA_964454145.1 of uncultured Oceanicola sp. GTDB lineage: Bacteria > Pseudomonadota > Alphaproteobacteria > Rhodobacterales > Rhodobacteraceae > Vannielia. The sequence continues at coordinate 20,744 of CAYVQK010000047.1, read as the reverse complement.
ACCGGGGCGACGAGGCCCTTGCCCATCTCCCAGCCTTCGTTGGTGCGCTCGCGGCCGGCGATGAAGACGGACCCGAGGCAGAGTGCGAAGGCAAGCGCGATCCAGGGCATGTGGTAGACCATGCCGAGGGCGATGGGGTCGACGCCCTCGCGGACGTATCCCTCGCCCGTGGCCCAGAAGAACACGGCGCGCAGGAACAGCACGCCGGTGATCCAGAGGCCGAAGTAGGCGAGGAAGCCGAGGAAGCGCAGGCCCTTCTCGCGGCCCTGCACGGCACCCTCCTCTTCCGGCGGAAGCGGAGCGAGCGAGGGGTTCAGGCGGGTGCGGACCAGGATGTAGATGATGAAGAAGGAGGCCAGCATGAAGCCCGGCAGGAAGGAGGCGGTGAAGAGCGCCTTGATCGAGGTTTCCGTCACCAGGCCGTAGAAGATGAGCACGATGGACGGCGGGATCATGGTGCCGAGGCTGCCGCTCGCGCAGATGGTGCCGATGGCGAGGTTCTGGTCATAGCCCAGTCGCAGCATCTGCGGCAGGGCGATGAGCCCGAGCAGCACCACCTCGCCGCCGATGATCCCCGACATGGCGGCCATGATCACGGCCATGACCGAGGTGACCACGGCGATGCCGCCGCGCATCCGGCTCAGCCAGACGTTCAGCGAGTTGTACATGTCCTTGGCGATGCCGGTGCGTTCGAGCAGCGCGGCCATGAAGATGAACAGGGGTATCGAGATCAGGACGTAGTTCGTCATCTGCCGGTAGACGGCCTGGCCCAGCACAGAGAACGGGCCGCGCCCGAAGTCGCGGAACAGGATGTCGACGTCGAACTTGAGCACGAGGGTCACCACCGCAAGGAAGGCGGAGGCGAAACCCAGCGGCATGCCGATGGCGAGCAGGATGAACATGCCCGCCAGCACGAGGAGGCTGAGGGTACCGATATCGACCATGGATCAGTCCTCCAGCGTCTTGCGGATGTTTTCGATCTCGATCTCGTCGAGTTCGTCGGTGTGGTGCTCGGGCGCCTTGTTCCAATCCGCGATCAGGTTCGACACGGCCTGGACGGTCACGAGGACGATGATGAAGAGGATGGCGGCCTTCATGGTGCCGGGGATGGGCGGATCCCAGGCGGTGCCGAAGGTTTCCATCCGCAGGAGCCGGGTCTCGGCGTCGGTGTAGCCGCCCCAGACCAGCGCGACGGTGAAGCCCACGATGAGGCCGACGGAAATGACATCCGCCGTCTTCTGCGCCCAGCGGGGCATCACGTCGTAGATCACGTAGATGCGGATGTGGCTGCGCTGCTGCATCGCGTATTGCCCGGCGAAGAGAAACACCACGCCGGCGATCCAGAGCGAGAGTTCGTTGGCCCAGAGCGTGGGCGCGTTGAAGACGTAGCGGGCGACCACCTCGTAGAACATGACCAGCACGATCAGGGCGATCATGATCATGGCCATCCGCGAGGTGACGAGCGAGAGGGTGTCGAAGAAACCGCCCGGCTTGCTCTCGATCGGGCCGATGAAGTCGGAGAGGTAGATCGAGGCGAAGAGGATCGAGAGGAAGACCGAGCCGAGCATCATCCAGACCAGCGGCTTGCCCTTGGGGCGCACCATGTCGTGCATGGTGTAGGCGTCGTCGGAGATCATGTTGTTGACCACCAGCCAGAGCCAGATCAGGGCCGCGATGGCGGTGAAGGCGATGGCCGCCATGCGCATCGGCTGCCGGAGCCGACCGAGCCATACGCTTTCCTTTTCGAGAATTTCCGACACGGCGCACCTCCCCAAGCGGTCATGTGACAGGGGCAGCCTGGAGGGCTGCCAGGATGGGACGGGCCTCTGCTTTCAGAGGCCCGCCGTAGTTTCGAGCGCCGCGCGGCGAGGCGCGGCGGGGTTTGCTTACTCGCTCAGCAGGCCGAGCTGGCGGAGGTAGCCCTTGTGGCTTTCGAGGATCTTGCCGGCCTCGGGCGAGCGGGTGCCCCAGTCTTCCCAGACGACCTGGGCGCCGCGGCGGAACTCGGCGCGATCTTCGGCAGACCAGTCATGCAGGGTGACGCCCTGCTCCTGCAGCGCAGCGGCGGCGGCGGAGTTGTTCTTCTCGTTGGCCATGGAGATGTGGAAGCTGAGCTTCTGCCAGGCGGTCTCGACGATGCGGCGCTGGGCCTCGGTCATGCCGTCCCAGACGTCCTTGTTGCAGGCCAGGTGGTCGGCCGGCATGGAGTGGAAGCCCGGGTAGGTGGCGTGCTTGACGATGTCGTAGAGACCCAGGCCCACGTTGTTGGCCAGGCCCGACGCATCGGCGCCGTCGACGATGCCGGTTTCGAGCGCGGTGAAGACCTCGGTGAAGTCCATCACGATCGGGGTGGCGCCGAGGCCTTCGAAGATCTCGGTTTCCATGCCCGGGGGCGAGCGGAACTTCCAGCCCTTCAGGTCTTCGAAGCCGGCCAGCGGCTTGGAGGAGGCGAAGGACTCCTGCCCGTAGAGCGACCAGCCGATGAGCTGCATGTTCTGGGCGTTGTAGAGCTCCTGGGCCGCGGCCATGCCGTCGCCGTAGTAGAGCCAGGAGTAGTACTGCCAGGGCGTGTCGTAGCCACCCATGAGGTCGCCGACGAACTGGAAGGCCGGGTTCTTGCCGGTCTGGTAGGCGCCGCCGGTGGCGTCGCAGTCGAGGATGCCGTTGATCGCGGCGTCGAAGGTCTCGGTCGTGGCGACCACGGACGAGGAGTAGAACATCTCGACGGTGATCTCACCGTTCGACATGGTCTGCACGTCATCGGCCCAGGTGGCGATCATCTGGCCGGTGGGGTGCTCGGTGGCGTAGTGGGTCTGAACGCGAAGCGTGATCGGTTCAGCGGACGCGGCACCTGCGAGAAGTGCAGCGGCGGCGGCCGTCGTGAAAACGGTCGAAAGTTTCATAGAGTTATCCTCCCTGCGCGGTATTGCCCCTCCCCGGGGAGAACCGCTTTTCAAACTGCGCGTCCTCCAACGCGCGGCGAAAGATGGCATACCATCTCGGGGGAAACTACCGGAAGCCATGTCGACAATCAACGGGTTTTGGTATACCAAAATTGCCGGAGAGGCACATTTTGGCGGTTGATTTCGAGGCAGATGCCCGCAATTCGCCCGTGCCTGGGAGGGAATCGCCAGAAAGAGGCGCATCATGGCGGACAAACTGCTGCCCGAGCAGATCGCAAAGCGTTTGCGCAGGGACATCCTGCGCGGAAAGCTGCGGCCGGGCGCATCTATCAAGGAGCGCGACAACGCTGCCGAACTCGGCGTCAGCCGCACCCCCATGCGCGAGGCGATTCGCATCCTCTCGCTGGAGGGGCTGGTGGAGCTGCGCCCGTCGCGCAGCCCGATCGTGGCCGACCCCACATGGAAGGAAGTGGTGGACAACCTCGAGGTGCTGAAGGCGCTCGAGCTGCTCTCGGGCGACCTGGCCGTGACCCACGCCAGCGACGCGGAGATCGACGCCGCCGCCGCGATCCAGGCGCGGATGGAGGAGGTCGCCCCCACCACCGACGAGATCGACCTGTTCGAGATCGACATGCAGTTCCACAGCGCCATCGTGCGCGCGGCGGGCAACCCGGCGCTGGCGGAAACCCACAGCACCTATCTGGCCAAGATGTGGCGCGCGCGCTTTCTCGGCAGCCGGATCGGCCGCAGCCAGCAGCGCGTCTTCGACGAGCACAACGCGATCGTCCAGGGGCTGCGCGACCGCGACCGCAGGAAGGTGAAGGCGACGATCTCGGCACACCTCGACGCGCTGCGTCGCCAGATCCGCCGCCATTTCGATACCAACACCCGCGTCGGCGAGCTTCAGCCCGGCGCGACATCGACATCCCCGGAGCCGGTTCCCGAAGGGAAGTGAAGGCCCGGGCAACGACACTGCTAACAAAGGAAGACAGACCAGATGAAACTCTTGCGTTTTGGCCCCGCAGGTGCGGAAAAGCCCGGCATTCTCGACAGCGACGGCAAGGTGCGCGACCTCTCCGGCAAGGTGGGCGAGTTCGAGGGCTCGGGCGTGTCGCTCGAGGCGCTCGACGCGATCCGCGGGATCGACGTGGCGAGCCTGCCGGTGGTGGAGAACCCGGGCCGGATCGGCAGCTGCCTGGCCAGCGTGCCCAACTTCTTCTGCATCGGGCTGAACTACGCCAAGCACGCCGCCGAGACGGGGGCCGAGCCGCCGAAGGAGCCGATCATCTTCTGCAAGGCCACCAGCGCGCTCTCGGGCCCCTACGACGATGTCATCATCCCGCGCGAGAGCGTGAAGGGGGACTGGGAGGTTGAACTTGGCGTGGTGATCGGGCGCGAGGCGCTCTACGTGTCCGAGGCGGATGCGCTGGATTACGTGGCCGGCTATTGCACCATCAACGACGTTTCCGAGCGGGAATTCCAGATCGAGCGGGGCGGCCAGTGGATGAAAGGCAAATCGGCCCCCACCTTCGGGCCGACCGGGCCGTATCTGGTGACCGCGGACGAGGTACCGGACCCGCAGAAGCTGCGCGTGACCCTCGACCTCAACGGCGAGACGGTGCAGGATTCGAACACCGATGACATGATCTTCACCGTGGCCGAGATCATCAGCTACATGAGCCGGTTCATGCAGCTTCAGCCCGGGGACATCATCGCCACCGGCACACCCTCGGGCGTGGGCATGGGCATGAAGCCGCAGCGGTTCCTGAAGCCCGGCGACGTGATGGAAATCGAGGTGGAAGGCCTCGGCCGCCAGCGGCAGGAGACCGTGGCGGCGAAGTAAGAGGCGCGGGGATGGCACGGACGGAGAACCTCAATGCCATCCTCTACTTCGAGACGGTGGCGCGGCGGGGCACGCTCTCCCGCGCTGCCGAAGAGCTTTCGGTTTCGCCCTCGGCCGTCAGCCAGCAGATCAAGCTCCTGGAGCAGCAGCTGGGCGTGAAGCTGTTCCGCCGGGACGGGCGCCAGCTTTCGCTGACGCTGGAGGGCGAGCAGCTGTACCAGTCGGCGGGCACCGCGCTCAGGATGCTGAAGGATGCGCGGCGGAACCTCGGGCGGAGCCGCGAGACGCGGCGGCTGAATCTGAGGGTGGCTCCGAGTTTCGGGGTGCTCTGGCTCGGGCCGCGGCTCAGCCGTTTCGTCGAGAAGCACCCGGACTGGGAGTTACGGGTGGATGCGGCGCCCGATCCCACGGACTTCGACCGCGAGTTGATGGACCTCGATATCCGCTACGGTACCGGCGACTGGGGCGGGATGCATGTGGAGCCGGTGGTGGATGACCATATCCTGCCGCTGGCGACGCCCGAGTACCTTGCCGCGCTGGGAGGCGACCCGCTGAAACAGGCGCGCTTCATCGATTCTGCGCGCAACCTCTGCAACTGGGACACCTGGCTCTTGCGCAACGGGATCGAGACCGCGGCCAACCGCAAGACGCTGCTGATGGACCGCTCGTCGATGGCGCTGCAACTGGCGCTCGACGGGGTGGGGATCGTGCTGGAATCGCTGGTGGTGGCCGGGCGAGAGGTGGCGGAGGGGCGGCTGGTGCCGGTGACGCCGCATCTGCCGGTACTGCGTTTTCCGGCGCATTGGGCGATCTGCCCCAGCCGCTACCTGAACCGCCGGGCCGTGCAGATCTTCCTTGGGTGGGTGACCGAGGAGGCGGAGCTGCACGAGCGGGAGATCGGCGAGGTCGTCAGGCGGCACGGGCTCGTGGTGGAGAGTTTCGAGAGCGTGACGGCGTTGACGGGGTAGGCTCCGTTCGTCCGCACGTGGAGGCGGCCTCACGGGGGTGAGATCTTGGGCGGGCCCTTTTATGAGCCCGCCCTCACTGCTCGTTAGTGAATGAGCGAGCCGCCGTTCACATCGACTTCGGAGCCGGTGACGTAGGCCGCGAGATCGGAGGCGAGGAAGAGGGCGCAGCCCGCGACGTCGGAGGCTTCGCCGGCGCGGCCCATCGGGATGCCCTCGAGCACCGAGGCGCGCATCTCGTTGGTCAGCTTGCCTGCCGTGATGTCGGTGGCGATGAAGCCCGGGCAGATGGCGTTGGAGCGCACGTTGTCGGGAGCGGCCTCGCGGGCGAGGGCCTTGGTCAGCCCGAGGATGCCGGCCTTTGCGGCGGAGTAGTGCGGACCGCCGAAGATGCCGCCGCCGCGCTGGGCGGAGACCGACGACATGTTGACGATCGAGCCCTGCTTGCGCCCGCGCATGTGCGGCAGGGCGGCCTGGCTCATGTAGAGGGTGCCGCGGAGGTTGACGTCGAGCACGGCGTCGTAGTTCTCGGGCGCGATATCCATGAACTTCAGCGGCTGGGTGATGCCGGCGTTATTCACCAGGATATCCACCTGGCCGAAGGCCTCGACGACCTGGGCGAACGCGGCCTCGCAGGCCTCCTTGTCGGTGACGTTGCAGGCGAGCCCGATGTGGCCCTCACCGGGCAGGTCGGCGGCGGCCTCGGCGGCCTGGGTGGCGTCGAGGTCGAGTATGGCGACCCGGCAGCCGTGCTCGGCGTAGAGCCTAGCGGTGGCCTTGCCGAGGCCGCGCGGGCTGGCGGCGCCGGTGATGATGGCGGTCTTTCCGGTGAGAAGATCGGGCATTTGCTTCAGCTTTCGTGGACGGGTTTGCCGGTGAGCGCCTCGTAGGCGCGGATGACGAGCGCGTCGTCGTCCTTGCCATGCCCGAGGGCGCGTGCGGCGGAGAAGAGTTGCAGCGAGAGGGCGGCGAGCGGCACTGGGGCCTCGGCCTCCTTCGCGGTTTCCTCGACGAGGCCGAGATCCTTGATGAAGATGTCGACAGCGGAGGTGACTTCCGGGTCGGCCTGCATCATCCGGGGCCCGCGGTTGCCGAGCATCCAGCTGGCGCCGGCGGAGGCCATGACGATCTCGTGGAGTTTCTTCGGATCGCAGCCCGCCTTGGCGCCGAAACTCATCAGCTCGGCGGCGGCGGCGATGTGGACTCCGGCGGCGAGCTGGTGGACGACCTTGTAGGTGGCGCCCATGCCGGGCTCGTCGCCGAGGCGGTGCAGCGTGCCGGAGGTGGCTTCGAGCACCTTTTCGGCGCGGGCGAAGGCCTGCGGGGAGCCGCTGGCCATGATGGTGAGCGTGCCGGCATCGGCGCCGACCTGGCCGCCGGAGACCGGGGCATCCAGCAGGTGGTGGCCCATCGCGGCCAGTTCGGCGCCCAGCGCGCGGGCGGCGGAGGGGGCGACGGTGGAAGAGAGCATGACGGTGGCGCCGGGGGAGAGCGCGGCGGCGGCGCCCTCGTCGAAGAGCACGGTGCGAGCCTGGGCGGCGTTGACGACCATCAGAACCAGCAGCGACGCGCCGGAGGCCGCCTCGGCGGCGGAGGCGGCAGGGGTGCCGCCCATGGCGGCGAGCGCCTCGCGGGCGGGTTCGAAGAGATCGTATCCCGTGAGCGGGATGCCTGCGGCGATGATGTTCTTCGCCATGCCCCGGCCCATCACGCCGAGGCCGATGATCGCGGTGCCCGTGTTCGTTTCAGTCATTGAGCCAGCCCTTTACCCTTGTGGTGATGCTGGCAACGGATAGCCCGTATTGGTCGTGAAGCGAAGGGAGGGCGCCCGCGTCGAGGAACTCGTCGGGCAGGGCGACCTGGCGGAAGGGGACGTGGATCTGGTTGCGGGCAAGCGCGCCCGCGACGGCCTCGCCCAGGCCGCCGGTGATGGAGTGGTTCTCGGCGGTCACCACCAGGCGGCCACCCTTGGCGGCCTCGGCGCAGATGGTGGCCTCGTCGAGCGGCTTGATGGTGGGGGAGTGGAGGACGGCGCAGCTCACCCCGTCCTTCTCCAGCGCGGCAGCGGCATCGAGGCAGCGCATGGTCATGAAGCCGGAGGAGATGAAAAGCACGTCGGACCCGCCGCGGATCTCCTTCGCCTTGCCCAGCTCGAACTCGTAGCCGTATTCGCCCAGCACGTCGGGCACCTGGCCGCGCAGGAGCCGCATGTAGACCGGGCCGGGCGAGCTGGCGATGGCGCGGGTGGCCTGGTCGATCTCGGTGGCGTCGCAGGGGTCGACCACGGTGAGGTTGGGCATGCCGCGCATGATGGCGAGGTCTTCGGTGGCCTGATGGCTGGGGCCGTAGCCGGTGGTGAGGCCGGGCAGGGCGCAGACGATCTTGACCGGCAGGTTCTCCTCGGCGATCGCCATGACGATGAAGTCATAGGCGCGGCGCGAAGCGAAGACGGCGTAGGTGGTGGCGAAGGGCGTGAAGCCCTCGCGGGCCATGCCGGCGGCGGCGGACATCAGGAGCGCCTCGGCCATGCCCATCTGGTAGAACCGGTCGGGGTAGGCTTTGGCGAAAATGTGCAGGTCGGTGTACTTGCTCAGGTCAGCGGTGAGGCCGACGATATCCTCGCGGGTCTTGGCAAGGTCCACGAGCGCGTGGCCGAAGGGGGCGGCGATGGTGCTGCGGCCCTCGGCATCGAGCGAGGCGATCATTGCGGAGGTGCGGGCGCCGCCCGGCGCAGGCCGGGGGCGGGCGATGTGGGCGGGGGTGCGGCGGGAGTTGGGGCCGATGGTCATGCGGGCATCTCCTGATCGAGGTGGGCGAGGGCCTTGGCCCATTCCTCGGGCTCGACGCGGACGAAATGGGTGATCTCGCGGGTTTCGAGGAAGGGGACGCCCTTGCACATCTTCGTGTTGCAGATGATCGCGCGGGGTTTGGGCTCCTTCAGGTGGCGGGCCCGGTCGAAGGCGGCCACCACGGCGTCGATGTCGTTGCCGTCGACCTCTTCGGCGTGCCAACCGAAGGCCTGCCACTTGGCGGCCTCTGTGCCGGGGCCGGTGGCGAGCGCGTCCATCGTCGGCCCGTCGGCCTGCTGGTTGTTGAAGTCGACGATGGCGATCAGGTTGTCGAGCTTCCAGGCGGCACCGCTCATCACGGCCTCCCAGGTGGAGCCCTCGCCCAGCTCGCCATCCGACAGCATGTTGTAGACGAAGGCGTCGTTCTTCTTGCGCTTCAGGCCGAGCGCCATGCCGACGGCGATTCCAAGGCCGTGGCCGAGCGATCCGCCGGTGATTTCCATGCCGGGTGTGTAGGCGGCCATGCCGGACATCGGCAGGCGCGAGTCGTCCATGCCGTAGGTCTCGATCTCGTCCTCGGGCAGGATGCCGGCCTCGATCATCGCGGCGTAGAGCGCGATGGCGTAGTGGCCGATGGAGAGGAGAAAGCGATCCCGATCCTCCCAGTCGGGATCGCCGGGGCGAAAGCGCATGGCATGAAAGTAGGACACCGCCAGGACGTCGGCCACACCCAGCGCCTGCCCTATGTATCCCTGCCCCTGCACCTCGCCCATCCGGAGCGCGTTGCGACGAATGGACCACGCCCGCCGGGCAAGGCTCACATTCGATCCTGCCGTGTGTTCCATGTCGTCGCTCCTCCCTCGCGCCGTCCGTTCTCCACTGCGGGTTCTGGCAGGGCGGGGGCGGCGGAACAACGATGTATTCTTAAACTGTGATGTAGCAGGGCTTAAAGGTCGCAAAGAATATGTTGATGGATATGCCAGGGGGACGGGGGCTAGGTTCGGCGCGACCAAGGGAGAACTGAAATGAATCTGTCGAGTATGCTGGCGGCGCGGACCGCCGAGGGAAAGCCGGTGCGCGTTGGCCTGGTGGGCGCGGGGAAGTTCGGCTCCATGATCCTGTCGCAGGCGCGGCACATCGAGGGGCTGCATGTGGTCGGCGTTGCCGACCTCGACCTGGCGAAGGCGCGGGGATCGTTCGACCGTGTGCACTGGCCGGCGGAGCAGTATTCGGCGCGGAGTGCCGGGGAGGCGCTGGCCAGCGGGAAGACCTGGCTGACCGAGGACGTCTCGGCGCTGATGGCCTGCGACGAGATCGAATGCATTATCGAGGCCACCGGGCATCCGCTCGCGGGCACGCGCCATGCGCTGGCGGCGATCGAAGCGGGCAAGCACGTGGTGATGGTGAACGTCGAGGCCGACGTGATGGTGGGCGCGCTGCTGGCGGAGAAGGCCCGCGCGGCGGGCGTGGTCTACTCCATGGCCTATGGCGACCAGCCGGCGGCGATGTGCGAGCTGGTGGACTGGGTGAAGAGCTGCGGCTTCGAGCTTGTGGCGGCGGGCAAGGGCATGAACTTCTGCCCCTCCTACCGCTATTCGACTCCCGACACCGTGTGGAACTACTTCGACTTCACGCCCGAGCAGGTGGCTTCGGGGGACTTCAACCCGAAGATGTACAACTCCTTCACCGACGGCACGAAGGCGGCGATCGAGATGGCGGCGGTGGCCAATGCGACCGGGATGGACTGCCCCGTGGACGGGCTGGCCTTCCACCCCGCAGGGCTGCAGGATCTGGCCGAGGTGTTCAAGCCCGCGAGCGAAGGCGGGCGGCTGGAGAAGAACGGCATCGTCGATATCGCGGCCTCCCGCGAGCCTGATGGCCGGACCGTGCTGAACAACATCCAGTACGGGATGTTCGTGACGTTCAAGGCGCCGAATGAATACACCCGCCAGTGCTTCAACCAGTACGGGCTGATGACCGACAAGAGCGGCTGGTACGGCTCGATGTGGCGGCCCTTCCACCTGATCGGGCTGGAAACCGCCGTCTCGGTGCTGTCGGCCTGTTTGCGGCGGGAGGCGACGGGCAGTTCGCGGCTGTTCCGGGCCGATGCGGTTGCGACGGCGAAGGGCGACTTCGACTCGGGCGACTACCTCGACGGCGAGGGCGGGTACAAGGTGTGGGCGAAGGCGATACCGGCCTCGGAATCGGTGGCGCTGAACGCGCTGCCGATCGGGTTGGCGCATCACGTGCGGCTGAAGCGCTCGGTGAGCCGCGATCAGGTGGTGAGCCTCGATGACGTGGAGATCGTGGACGATCTCGACATCCACGCGCTCCGCCGGGAGCAGCGCCGGCTGCTGTCGCCCGCGCCCGCGGCCACTGCCGCCCCCGCCCCGCGCGCGGAGAAGCTCGCCGAGGTCTAGGGCGCGGCGGTGCTCTGACGCGCCACCAGCTCGACGCCGACCATCTCGACGGTGGCGGCGCCGGGCTCGGCGAGCGGATTGCCGGACAGGGCGATCTGCTCCTGCAAGAGCCGCGCGGCCCGGCACCCCAGCGCGTGCCGGTCCTGCCGGATGGTGGTGAGCGCGGGGGTGTAGACCTTGGAGAGCTCGATGTCGTCGAAGCCGACGACCGAGATATCCTCGGGCACCCGCACCCCGGCGGCCATCAGGGTGGACATGAGCGCGAATGCGACCTGGTCGGACGCGCAGAATACCGCGGTAGGCCGCTCCTTCATGGCGATGATCTTCTGGGCGGCGTCGCGGCCGGAGGCGAGGGAGAAATCGCCGCGGATGATCCAGTCGTCGCGGCTGGGCAGGCCGAGGCGGGCGCGCTCGGCAAGCATCCCGGCGCGGCGGGCCTTGGTGAGCACGTTGCCCGCGGGGCCGGTGACATGGGCGATGTCGCGGTGGCCGAGCTCGTAGAGATGCTGCACCGCGAGCCGCGCGCCGGCCTCGTTGTCGGAGCGCACCGAGGGCAGGGTGGCGCCATCGACCCATTCGCAGGCCAGGACGATGCGGTCGGCCACGCCGGCGGCGTCGAAGGCCTCGAGATCGGCGCGCTTCAGCCCTCCGTCGAGCGAGATCATCCCGTCGATGCGGCCGTCGAGAAAGTAGCCCGCGAGCGCCCGGCCATCGGACTCGCCGTTGGCGGTATCGGCGATGAGCACCGAGGTGTCGCTGCCCGCGAAGCTCTCGGAGATCGCGGCGAGGATGGTGGAGAAGAACGGGTTGCCGAGGTTGGGCACAAGCACCAGCACCGCGCCCGCCTTCTGCATCCGCAGGTTCCGCGCCGCCTGGTTCACCCGGTAGCCGGTGATTCGGACGGCATCCTCTACCGCCTTGCGTGTGCTCTCGGTGAGCAGATCGGGGTTGGAAAGCGCCCGGCTCACGGTGGCCGTGGAGACCCCCGCCGCCCGCGCAACATCCCGGATTCTGACAGTTTTCTGCGCCATCGAAATATGTCCCTCGCAGCCAGCCTGTTAGCGATAACCCGGCGCTTGACAAGGGCGGCAGTGAGAGAAACTATCCATGTAATCGTTTACATGCAAGAGCGGGGCGGGGAGGCCTCGGCAGTGTAAACGATTGCAGGCGCCGGAGAGGACGGCGTGACACATGCATGGGCCTGCCGGAGAGCGGCGCCCGCAGGGAGGAAAGTTGAGATGACGTTTCGCACCATTCTGATGGCCTGTACCGCATTGGGCGCGGGGGCCGCGCAGGCCGCCGACCTGGAAGTGACACATTGGTGGACCTCCGGCGGCGAGGCGGCTGCCGTGCAGCAGTTCGCCACCGAGTTCGAGGGCCAGACCGAGCACAAGTGGATCGACGGCGCGATTGCGGGCGGCGGCGGCACCGCCCGGCCGGTGATGGTGAGCCGCATCATCGGCGGCGACCCGATGGGGGCGTTCCAGTTCAACCACGGGCGCCAGGCCGAAGAGCTGATCGAGGCCGGGCTCTTGCGCGACATGACCCATGTGGCCGAGGCCGAGGGCTGGAAGGACATCGTGAACCCGCCGAGCCTGCTCGACGCCTGCACCGTGGACGGCAGGATCTACTGCGCGCCGGTGAACATCCACTCGTGGCAGTGGCTGTGGCTGTCGAACAAGGCCTTCGCCGATGCCGGTGTGCCGGTGCCGACCAACTGGGACGAGTTCGTGGCGGCCGCGCCTGCGCTTAAGGAAGCGGGCATCCAGCCGATGGCGCTGGGCGGGCAGAGCTGGCAGTCGTCGGGGGCCTTCAACGTGCTGATGGCCACGCTGGCCGGGCCGGATGTGCTTCAGAAGATCTACGGCGACGGCGATGCCGAGCTGGCCGGGGGCGAGGAGATGGGCCGCGTATTCAAGGCCGCCTCCGACATGCGCGACATGGTGCAGGGCTCCAATGTGCAGGACTGGAACCAGGCCACCAACATGGTGATCACCGCCAAGGCCGGCGGGCAGATCATGGGCGACTGGGCCCAGGGCGAGTTCGCTGTGGCGGGCCAGACCGCGGGCACAGACTACACCTGCCTCCCGGGCCTCGGCGTGATCGAGGTGCTTTCGACCGGGGGCGATGCCTTCTACTTCCCCGAGACGGGTGACGCCGAGATCGAGGCGGCACAGGACGCGCTGGCCGCGACCCTGCTGAAGCCGCAGACGCAAGTTGCGTTCAACCTCAAGAAGGGCTCGCTGCCCATTCGCGGTGACGTGGACCTCGCCGCGGCCAACGACTGCATGAAGAAGGGCCTCCAGCTCCTCGCTGACGGCAAGACCATGCCCGACGTGAACATGCTGAACACCGAGGACACCAACAACCAGCTGAACGACCTCTTCGTCCAGTTCTTCCAGGATACGTCGATCAGCGCCGAGGATGCCCAGGCGCGCTTTGTCGATATCGTGGCGAACAAGGACTGATCCTGCGTCCACCCGGGGGCCGGGCTGCGCGAGCGGCCCGGCCTCACCCACCCGACCAGCGGCAGAGGGGAGCGCCATGGCCGAGGCCCGCCCGATAAGGCTATTCCGGAACATCAATGCCAAGATCGCCGCCATTCCGATGGTACTGACGGCGCTCGTCGTCTTCACCGGGGGCACCATCTGGACGGTGGTCTATTCCTTCACCGACTCCAAGCTGTTGCCGCGCGAGCGCTTCGTGGGACTTCAGCAATACGAGCGGCTCTGGGGCACCGAGCGCTGGAACGTCGCGATCGAGAACCTGCTGATCTATGGGGCGTGCATGGTGGTGTTCAGCCTGGTGATCGGCTTCGTGCTGGCGGCGTTGCTCGACCAGAAGATCCGCTTCGAGAACACCTTTCGCACCATCCTGCTCTACCCTTTCGCGCTGTCGTTCATCGTGACCGGCCTCGTGTGGCAGTGGCTGCTGAACCCGGATTTCGGCATCCAGTCGGTGATCCGGGCGATGGGGTGGGAGAGCTTCGATTTCGACCCGCTCTACAATGCGAATATCGTGATCTATGGCGTGCTGATCGCCGGGCTGTGGCAGGGCACCGGGCTGGTGATGTGCCTGATGCTCGCCGGGCTGCGTGGCATCGACCAGGAGATCTGGAAGGCCGCGCGGGTGGACGGCATCCCGATGTGGAAGACCTACATCTTCATCGTCATCCCGATGATGCGGCCGGTGTTCATCACAACGCTCGTCATCATCGCCTCCGGCATCGTGCGGCTCTATGACCTGATCGTGGCGCAGACCGGCGGCGGGCCGGGGATCGCCTCGGACGTGCCGGCGAAATACGTCTATGACTACATGTTCCAGGGCCAGAACCTCGGGCAGGGCTTTGCCGCCTCGACGATGATGCTGCTGGCTGTGCTGATCGTCATCATCCCTTGGGCCTATCTCGAATTCGGGGGGAAGAAGCGTGTCTGACCCCGGTATCCTCACCATCGCCGGTGTGGGCGCGGATGCGCTCGAAGGGCCACGGGGGCCGAAGCCGCGCAGGCGCTTCTCGCGGCGCAACATCTTCATCTACGGCACGCTCATCGTGGTGGCGCTCTACTACATGCTGCCGCTCTGGGTGATGGTGGTGACCTCGCTGAAGGGGATGCCGGAGATCCGGCTGGGCAACATCTTCGCCCCGCCGGTGGAAGTGACCTTTCAACCCTGGGTGAAGGCCTGGGCGGAGGCCTGCACGGGGCTCAACTGCGACGGACTCAGCCGGGGTTTCTGGAACTCGGTGCGGATCACCGTGCCCTCGGTGTTCCTCTCGATCCTCATCGCCTCGGTGAACGGCTACGCGCTGGCGAACTGGCGGTTCAAGGGCGCGGATGTTTTCTTCACCATCCTGATCTTCGGGGCGTTCATTCCCTACCAGGTGATGCTCTACCCCATCGTTATCATCCTCCGCGAGATCGGCCTCTACGGCTCGCTGACCGGGCTGGTGCTGGTGCACTCGGTCTTCGGGATGCCGATCCTGACGCTCCTGTTCCGCAACTACTTCACCTCGCTGCCGGAGGAGCTGTTCAAGGCGGCGCGCGTGGACGGGGCGGGGTTCTGGCAGATCTACTTCCAGATCATGCTGCCGATGAGCCTGCCGATCTTCGTCGTGGCGATGATCCTCCAGGTGACGGGCATCTGGAACGACTTCCTCTTCGGCGTGGTCTACACCAAGCCCGACCTCTACCCGATGACGGTTCAGCTGAACAACATCGTCAACTCGGTGCAGGGGGTGAAGGAGTACAACGTCAACATGGCGGCGACGCTCCTCACCGGGCTGGTGCCCCTCGTCATCTACTTCATCTCCGGAAAACTCTTCGTCCGCGGCATCGCGGCGGGCGCGGTCAAAGGGTGAGCATGGAACATTCGATCGAAATCAAGCATCTCGACCTGTCGTTCGGCGCGGTGAAGGTGCTGCGCGACCTGAACCTCGACGTGGTGAACGGCGAGTTCCTCGTGCTGCTGGGCTCTTCGGGCTGCGGCAAGTCCACCCTGCTCAACTGCATCGCCGGGCTGCTCGACGTGACCGACGGGCAGATCTGGATCGGCGGCAAGAACGTGACCTGGGAGGAGCCCAGCAAGCGGGGCATCGGCATGGTGTTCCAGAGTTACGCGCTTTACCCGCAGATGACGGTGCGGGGGAACTTGTCGTTCGGGCTGAAGAACGCGGGCGTGAGCAAGGCCGAGATCGCGCAGCGGGTGGACCGGGCGGCCAAGGTGCTCCAGATCGAGCCGCTGCTCGACCGCAAGCCCTCGGCACTCTCTGGCGGGCAACGGCAGCGGGTGGCCATCGGGCGGGCGCTGGTGCGGGATGTGGACGTGTTTCTCTTCGACGAGCCGCTCTCGAACCTTGATGCGAAGCTCAGAGCCGATCTGCGGGTGGAGATCAAGCAGCTGCACCAGACGCTGGGCAACACGATGATCTACGTGACCCATGACCAGATCGAGGCGATGACGCTGGCCGACCGGATCGCGATCATGAAGTCGGGGATGATCCTCCAGCTCGACAGCCCGAACGAGATCTACAATCGCCCGGCCAACCTTTACGTGGCGCAGTTCATCGGCTCGCCGACGATGAACTTTCTCGACGGCGAGGTGAGGGGCGGTGTGTTCCGCTCCGCCGAGCTGGAGTTCTCGCTGGAAGGCTACCAGTGGCAGGATGGACCGCGCGACGGGGCGGCGGTGTTGGGCATCCGGCCCGAGCACGTGGCCTATGCCGATATCGCCGCGTCGAAGCCCTTCCGCTTCGACGGCACGGTGGAGCTGGTGGAGCCGCTCGGCAGTGACACGCTGGTGCGCTGCGATGTGGGCGGGCGGCACGTGTGGGTGCGGCTCGACGGGCAGGTGGAGATCGCCCCGGGCGACCCGCTGGCTCTGGGGCTCTCGCCGGAGCGCTGCCATCTCTTCGACAAGACGAATGAAACCCGGCTCTGAGCCGACACGACAGGACGACCCATGAAGATCTCTTATCAGCTCTATTCCTCCCGCGACGCGGGGCCCTGGGACGATACGCTGAAGCACCTCGCCTCGCTGGGCTACGAGAACGTGGAGGGCTTCGGCGGCGTCTATGCCGACCCGCATGCCTTCAAGGCCAAGCTCGACGAGAACGGGCTGGCGATGCCCTCGGGACATTTCTTTCCGCTCGGGAGCTTCGAGGAGGAGTTCGACAAGAGCATGGCGGCGGCCAAGGTGCTGGGGATGGAGCGGGTGTTCTGCCCGGCGCCGACCGACGAGTACCGGAACGGCGCCGACCTCGGCGCCTGGAAGCAGCTTGCCAACCGGCTGAACGAGGCGGGCAAGCGGGTGCAGGACGCCGGGCTGCGCTTTGGCTGGCACAATCACCATTGGGAGTTCATGGCGCTGGAGGATGGCACCCTGCCGATGCAGGTGATCCTCGACCTGGCGCCGGAGATCGAGTGGGAGATGGACGTGGCCTGGGTGGTGCGCGGCGGGGCGGACCCGAAGGCCTGGATCGCCAATCATGCCGGCCGGATCACCACGGCGCATGTGAAGGACATCGCGCCCGAGGGCGAGTGCGTGGACGAGGACGGCTGGGCCGATGTGGGCCACGGCACGCTCGACTGGAAGGGGCTGATGGCGGCGCTGAAGGGCGCGGGCGTGGATCTTTTCGTGATGGAGCATGACAAGCCGAGCGACGCGCGGCGCTTCGCCTCTCGTTCCATCGAAGCCGTGAAGGGGCTCTGACCATGGCCGACACTCTGGGAATTGGCGTCATCGGCTGCGGCAACATCTCGGCCGCCTACATGCGCCTCGCGCCGCTCTTCAAGGGCATCGAGATGCGCGCCTGCGCCGACGTGGCGGAGGCCGCGGCCAAGGCGCGGGCGGAGGAGTTCGGGCTGCGGGCGGAAACGGTCGACGGGTTGCTCGCCGCGGATGACGTGGACGTGGTGGTGAACCTGACCGTGCCAAACGCGCATTTCGAGGTGTCGAAGCGGGTGCTCGAGGCGGGCAAGCATGTGTATTCCGAAAAGCCCTTCGTGCTGACGCTGGAAGAGGGTGAGGCGCTGAAGGCGATCGCGAGCGAGAAGGGCCTGCGGGTGGGCTCGGCGCCCGATACCTTCCTCGGAGGCGCGCACCAGCTTGCGCGGCACCTGGTGGACAGCGAGGCGGTTGGGCGGATCACCAGCGGCACCTGCTTCGTGCAGAGCGCGGGCATGGAGATGTGGCACCCGAACCCCGACTTCTTCTTCCAGCCGGGTGCCGGGCCGGTGCTGGATATCGGGCCGTACTATGTGAGCAACCTCGTGCAGCTTCTCGGGCCGGTAAAGCGGGTGGTGGCGATGAGTTCGAGCGCGAACGAGTATCGCACCATCACCTCGCAGCCGCGCTTCGGCGAGCGGATCAGGGTGGAGACGCCGACGACGATCCACTCGATCCTGCAGTTCGCGTCCGGTGCGCAGGTGACCTTCATTGCGTCGTGGGACGTGTGGCAGCACGGGCATTCCAACATGGAGCTCTACGGCACTGGCGGCACGCTGCATGTGCCGGACCCCAACTTCTTTGGCGGTGAGGTGCGGATGACGGAGAAGGGGGTGTTCACCAACATCTCGGGCGAGTGGGCGCATCCCTTCTCGAAGGCCAATGACAACGGGCGGGCGAACTACCGGACGGCGGGGCTGGCCGACATGGGCGCCGCGATCCTCGAGGGGCGCAAGCATCGCTGCTCGGATGACTTCGCCACCCACGTGGTGGACGTGATGACCTCGATCCTGAAGGCGGGCGAGGAGGGGCGGGCGCTCGACATCGCCACGACCTGCGAGCGGCCCGAGGCGCTGGGGCCGGATGCGGCGAAAGCCCTGCTGGCATGAGCGTCTATTCCGCCGACGAGGACCGCTATGAGCGGATGGTCTATCGCCGCTGCGGGGTGTCCGGGCTGAAGCTGCCGGCCGTGTCGCTCGGGCTCTGGCACAACTTCGGCGACGACGCGCCGCATGAGACCAAGCGGGAGATCTGCCGCACGGCCTTCGACCATGGGATCACCCACTTCGACCTCGCCAACAACTACGGCCCGAGGCCGGGAGCGGCGGAGGCGGCGTTCGGGGAGATATTGCTGACGGATTTCGCGCCGTATCGGGACGAGTTGGTGATTTCCTCGAAGGCGGGTTACGGGATGTGGCCGGGGCCCTATGGCGAGTGGGGTAGCCGGAAGTATCTCGTTAGTTCCTGCGACCAGTCGCTGAAGCGGTTGGGGCTCGATTATGTCGATATCTTCTATTCGCACCGCTTCGACCCGGACACGCCGCTGGAAGAGACCATGGGCGCGCTGGACTTCATCGTGCGGTCGGGGCGGGCGCTTTATGCGGGGATATCGTCGTACAACTCCGAGCGAACGCGGGAGGCGGTGGCGATATTGAAGGATCTCGGCACCCCGTGCCTGATCCACCAGCCGAGCTACAACATGATCAACCGCTGGGTCGAGCGGGACGGGTTGAAGGAGACGCTGGCCGAGCTGGGCGTGGGCTCCATCGCCTTCACCCCGCTGGCGCAGGGGATGCTGACGGCGAAGTATCTGAACGGAGTGCCGGAGGGGTCGCGGGCGACGCAGGGCAAATCGCTACGGTCGGAGATGCTGAGTGAGCGGGCAATCGAGAACAT
Organism: uncultured Oceanicola sp.; assembly: GCA_964454145.1. GTDB lineage: Bacteria > Pseudomonadota > Alphaproteobacteria > Rhodobacterales > Rhodobacteraceae > Vannielia. Next base: position 1,706 of record CAYVQK010000047.1, on the reverse strand, counting down.
CCGAGCGCTGAACGGTATTGCCGAGCGGCGGGGTCAGACGCTGGCGCAGATGGCGATTGCCTGGGTGCTGCGCGGCGGCGGGATCACCTCGGCGCTGATCGGGGCGAGCAAGCCGAGCCAGGTGGTGGATTGCGTGGGCGCGGTGGGGAACCTCGAGTTCACCGAGGCCGAGCTGGCGGAGATCGACGAATATGCCGATGAGGAGGCGATCAATCTCTGGGCGCAGTCTGCCGAGCAGAGCAAGGGGGCGGCGCAGAGATGATCCGCAACCCGATCCTCCCCGGCTTCAACCCCGATCCGTCGATCTGCCGGGTGGGGGGCGAGTACTTCATCGCCACCTCCACCTTCGAGTGGTATCCGGGCGTGCAGATTCACCGCTCGAAGGATCTGGTGAACTGGGATCTCGCCTGCCGGCCCCTGAACCGGGCGGCGCAGCTCGACATGCGCGGCGATCCCGACAGTTGCGGCATCTGGGCGCCCTGCCTGAGCTACGCGGATGGCCTGTTCTGGCTCGTCTATACCGACGTGAAGCGGTATGACGGCAACTTCAAGGACGCGCACAACTACATCGTCACCGCGCCTTCGATTGAGGGGCCGTGGAGCGACCCGGTCTATGTGTCGAGCCACGGGTTCGATCCGTCGCTGTTCCATGACGACGACGGGAAGAAATACTGGCTGGTGCTTCAGTGGAACCACATCAGCGAGTCTATCGGAGGCAAGCCGAGGACGAGCGCGTTTGACGGGATACTGTGCCAGGAGTGGCATCCCGAGGAGGGGCTGAAGGGCGAGATCAAGGTGATCTCGAAGGGGTCGGAACTTGGGCTCACCGAAGGGCCGCATCTGAGCAAGCGGAACGGGTGGTATTACCTGACCGTCGCGGAAGGCGGCACGGGGTATAACCATGCGGTGACGATGGCGCGGAGCCGCGAGGTGTTCGGGCCGTATGAGCTGCATCCGGATACGCATCTGCTGACCGCGAAAGATGATCCCGACGCGCCGCTGCAGCGCACCGGGCATGGGCAGATCGTGGAGACGCCGGAGGGGGAGACCTATCACACGTTTCTCTGCTCGCGGCCGTTGCCGGGGCGGTTCTCGCCGCTGGGGCGGGAGACGGGTATCGAGAAGTGCGAGTGGCGGGAGGATTGGCTCTATGTCGAGGGCGGGGGCACGCTGGCGCATCTGGAGGTGCCCGCGCCCTTCGACGTGGAGCAGAGGGCGCCCGCTGCGGTGGCGCGGGTATTCGACGGCGAGGCGCTGCCGCCGGAGTTCCAGTGGTTGCGCACCCCGGAGCCGGAGCGGATCTTTACCCTCACAGGGACTGCGCTGCGGCTGATCGGGCGGGAGAGCATCGGCAGCTGGTTCGAGCAGGCGCTGGTGGCGCGGCGGCAGGAGCACCTGAAGTACCGCGCGGCGACCACGCTGGAGGATTTCGCGCCCACCACCTACCAGCAGGCGGCGGGGCTGACGACCTATTACAACCGGTACAAGTTCCACTTCGCCGCCGTGTCCTGGCATGCGGAGCTCGGGCGCTGCCTGATGCTGATGTCCTGCCCCGGCGACTGGCCGGACGGGCGGATGCAGTTTCCGGCGGCGCCCGTGAAGCTGGAGGACGGGCCGGTGGAGCTGGCGGTGGAGGTCGATCACGCAAAGCAGCAGTTCATCTACCGGCAGGGCGGGGGCAACTGGCAGCCCTTCGGGCCGGAGCT
>CAYVQK010000046.1:6978-21414 GCA_964454145.1 uncultured Oceanicola sp. | reverse complement strand
GTCGTGCTGACTTCGTCTTCCGATCTGGGCACCACGATTGACGGCTCGATTGTTCTTGGCGGCGCACTGACCCAAGGGGCCGGCGAAACCCTCACCATCAACGCCGCCAACCTCACGCTTGGGTCCGGATTCGACCAGACCAACGATGGCGGCAACCTTGTCCTGAACATCGATCAGCTTACCGCGCAGCAGGCCATTACCGTTGCGAGCATCGACTACGACCTCGTGGCCGATGGGGCGGAAGTGACAATCGACATTGATCCGGATGCTACGCTCTCGGCGGGCGACCACAATTGGAGCGCCATCAACAACGGCACGATCACGGTCAACGACGCGGTCACCGACGTGGGTTCGGTCAGCCTCGACGGCACGCTGAACGCAAATGCGAACATCACCATCGACAACAACAACGGCGGCACGGGCATTCTGAGCACCTCGGGCAGCGGCTCGCTCGTCATCGCCGATGGCGTGACCGTCACGGCCGAGACGATCAACACCGCCGGTACCGGCGGCGTCACCGTGGGCGTGAACTCCAGCCTCGTGGGCGGCGGCAACACCATCAACAACGACACCACGGTGGATATTGCCGCGGGCGGCGACGTGACCGACCTGACCGGCGACATCAACAACGACAGCGTCGACGGCGCACCGACCGGCATCTACAACCTGAACGGCGTCGGCTCCTCGCTCGTCGCGACCACCGGCAACATCAACAACCTCAACGACGGCGAGATCAACATAAACTCGATCGGCACTGTGATTAGCGCGGGTGGCAACCTAACCAACCAGGACGACGCAACGATCACCGTGGGCGCGGGTTTCGGCGTCGGGGTTTCGGTTGGCGGCACGATCGAAGTGACTGGCGGCCTTATCGACAACGACGGTATCTTCAATGCTGCCGGAGAGACCATCAACGTCGGCACCGGCGCGACGGTGGACAACTCCTTCTCCCTGACCGCAGCCACGATCAACAACGACGGCATCCTGATCAACACGAACCTACTGACGGCGAACGTGGTCAACACCGGAAGTGGCACGGATGGGCTGAGCAGCGCTGGCACCATAGCCGGCACGCTCGACAACCAGGGCGATGCGGATCTGGCGGGCCAGATCAGTGGCACCCTTGACAACAGTGGTGCGATCACCCTGACAGGCGCGCTGAACGTTGACGGCACCTTCACCAACACCTCGGGTGGCTCGGTCGACTTTGCAACAAACACCCTGACCGCCGACGACGTGGTGGTGAGCGGCGACCTGACGATCAACAGCGGTGAGCTCGTTTCCGAAGAGAATGTCGTCGTGAACACCGGCAGCACCCTGACGAACCAGGGCACGCTGACGGCAACGGCCGGAACCGGCAGCCTCGCCGTTCAAGGTGGCTCGACCTATGATGCGGACGGGGGAACCACCAACGTCAACGCGCTTGGCGTGGACTCCACCAGCGCCGTGACCAACACCGGTGATTTCAACGTGAGTGGCGACGTCGCCAACGTGGGCGGCTCGATCACCTCCTCGGCCGGGACCTTCGACGCGGTGAACCTCACCGGCACCACGGGCGCCAGTTCGCTGACGAACTCCGGCACCAGCGCGATGACCTTCACCGGCAATGCGAACGGCAATGCCGGGAGCATCACGAACTCCAGCTCGGGCGACCTGTCCATCGCGTTGGTCAACACCAACGCGGGTACCGTGTCGAACACCGGTACCGGCGATTTCCTGTCCGGCAGCATGATCGTCAACAGCGGCACCATCGAGAACACCGGCGCAGGCAACCTGACGGTGTCGGGCTTCATGGATCAGAACCAGGCCACCGGGGTCATCTCCAACAGCGGTTCGGGCACGCTCTCGGCCACGGGCGCCAACAACAACGCCGGCCTGATCGAAAACACCGGCACCGGGGACGTGACCTTCACCAATGACGTGAACGGCAACAGCGGAACCATCACCAACGCCGGCACAGCCGTGGGCGCCGACATGACCCTCGGCGCGATGGACCTCAACACCGGGACCATCGAGAACACCGGCGCCGGCGACATCATCGGCACCACGGCCACCGCGATGGCCGGGACGCTCACCAACTCGGGCACGGGCGACTTCACCCTGAGCGGCGCGGTCGATCTCGACAGCGGCGGCGCGGTGAACCAGACCGGCACGGGCACCTTCACGGCCGCCTCGATCACCAACGACGGGGGCACTGGGTCCAACGTCAGCGTCTCCGACGGCACGCTCTCCGTCGGCACCTTCACCAATGGCAGCGCGAACGCCACCACGGATGTGACCGGCGGCCTGCTCGATGTGACGGCGGGCGACTTCACCAACACGCTTGGCGTCACCACCATCGACGGCACCGGCGAGATCCAGACCTCGGGCAACTTCGTGAACTCGGCGGGCGGCGACCTCGTCATCTCCAACGGCGGCACGCTCGACACCACCACGCTCTCCAACCTTGGAGACGTGGACGCAGGCGACGGCACCATCGACGGCGCGGTCGCGCAGAACGGCGGCACCTTTGACGTGACCGGTACACTGGTCGTGACCGGCACCGGCACTTACACCCAGACCAGCGGCACGCTCACCACCTCCGGCGCGGGTGTGCTCGACGTCGACAACGCCGTGGCGCTGAACGGCGGCGTGGTGAACAACGACGGCAGCCTGATCGGCGACACCGTCACAATCGACGGCGCGAGCGTCACCAACGGTGGCACGCTGGACTCCGAGAGCGCGCAGGTGGCGCTGGTCACCGGTTCGCTTACCAGCACCGGCACCATCGAAGGCGGCGTCGATGTGGCCTCGGGCGCAACGCTCGACAGCTCGGGCCAGATCAACGGCAACGTGGACAACGCCAGTACGCTGACCTCGCTCTCGGGCGACATCGACGGCGACCTGACGAACGAAGCGACCGGCGAGATCACCCTCGATGGCGATCTCGACGTGACCGGCACCTTCACCCAGGACACCGGGGCAGGGGCGGTAACCTTCGCCGGCAACACCCTGACGGCCAACGACGTGGATCTGAACGAGGACATCACGGTGGATGGGGGCGGCACATTGTCGTCGGACACCGACATCACGCTTGTGGGCGCGACCGCCACCGTGGACGCTACCTCGACCCTCGAAGCCACCGGCGATCTGGACCTCGACGGCACCTCGGTGGTGACCAACAACGGCACCACGACGGCCGGCACCCTCACCGTGGCGAGCGGCGGGGTCGTGAACAACGCCAACATCTTCACGGTGACCGGCGCGGTCGACAACGACGGGCAGATCAACAGCACGGCGGGCACGCTCTCGACCGGCGCCATCGACAACGCGGCGACCGGCGACATCAACATCTCGGGCGGCACCCACAACGGCACGACGATGACCGGCAACGACGGCACCTACACGCTGTCGAACGCCGCGAACGCCACCTTCACGGGCAACCTCGACAACAACACCAACATAATCGAGAACACCGGGACCGGGACGCTTCAGGCGACCTCCGCCAACGGCAACAGCGGCACGATCCAGAACACGTCGACCGGCGCGATCACCCTGTCGGGGTCGGTGAACGGCAACTCCGGCACGATCTCGAACAGCGGCGGCGGCACGCTGTCGGCGACCACGGCGACCGGCAACATCGGTGATATCGAGAACACCGGGGCCGGCAACCTCACCTTCTCGGGGGCGGTGACCAACGGCGCGGCCGGCACGCTGACCCAGTCGGGCACCGGTACGACCTCTGCGGCCAGCGTTACCAACAACGGGGCCGGGGCTTCGGTTTCGGTGACGGCGGGGCTGCTCGACGTGGCCGGGGCGGTGACCAACACCGTCGGCTCGGTCGACGTGTCGGCCGGCGCGGAGCTGGAGGCCTTGAGCCTCTCCAACGCCTCCGGCCAGACAGTCACCTCCGCAGGCCTGCTCGACATCGACACCATCACCAACGAGGGCACGCTGGATGCCGCAGGCATCGGCCCGGCGGCCGGGATCGACGGCGACGTGATCAACCAGGGCACCGGGGTGATGACCGCCACGGGCGACCTCGATGTGACCGGCAGCCTGTCGAACCTGGAGGACGGCAGCATCGTGCTGGCGGGCGACCTCGAGGTGGGCGGCACCTTCCTGCATGACGCCGACAGCTTCGCCGCGAATGGTGCGGGCGACGTGGACTTCGGCGGCCACGAGCTGACGGCGGCCACGGTCGACATCGACAGCGAGCTCGAGGTGGAGGCCGGCGGCACGCTGACCTCGCTCGGCAGCTTCGACATCGCGGCGGTCGACTTCACCAACGCGGGCAACATCGGCGCGGTCACCCTGACCACGGCCAGCACCGACTTCACCAACACCGGCACCGTCGGTGCGGATGAAACCGGCACGGCCGCCCCGATCACCACGATGACCAACACCGGCACGTTCAACAACCAGGCCGCGGGTGTGGTCAACGCGGTGGACCTGACCAACTCGGGCACCTTCAACAACGCCGGCACGGTGAATGCCGACATCGTCAACGACAGCATCTTCAACGACGAAGGCGGCGCGATCGTCGGCGATTTCGACAACAACGGCACCTACAACATGAACGGCTCGGGCACGATGACCGGCGACTTCACCAACGACGGCACCTTCGCCGACGGCGGTGCCAACTCGCTCGCCATCACCGGCGGGTTCACCAACAACACCGATGTGACCCTGGACCAGGGCGGCGGGGTGTCGACCACGACCGGGCTGGCCAACAACGGCACGATCACGGCGGATGGCACCACCTCGACCATCGGCGGCGACGTGGCAAACAACGGCACCATCGCGCTGGACGACGGCGCGGCGGATGACGCGCTGACGATCACCGGCGCGGTGACCGGCACCGGCACGCTCACCTTCGCGGCCAACCTCTCGGGCGCCGGCGCGACCGACGTGCTGAACGTGGGCAGCTACAGCGGCACGCTCACCTTCAGCGACAACATCCTGGCCACTGGCGGCATCGTCTCGCTCAACCTGATCAACGGCGACACCTCGGGGCTGACCATCGCGGGCGGCAACGTGCTGGCCGTGGACGGCGCCAACACCTACCTGCTCCAGAACAACGGAGCAGGGGGTGTGGACATCGTGACCGACACCGGCTCCGGCGCGCTTGCCGTGGCGGGCAACATCAGCCTGGTGCAGTCGCTGATCGGCACCATCGTCAACCGGCCTTCCTCGCCCTTCGTCTCGGGCCTCGCCTATGAGGACGACGACAACTGCGGCACCGGCACCTGGGCGCGGTTCACCGGCGGTTCGGCCTCGGCCACGGCGCGCACCGACAACGGCGTGTCCAATCTGCCTTCGACGGTGGATGCCAACTTCTGGGGCATCACCGGCGGCGTGGACTATGGCTGCTTCGACACCACGGGCGGCTTCGACATCGCCGGCGGCATGATCTTCGGCTACAACGGCGGTTCGACCGAGCAGGACGTCTTCGCGACCGACTTCGGCACCACGCCGCCCTCGCTGGGCGCCTACCAGAGCACCACCAAGGCCGACTTCTCGCAAAGCTACATCGGCGGCTACGTGGCGCTTGCCAAGGGCGCCTGGACCGGCGACGTGCAGCTGCGGTTCGAGAATGCGGAGTTCGAGTTCAACAACGCCGACATCGGCCTGTTCGATGCCGACACCCAGAGCCAGTCGACCACGCTCTCGGGCTCGATCAGCTACAGCTACCCGCTGAGCGACGACTTCACCCTGGTGCCCACTGCGGGCTTCGGCATCACCAAGTCGAGCACCGATGACGTGGTGTTCCTCGACGGGCCGGGCGGCACCGAGACCGGACGTCTGGAGTTCGACGATCACACCACCAAGATCGGCTTCCTCGGCGCCACCGTGGCCCGCACGGTGATCGGGCAGGCGGGCGACAGCGCGATCAACCAGTTCGTGACCGCGACCTACTACAAGGACTTCTCCGACGACCAGACGGCGACCTTCACCTCGGGCGGGGCGGTTCTGCCGGTCTCCACCGAGTCGATCGGTGACTTCGGCGAGGTTTCGGTGGGTCTGAGCTACATCAAGATCCTCGACGGGCAGGTGGGCAAGGCCAAGCAGCTCAACGCCTCGGCGCGGATCGACGGCCGGTTCTCGGAAGACGTGGACGCGCTCAGCCTGACCGCGCAGATCCGGTTCCAGTTCTGAGCCGGGCAGCCTGCGCCGGGCCGATCTGCCCGGCGTGAGTTCATCGTGACAATTTCCGGGGTGCCCTTGCGGCACCCCGTTCTCTTCTGGCAGAGTGCCCGCAACATGCCCCGGAGGCTTTTACCGGTGTTGTCAGTTATTTGTGCCTTTCAGGTTACGACCGATCCTGACAGTATATTGCGAAACGACCATTGGAATGCGCTGCGAGCCCTGAATGTCCTGGTTTTCTAAAGTCGCGTGGAAGGAGGGGCTGTTCCTGCAGCCGCATCACTTCCAACAGAGCGACCGTTATTTCGAGAAGCTGCTGGAGGCCCGCACCCGGCTGGCGTCGCCCTATCCTTGGGGCTTTTCCCAGATCGAGATCGACCGCGATGTCGCGCAGCAGATGAAGTTCGGCCTGCGCTCGGCCACCGGCATCTTCCCCGACGGCACGCCCTTCGACATGCCCGGCACCTCGCAGCTCCCGCCGCCGATCGACATTCCCGAGGGGTCCGAGGGCAGCTCGGTCTGGCTGACGCTGCCGATGGTGCAGGTGAACGGCCGCGAGGTGGGCACGGAGGACGAGGCCTCGCGCTCGGCCCGCTACAAGCTCGCCGCCGAGACCGTGGCCGACAGCACCGCCTCGATGCGGCTGGAGCAGGACATCGAGGTGGCCCATCCGCGGGTCGAGTTCGACGTGCGCAAGACCGAGAAGCCCGGCTACAACTGCCTGCGGCTCGCCAAGGTTGTCGAGGTCCGCGACAAGACGGTGATCTTCGACGAGAAGTTCGCGCCGCCGGTGCTGACGATCCATGCCCACCCAGTGGTGGCGGGATGGGTGGAGCGCGTGGTGGGCTGGGTCGAGACCAAGCTCGAGAGCCTCGCCCGCTTCGCCGCCGACCCCTCGGCAGGCGGCGGCCTTCAGGCCAACGACTACTTCATGCTGCTGGTGCTGAACCGCGAGATCGGCCTGCTGCGCCACTACCGCAACAGCAAGTACATCCACCCCGAGGAGCTCTACCAGCTGTTCCTGCGGCTGGTGGGCGAGCTCTGGACCTTCGACGAGAAGCGGCTGGCGATCGAGTACCAGCCCTACGATCAGGACAACCTCGAGGAGGTGTTCGAGCCTATCGTGCGCGACATCCAGCGCCTGCTGGCCCGCGACCTGGGCCGCGCTGTGCGCCTCAACGTCGAGGAACTGCGCCCCGGCTCGGGCAGCTTCATGGCGAAGGTGGTGGACCGCAACCTGTTCCGCGATGCGGCCTTCGTGCTCGAGGTCAGCGCCGACAAGCCGCTCACCCAGATCCAGCAGCAGTTCCCCGCGCTCTGCAAAGTTGGACCTAACACCCAGATGAATGCTATCGTGAACAACAACCTGCCAGGGCTGGAGCTGGTCTACATGCCGACGCCGCCGCGGCAGATCCGGGCGGTCACGAGTCACGTCTACTTCAAGATCGACAAGAACAACCCGATGTGGCGTGAGTTCTCGACGGCCCCGGCGATCGGCCTGCACTTCGCGGGCGACTGGCCCGATCTCAAGCTGGAGATCTGGGGCATCCAGGAGAATAGCTGATGAGCGACGAGAAGGACGCCGGAAAGACCGTGATCCGCCCGATGCCGGGCGGCGGGTTCGGCGGCCAGAAAACCAGCGGCCCGGGCTCGCAGAAGACCGTCATCGGGGGTTCGATGCCGTCGCAGGGCGGCTGGGGCAGCCCGCCGCCGGCCTCGCCGCCTCCGGGGCAGGGTGGCGGCTTCGGCGGTCAGGACAGCGGCTTCGGCGGCCAGGACCAGGGCGGTGACGTCTGGGGCGGCGGCGGCGGCAATACCGGCGGTGGCGGCGGCTTCGGCGGCCCGCCTCCGCAGCAGCCTCCGAGCCAGGGCTTCGGCCCGCCGCCGGGGCAGTCGGGCGGCTTCGGTGGCCCGCAGGATCACTCGAACGCTGGCCAGTGGATGGGCGCCAAGGTGCAGCAGGAGGGCTTCTTTCCGGAGATGCGGAAAGAGCAGCCGGTGCAGCGCGCGCCGGTCAAGAAGATCAGCCTCGATGCCGCGCTTTCGGCCAAGACCTCGGGCATGTCGGCCGATGCCAACCCCATCGTTGCCTCCTGCGCCTCGCTGCTGGTGCTCTTCGGCCGTCTGAGAAGCCAGGTCGTCGACATGCACGCCGTGCCGCTGATGCAGCACGTGACGGAGGAGATCGAGGCGGCGGAAGAGAAGATGCTGGCGGCGGGGGTCGATCAGACCGATGCGCTGATCGCCAAGTACTGCATCTGCGGCACCGCCGACGACATCGTGCAGAACCTCCCCGGCACCGACCGGGGCGTCTGGCTGCAGTATTCGATGTCGGCGCGGTTCTTCAACAAGCGGACGGCGGGCGTGGGCTTCTTCCAGGAAGTCGACAAGGCGCTGCAGAACCCGATCCACAAGTATCACCTGCTGGAGCTGATGCTGATCTGCATGCAGCTGGGCTTCGAGGGCCAGTACCGCGCCATGCAGGGCGGCGACGTGAAGCTCGCCCAGATCAAGCGGGGCGTCTACGAGGCGCTGCGGCGGGTAAAGCCGCGGGGCGACGACGACATCTCGCCGCGCTGGAAGGGCATCGAGCTGGCGGCGCGGCGCAGCTTCACCAAGGTGCCGGTCTGGGCCTATGCCATCCTCGCCTCCGCCGTGCTGGCGGGCGGCTACTTCGGGATGCGGCTGCTGCTCACCAACGAGGGCTACGAGCTCACCGAGAACATGCGCAACCTGCACCCGCGCGAGATGATCGAGCTGGTGCGGCGCAACGAGGGCACCGCGATTCCGGTGCCGCCGCCGCTGCCGCCGCCGCCGCCCGAGACCGGCCAGTTCGACCGGCTGAAGGAGGCCTTTGCCGGCAACGGGCAGATCGACGTGTCGATCAAGGGCGACTTCATCATCGTCAAGCTCGACAACTCGATCCTCTTCGACAGCGGCAAGGCCGACGTGAAGGAAGACTTCATCCCGCTGGGCGAGGAGATCGCCCAGGTGCTGGAAGGCGAGCCGGGGCCGATCCGCTTCATCGGCCACACCGACAGCGACAAGCTCTCGGGCCGGGGCAAGTACAAGAACAACTTCGAGCTCTCCGTGGCCCGCGCCAAGAGCGTGGCGGGGGTGGTCACGCCGCTGCTCAGCGACCCGGACCGGGTCGAGGTGGACGGGCGCGGCGAGGACGAGCCCATTGCCTCCAACGACACGCCGGAGGGCAAGGCCCAGAACCGGCGGGTGGAGATCATGATCCAGCGCGAAGAGACGCTGGAGCAACAAATCTGAGCGGCGGCGGCCGGGGGGCCGCCCGTTGCTTCGGCGAGGGACGCCGGTTGAACGAATGAAGCGCCTGACGGGCGGAAGGAACGCGAGATGAAACGCTGGATCATCGGAACGCTGGTCGTCCTCTCACTCATCCTGTGGTTCGTGGTGGTCTGGTTCGCCTTCCCCCTCGTGGGCTTCGGCGAGGCGACGCCCTTCGAGCCGATCTGGGTGCGGATCCTTATGATCTCGGTGGTCTGGCTCACCGTGGGGATCGTCTATCTGTTCAAGTTCATCCGCCGCCGCCGCGCCGCCAAGGCGCTGGAGGCCGCGCTGACCGAGCAGGAGGTCACCGGCGACGGCGAGGTGCTGGGCGAGAAGATGTCCGAGGCCATGGCCGTGCTGAAAAAATCCAGCGGGTCCAAGAGCTTCCTCTACGATCTTCCATGGTACATCATCATCGGCCCGCCCGGCTCGGGCAAGACGACGGCGCTTCTGAACTCGGGCGTGAAATTTCCGCTCGCGGAGAAGGGCGAGGGGGCCGTGGCCGGCGTGGGCGGCACCCGCTACTGCGACTGGTGGTTCTCCGAGGAGGCCGTGCTGATCGACACCGCCGGCCGCTACACCACGCAGGACAGCGACGCCGAGGCGGACAGCAAGTCCTGGGCGAGCTTCCTGAAGCTGCTGAAGACCTACCGCGCCAGCCAGCCGATCAACGGGGTGATGCTGACGATCTCGCTGCAGGAGCTGATGACGGCGAGCCCCGCCGAGATCGAAGCCCATGCCGAGATCATCCGCACCCGCCTCAACGAGATCAATGACGAGCTGCGCGTGGATTTCCCGGTCTACGTGATGTTCTCCAAGGCCGACCTGATCTCGGGCTTCATGGAGTTCTTCGGCTCCTTCTCGCAGTCGCGGCGGCAGAAGGTGTGGGGCCACACCTTCCAGACCGAGAGCAAGAAGGAAAACACCGTCGAGCGCTTCGACGAGGAGTACAAGGCGCTGGTGAACCGCCTGAGCGAGGAGGTCACCGACCGGCTGCAGGAAGAGCCCGACGGGATCAACCGCATCGCCATCTTCTCCTTCCCCGGTCAGGTCGCCATGCTGCGGGAGAAGCTGGGCGACTTCATGCGCGGCGTCTTCGGCCACACCCGCTACAAGGTGGCGGCCAACCTGCGCGGCTTCTACTTCACCTCCGGCACCCAGGAAGGCACGCCGATCGACCAGGTGCTGGGCGCGATGCAGCGCAACTTCGGCGGCATGGCGGCGCAGGGTCAGCTTTCGGGCAAGGCCAAGAGCTTCTTCCTGCACGACCTGCTGAAGAAGGTGATCTTCGCCGAGGCCGGTTGGGTGAGCACCGACAAGAAGGCGGTGCGGCGGCAGGCGATCCTGCGCTATTCCTCCATTTCGCTCATCGTGCTGGCGACGCTGGGGATGCTCGGGCTCTGGGGCCTCAGCTTCTACCAGAACCGCCAGCTGATCGACACCGCCGAGGCCGCCATCGCCGATTACGAGCTGGCGGCGCAGGACGAGATCAACTCGGGCAAGGTCGAGGACATCGACCTGCTGCAGGTGCTGCCGCACCTCGAGATGCTGCGCAACATGCCGATGGGCTATGCCGACACCGAGACCGAGGCGCCGATGTCGGAGCGGTTCGGGCTGAGCCAGCGCGGTTCGGTGCATTCTGCTGCCACTGTCACCTACCGGCAGGCGCTGGAGCGGATGTATCGCTCGCGGCTGATCCTGCAGCTCGAGCAGCAGCTCGAGAACTTCATCCGCACCGGCGAGGTGCTCGCCGTCTACCGCACGCTGAAGGTCTACAAGCTGCTCGGAAACCTCGCGCCGCAGTCGGATGACGAGCTGATCATCGGCTACTTCCGCGACGACTGGCGCCGCAACACCTACCAGGGCACCAACCCCGACACCCGCGCCGCCATGGAGGCGCATCTGGTGGCGATGCTGGAGCTCGACGCGGCCCAGCAGCCGAGCTTCGAGCTGAACGGCGCGCTGATCGACCAGGGCGAGCGGCTGCTGGCGCGGATGAACGTCGAGGACCAGGCCTACAGTCTGATCCTCGCCACCGCCGAATTCGCCGGGATCGAGCCCTTCTCCATCGCCAATCGCGCCGGGCGCGATGCCGACCTGGTGTTCGAGGGCACCAAGGGGCAGGCGCTGGACGAGCTGGTGATCTCGCCGCTCTACACCTACGCGGGCTTCCACGAGTTCTTCCTGCCGCAGCTCAGCCAGATCGCCGAGAACCTGCTGGCCGACCAGTGGGTGATGGGCGAATACGCCGCCGACGCGCAGATCGAGGACCAGATCTCCGGTCTGGGCCCGATCCTGCTGCAGCGCTACACCAACGACTGGATCGAGGAGTGGGACCGGGTGCTCGCCTCGGTCAAGCTGCGGCCGATGAGCGCCGACCGGCCCTCCTACCAGGCCCTTGCCGCGGCCTCGGCGCCGCGCACCTCGCCGATCCTGCTGCTGACCACCGAAATCATGGAAGAGACCTCGCTGACGGCGGAGTACAACAAGGGCGAGGACGAGCCTCCCGCCGGGATGGACCCCGACGCCGTGGCCGGCCAGGCCGCGGACGCCGGTGGCGAATTCGGCAAGCGGGCCGCGCAGATCTTCATCAACCGCCAGTCGGGCCTGGCCCGGATCGGTCTCGACGTGGCCTTCCGCAAGAGCCAGGAGCGGGCGGGCACCTCGGGCGGCAGCGGCGGCGTGACCCGCCTGCCGGGCGCCGAGATCGAGGCCTATTACGCCGACTGGCACGACCTGATGGTGGGCGACCCGCCGCAGCGCCGGATCGACTTCCTGATCCAGACGCTGGGCGACATGCAGCGTACGCTGATCACCGCCGTCGACTTCCCCGAGGTGGCCGACCGCGAGATGCCCGCCAAGCTCGGCGCGCTCAAGCAGGCCAGTTCGCGCCTGCCCAAGCCGATGGAGCGGATGATCCAGGAGGCGGTGGACGACTTCGAGGGCGATGCCGCCAACACCAACGTGGCCCGGCTGAACGAACTGTTGAACCAGCAGGTCACCCAGGTGTGCCAGGCGGCGGTGGACAGCAAGTTTCCCTTCGCCAAGAACAGCGCCCGCGAGGTCGGCCTCGTCGATTTCGCCCGGCTCTTCGCACCGCAGGGGGTGATCGACCGGTTCTTCCTCGAGAACCTCAGCTCGCTCGCCAATACCTCGGGCTCGGAGTGGACCTGGAAGGACAGCGGCCCGCTGGCCGGCAAGCTCTCGACCTCGACGCTCAAGCAGTTCGAGCGGGCGGCGGCGATCCGCGATGCCTTCTTCCCCACAGGCGGCGGCATCCCGCAGATCGACATGGAGGTGGTGCCCACCTCGCTGCACGGCGCGGTGGAGACGGCGCAGCTCACGGTGAACGGCCAGATGGTTCTGACACGGCGCAAGGGCAACACGCCGGCGAACATCACCTGGCCGGGCAGCATGGCGGGCGCCAACGTGGAGCTGGTCTTCACCCCCGACATGCGCGGCCGCAAGTCGAACATGAGCGAGGGCGGAAGCTGGGCCTTCGTGAAGTTTCTCGACGCGGGCCGGCCGAAGGTGTCGGGCAACGTGATCCAGGTGCGCTACACCATCGACGGGCGCCACATCGCCTACAAGATGACGCTGGCCTCCGACGTGAACCCCTTCTTCATGAACGAACTCACCGAGTTCAAATGCCCGACCGGGCTGTAATGGGAGGCCGCTGAGCGCATCATGCCCCTCGGTCTCTTCGGAAAACTGCCCGCCAAGGGCGATTTCATCACCCGGGCGATGCCGCCGGAGGTGCTGAGTTTCTGGGAGGGCTGGCTGGAGAAGTCCATGGCCGGCGCCAAGCATCACCTCGCGGGCGACTGGATGGCGGTCTACGAGGCAAGCCCGGTCTGGCGGTTCTGGATCGGGCCCGGCGTCTTCGGCCATGCGATTGCCGGGGCGCTCATGGCCTCGGTCGACAGGGTGGGCCGGCAGTTTCCGCTGACGCTGGTGCTCAGCGGCATGGGCCACAACCACCCGGTGCCGCCGCTCTCCGACCCGATGGAAGACTGGTACGGCATGCTGGAGCGCGCGCTGCTCTCGGCCAAGACCGCGCATTTCGACGGCGACGTGGATGGCTTCCTGGCCGCGCTGCCCGAGCCCAACGGCGCGCCCTGCGCCCTGGGCGAGGACCGGCGCAACGCCTTCTTCGCCTATGGCGAACACGGGCTGGGCCAGATGCTGGCCGACGTGCGCGACCACGACCACCAGCTTGCCGCCTTCGAGCGGAGCTACTGGTGGACGGCGGGCAACGAGTATGTCGGGCCCGGGATGATCGCGCTCGACGGGATGCCAGACGCGGCGGGCTTCTTGGCCATGCTGCGTGGCTTCGGCCCGCCTGCACGCGTGCAGCAGCCCTCCGCCGCGCCGCGCCCTGCCGCCGCGGCCGCCGCAGGGGCAGGGGCCGCGGCCGCCGGGCGCGGGCGGGAGACCACCGTGCCGCCGCGAGACCTGATCGGCGATGCCGAGGAGGCCGAAGCCGCCGCTGCCTGGGGCGCGGAGGCCTCCCGCGAGGAGCTGGCCTGGGCCGCACCGAGCGATGCGGTGGACGACGCCTGGACCAGCGCGATTACCGGTGACGAGGCCGAAAGCCCCTTCGACTCCCCCGAGGCGGACTGGGACTTTCCAGATGCCGGCGCCGCGAAGGCGCCAGAGCCCGAGCCCGAACCGGAGCCCGAGCCGGAACCGGAGCCGGAGGCCGAAGAGGATCTCTTCGACGCCGGGCCCGAGCCCTATGGCATCGGCGGCGACAGCGCGGCGGAGGACGTCTACGCCAGCCTGAGCGAGCCCGCGGAGGCGGAAGAGGCAGAGGGCGCCGAAGAGGAGGCTGCCGAAGTCGCTGAAGACGTGACTGCGGAGGAGGCGCCGGACGATGCGGCCCCGGAGGCGGAGCCGGAGTCCGAAACCACCGAGGACGAGCCCGAGGCGGAAGAGACCGGCTACGTGGTGGATGTGTCGATGGTCTCGGGCGAGGACGATTTCGAGATCCCGGGCGACGAGCCGGATGCA
>CAYVQK010000046.1:4226-6878 GCA_964454145.1 uncultured Oceanicola sp. | reverse complement strand
AGACGCGGGCGAGGGCCTGGGCCAGAAGAAATCGGGGCTCAGGGGCTTCTTCTCCCTGCGCGGACGCGGGAAGGATTGACCCTTGTGCCGCCGTAACGGAAACTTGGCGAACGCCGCGCCACACGAGGGGCCCCGGGTCGGGGCGACCAACCTATGAATGCAAAGAAGTTCAGGTTCGAGACCGGGGAGATCAGCCACACCGGCTACGCCCGCGACCACAACGAGGACAATCTCTACACCTTCCCGGACGGGGGGATGTGGGTTGTGGCCGATGGCATGGGCGGGCACCACGGCGGCGACTTCGCCTCGGGCGTGATCGTGCAGCATCTGGCCACCGTGGGCCGCGCCACCTCGGCGCCCGACCTGCAGGCCCGCTTCGTGGAGCGGATCACCCGCGCCAATGCCCAGATCCAGAACCACGCAATGAGCCAGGGGGCCACCATCGGCTCCACCGTGGTGTCGCTGCTGGTGTTCGAACAGCACTTCGCCTGCGTCTGGTCGGGCGACAGCCGGGTCTACCTCATCCGCGACGGCCAGCTCACCCAGCTCAGCCGCGACCACACCGAGGCCAACGAACTGCTCGACCGGGGGGCGATCACCCCCGAGGAGGCCGCCAACTGGCCGCGCAAGAACGTCATCACCCGGGCCATCGGCGTGCATCCCGACGTGCATCTCGATCACAAGTACGGCACGCTGCGCAACCGCGACACCTTCATCCTCTGCTCCGACGGGCTGACCGCCCATGTGGAGGATCACGAAATCCTTGAAATTGCACGGAAGCATCAGCCGCAGAAAGCTTGCGACATGCTCCTCGACCTGACCTTGCAACGCGGCGCGAGTGACAATACCACCGTGATCGTGGTGCGGGCATTCGACAAGACAGAGGTCACGCCTATGACGGCGATCTTTGATCTGCCCGAAGAAGGAATCTGAGCCGAATGGCCAGCGACGAGCAGAACAACTCGAAGCCCGGCGGTCAGAAGACCGTCATCAGCACGGCGGCCCCCACCGGCGTGGCCATCGGCACGCAGATCATGGGCACCTTCGAGATCACCGAGCACATCGCCACCGGCGGCATGGGCGAGGTCTATCGCGGGTTCAACATCCACACCGAGGAGCCGGTGGCGATCAAGATCGTGCTCGCCGCCCTGGCCCATGACGAGAAGATCCTGAACCTCTTCCAGAAAGAGGCCACGGTGCTGGGCCGGCTGCACCACGACGCGATCGTGCGCTACATGCTGTTCACGGTCGATCCGGGCATCCAGCGCGCCTGCCTGGTGATGGAGTTCGTCGAGGGCGCCTCGCTGGCCGACTACTACGCCGCCGAGGGCAAGATGCCGCTCGAGGACGTGAAGACGATGATGCGCCGGGTGGCCTCGGGCCTGCAGAAGGCCCATGATCTCGGCGTCGTCCACCGCGACCTCAGCCCCGACAACGTGGTCATCCAGGACGGGCTCATCAGCCACACGAAGATCATCGACTTCGGCATCGCCAAGTCGGCCAACTTCGGTGGCGGCACGCTGCTCGGCGGGCAGTTCGCCGGCAAGTACGGCTACGTGAGCCCCGAGCAGCTCGGCCGCTTCAAGGGCGTGATCGAGGGCACGTCCGACATCTATTCGTTGGCCCTCGTGGCCGCTGCCGCCTGCCGGGGCGAGCCGATCGACATGGGCGACAGCCCGGCCGAGGCGGTGGAGCGGCGGATGGACGTGCCCGATCTGTCGGGCGTGCATGACGAGCTGCGCCCGCTGCTCGAGATGATGCTGCAGCCCGATCCGGCCAACCGGCCGGCGAGCATGTCGAAGGTGCTGGAGTACATCGACAACCCGCACCTCGTGCCGATGCCGGGCGCGCCGCAGCAGGCCTCGGTGCCGCCGGGCTCCGTGCCGCCGGGTTCGGTGCCGCCCTACCAGGGCGGGCAGCAGTCGATCCCGCCGCAGCAGTATTCGCAGCCGCCCCACAGCATCCCGCCGCAGCAGAGCATGCCGCCGGGCGGTGCGACGGTGATCTCGCAGCCGCCGGCCTACGGCTTCACCACGCCGCCGCAGCAGAGCATGCCGCCGCAGGACGTGGGCACCGACAGCCCCTTCCCGACCTCGGCGCCGCCGCAGCGCACCGGTGTCGGCACCACGTTGCCGCCCGCCCAGACGATGCCGCCGGCCCAGCCCGAGAAGAAGGGCAAGGGCGGGCTGATCGCTGCGATGCTCGCGCTGGTGCTGATCGGCGGTGGCGGGGCAGGGGCCTATTTCGGGGGCTTCATCCCCGGCGTCGGCCCGGGCGCGAATGACGGGCCCACCACCGGCGACGGCGGCGATGGCACCACCACGACCGACGGCGACGGCACCACCACCGCGGATGGCGACGGCACCGCCACGGGCTGCGGCGGCACGGTGCGCTTCGACGACAACGGCAACCCGATCGACAACTGCGATGAGGAGGTGGCGAGCAACACCACCGATCCCGACACGCCGGAAACGCCCGAAACGCCCGACACTCCGGAAACGCCCGACACTCCGGAAACCCCGGAGACGCCTGACACACCTGAAACGCCTGAAACCCCGGAGACGCCCGAAACCCCCGAGACTCCGGAAACCCCCGACACGCCCGACACACCGGACACGCCGGAGACCCCGGAGACGCCCGACACCACCGACG
>CAYVQK010000046.1:0-4126 GCA_964454145.1 uncultured Oceanicola sp. | reverse complement strand
ACGCCCGACACACCGGACACGCCGGAGACCCCGGAGACGCCCGACACCACCGACGTGACGGAGACCCCCGAACAGCCCGATCCGCTGACCGGCGGCGAGATCGCCGCGCTCGATGATACGCTGGACCCGGGCGAGGGCACGGCGATTGCCGAGGAGCCGACCCAGCCGACCGACGGCGACCCCAGCATCGACTTCGGCACCATCGGCCGGATGATCGCCTGGGTGCGGGATTATTCCACGCCGCTCTGCGTGCACGTCGGCATCCGCTCCGCCGTGCCGACCGACTTCGAGATCGAGGGCTATGCCACTTCGGTCGATCCGTTCTGGGAGCTGCTGACCCAGTTCCGCGACGAGTTCGGCACCGAGCCCAAGATCGGCGTGCGGCTGGTGGACGAGAGCCAGTGCGCCGTGGTGACCTTCGTGAAGAACCTCACCCGCTCCGAGGCCCGCGCCCCGGCGCTCAAGCTCGACCGCGACGTGCTGAAGGCGGGCGACCCGATCCGCGGCACCATCGACCTGATCGAGGGCCGCGAGCTGACGCTCTTCCTGATCGACAGCCAGGGCGGCGCCTACAACCTCACCTCGCGGCTGAAGCCGCAGGATGACGGCACCGCCACCTTCGCGCTGGCGCTGCGCCCGCAAGGCGCCGACGACCGCGAGATCGTGCCCTACCTGATGCTGGCCATCGCCACCAACAGCCGGATCGGCAGCGCCGACACCCAGGCCGGCACGCCGACCAACTCGCTGATGCCGATCATCCAGGCCGAGATCCGCCAGCGTGGCACCGAGGAGGAAAGCTCCGCCTCCGCCGCGCTCGGGTACTTCCGCTTCGACGACGCGCAGTAGAGCTCTGCCGCGCGGGCTTGATCTTGCCCGCGCGGAAGTGGAGAACGGCGCGAGAGCAGCGGAGGACTTCATGACAAAGCGCATCTACATCCTGAACGGCCCCAACCTGAACCTGCTGGGCAAGCGCCAGCCCGAGATCTACGGCCACGAGACGCTGGACGATGTCGAGGCCGCCTGCCGTAAGGTGGCGGGCGAGGTGGAGATCCGCGCCGAACAGTCGAACCACGAGGGCGGGCTGGTGGATCTGATTCACGAGGCGCGGCAGGACGGGCTCGGCATCGTGCTGAACGCGGGCGCCTATACCCACACCTCGGTGGCGATCCTCGATGCGCTCAACACCTTCGAGGGCCCGGTGATGGAGGTGCATATCTCCAACGTCCACAAGCGCGAGAGCTTCCGCCACCACAGCTACATCTCGCTCCGCGCCGACGGCATCATCGTGGGCTGCGGCACGCAGGGCTACGAGCTGGCGGTGAGCCGCATCCTGCGGATGACCGGCAAGGGCTGAGCCTCAGAGCGCCTCGGAGCCGGTGCGCAGGGCGAAGCCGGCGTCGCGCAGGGCAGTGGTGATCTCTTCCACGTGCTGCGCGTCGCGGGCCTCGATCACCACCTCCAGTTCGGCCTGCTTCAGCGCCACGCTCTGCATCATCCGTTGGTGGATCACCTCCACCACGTTCGCGCCGGCCTCGCCGATGATGGTGGCGATCCGGGCGAGTTGGCCGGGCCGGTCATCGAGCTTGAAGATGAGACGGGTGATCCGCCCGTCGCGCACCAGCCCGCGCAGGATGAGGGTGGAGAGCAGCCGCGAGTCGATGTTGCCGCCGCAGAGCACGAGGCCGACCTGCTTGCCGGCGTAGGCGGCGGCGTTCTTCTTCAGCACCGCGAGCCCCGCGCCGGCGGCGCCCTCGGCCACCAGCTTCTCGTGGGAGAGCAGGTCGAAGACGGCATCCTCGATCTCGGCCTCGGTGGCGAGGTCCACCCGGTCGACGGTCTTGCGGATGATCTCGATGTTGGCGGGCGAGGGCGCGCGCACGGCGATGCCCTCGGCCAGCGTCGAGCCGAGGGTGTGCGGCGCGGTGCCCTCGAGCGCGGCCTTCACCGCGTTGAAGGGTTCGGCCTGGGCACCGATGATCTCCAGATCCGGCTTCATCGCCCGCGCCGCCGTGGCCATGCCGGCGATCAGCCCGCCGCCGCCGATCGGCACCACCAGCACGTCGAGCGCCGGGTTCTGCTCAAGCATCTCCACCGCCACGCTGCCCTGGCCCGCGGCGACCTGCGGATCGTCGAAGGGGTGGATGAAGGTGAGCCCCCGTTCGGCGGCGAGGTCGAGGGTGAACTGCACGCTCTCGTCGAAGCTCTGGCCGTGCAGCACCACCTCGGCGCCGAAATCGCCGGTGCGCTTCACCTTGTTGAAGGGGGTGCCCTCGGGCATGACGATGACCGAAGGGATGCCGAGCCGGGTGGCGTGATAGGCCACGCCCTGCGCGTGGTTGCCCGCCGAGCAGGCGATGACGCCGGCCCGGCGCTGGGCCTCGTCCAGTGTCAGCAGCTTTGCCAGCGCGCCGCGGGCCTTGAAGGCGTTGGTGTGCTGGAGGTTCTCCAGCTTCAGAAACAGATCGAACCCCAGCATGAGCGAGAGCCGCGCGGCGCGCACCAGCGGCGTGCGCACGGTGTCGGGCGCGATGGCCTCGTGGGTGGCGGTGATCAGGTCGGTGGTCAGCTCCATCGGCGGGGTTCCCTCTGCGGCTGGCCGCGAGGGTTGGACCCGGCCGGGGCGATTGTCAACGCGGGCGGGCACTCAGCCGGGCAGGCGGACCACCATCTCGATCTCGATACGCAGCGAGGGGTCGGCCAGCGCGGCCACGCCGATGCCGGTGATCGAGGGGGCGGCGCCCGCGAGGAACTCGAGCACCAGCGGGTAGCTCTCGCCCATGGTCTGGGGCGTGAGACCCACCACGTAGAGCCGCATCATGGCGATGTCCGCGGATGTCGCCCCCAACGCCTCGAGCGCGGCGGCGCAATTCGCCAGCGCGGCCCGAGTCTGGGCGGGCAAATCCTCCGGCGCGGGCGCCCCGCCGGGCAGGGCGGCGACCTGCCCCGAGACCCACGCCAGGCGGCCGGGCTCGGTGACGGTGATCTGCGAGTAGCCGAGCGCGGTGCTGTCGGGGAGGGTGTCGGGGGCGAGGCGGGTGAGGGCGGCGGCCATGAGAGCTCCTTGAGGTTGTCTGCCTCCAATCTGGTTCAACCGTGCCTCGACGCCAGCCGCCTGCTGACAGGGCGTGTCAGCAGGCGCCCCGGGCCCCCGGGTTCGCCCGTCGCGCAAGATCGGTGCAAATGCCGGGCACCCTGCGCCGCAATTGTGCGCCGGGGCTACCTGTGACGAAAGCACGCGAAATTGCTGAAAATAGTCGCTTTTGACCATTGTAAAGCCGCCCGGTGCTTGTTTTAGTTCTGCCCACAGGGAGCGGCTGCCTGGGGAGGCGGCCGGAAATGACCAGACAAAGGAGCGGCCTTGCTAGATCAGTCCGCCACGGACGCTTTCGTCGAGTTCGAACGCGTACAGAAAAGCTACGACGGCGAAACGCTTGTCGTGAAAGATCTCAATCTCTCGATGCCCAGGGGCGAGTTTCTGACGATGCTCGGGCCGTCGGGCTCAGGCAAGACCACCTGCCTGATGATGCTGGCGGGCTTCGAGACGGCGACGCACGGCGACATCCGCCTCGCGGGCAAGCCGATCAACAACATCCCGCCGCACAAGCGCGGCATCGGCATGGTGTTCCAGAACTACGCGCTGTTTCCGCACATGACGGTGGCCGAGAACCTCGCCTTCCCGCTGGAAGTGCGCGGCATGAACGCCTCCGACCGCGAGAAGAAGATCAAGCGCGCGCTCGACATGGTGCAGATGGGGGCCTTCGGCGGCCGCCGTCCGGCCCAGCTCTCGGGCGGCCAGCAGCAGCGGGTCGCACTGGCCCGGGCGCTGGTGTTCGAGCCCGAGCTGGTGCTGATGGACGAGCCGCTCGGCGCGCTCGATAAGCAGCTGCGCGAGCACATGCAGTTCGAGATCACCCGGCTCGCGCACGAGCTCGGGATCACCACGGTCTACGTGACCCACGACCAGACCGAGGCGCTCACCATGTCGGATCGGGTGGCGGTGTTCGACGATGGCCGCATCCAGCAGCTTGCCCCGCCCGACGAGCTCTACGAGGCGCCGCAGAATAGCTTCGTGGCGCAGCTGTCTTGATTCCCGCTGCAATCAGAAACGGAAGCCACAGCCCCAGGT
>CAYVQK010000045.1:0-21742 GCA_964454145.1 uncultured Oceanicola sp. | reverse complement strand
CCTCTCCTGGGCACCACCGTCGAAAGGCCCCCGGAAGCAGCGCTTGCCGGGGGCCTTCGTTTTCGGGCAGGTAACCGAACCTCAAGAAATTTCCGGCTACACCGGGCGCGACGGACCGCTCTCAGAACGAGGCCACATGCCCTGCCGCACGCCTTTGCTCGCCCTCTGGCTTCTCGTCCTCTCGCCTGCCGTGGCGATGGCGGCAGGGCCGCTCCTCGGCGGCGCACGGCCCCTTGTCGCGCAGCAGGGAGCGTATGCCGGCGAGGGGCCGAGCCTCTTTGCCGGGCTCGAGCAGGGCGGGCTCTTCGCGCCTCTGCCGCAGCGCCGCACCCATAGCGACGCCGCGAAGCGGGTGCCCCGGCGCGACCTCACCACCGAGGCGGTCTACTCGGAGTGGATCCGGGGCCTGATCGCCAAAGCCGAGGCGGGTGCCGCCGGATATGACGCGGTCGTGTTCAGCGCGAGGGTCAAACCCGCCCGCCGCCCGACGGAGCTCACACTGGCGGAGATCTACGCCTGGATCGACGATACCCCCGGCCAGAACCACGCGATCGGGCGCTACCAGTTCATTCCCGTCACCCTGCGCCGCCTCGTCGAGCATGTCGGCGCCCCGCTCGACACGCAGTTCGGCCCGGAGGTACAGGACGCCCTGGCGGACCAGCTCCTGCGCGAGGCCGGGCTGGCCGAGCTGCTCGCCGGCACCATGCCGCGCAAGACCTTCATGAACCGGCTCGCCGCGATCTGGGCCGGGCTGCCCACCTCATCGGGCAAATCCCGCTACCACGGGCATGCCGGCAACAAGGCGACGATGAGCTGGGCGCATTTCGAGGCCGAGATGGCCAAGTTCTTCCCCGAGTAGCCGCCGCCGGGATAATTTGATTTCGGGCCGGTTAGCGCCTATTTCGGCGGTGAAACAGAACAAGAGGCACAGCAGCGTGGCGACCCACCTTTACAAGAACGACCTTCCCGACGGGTTGGACCTAGGCCCCATCGTCGCCATCGACTGCGAGACGATGGGTCTCAACCCGCACCGAGACCGGCTCTGCCTCGTCCAGATGTCGGGCGGCGACGGCAACGCACACCTGGTGCAGATCGGCAAGGGCCAGAGTGAGGCACCCAACCTCTGTGCGATGCTGGAGAACCCGGAGGTGCTGAAGCTCTTCCACTTCGGGCGCTTCGACATCGCCGCGATGTACAACACCTTCGGCGCGCTGGCTGCCCCTGTCTACTGCACCAAGATCGCCTCCAAGCTCGTTCGCACATTCACCGACCGGCACGGGTTGAAATACCTCTGCCAGGAACTGATCGGCACCGACATTTCCAAGCAGCAGCAGACATCCGACTGGGGCGCACCGGAGCTGACCGAGGCTCAGCAGAGCTACGCCGCCTCCGATGTGCTGCATCTTCATCAACTCCGCGATGTGCTCAACGGGATGCTGGAGCGCGAGGGCCGCACGGAACTTGCCCAATCCTGCTTCGACTTCCTGCCCACCCGCGCCAAGCTCGACCTCGCAGGTTGGCCCGAAATCGACATATTCGCTCACTAGGCTGACGCGATGAACAAGCACGAGCCCATCAACCCCGCCACGCTCATCGAAGCGGGCAAACGGGTGATCGCCTTGGAGACCGAAGGGCTCACCCGGCTTGCCGACGGGCTCGGGCCGGGCTTTGCCGAGGCCTGCGAGATGATCCTCGCCGCGCCCGGGCGCGTGATCGTCAGCGGCATGGGCAAGTCTGGCCATATCGCGCGCAAACTCGCGGCCACTTTCGCCTCTACCGGCACGCCGGCACACTTCGTGCACCCGGCCGAGGCGAGCCATGGCGACCTCGGGATGATGAGCCGGGGCGACGTGGCGCTTCTGCTGTCCAACTCGGGCGAGACGCCGGAGTTGGCAGACATGATCGCGTACACGCGGCGCTTCGGAATCCCGCTGATCGGCGTGGCCTCGAATCCCGAAAGCACCCTGCTCCAACGCGCCAACTGCGCGATCGTTCTGCCCAAGGCGGAAGAAGCCTGCGACGAGGGGATCGTGCCTACGACCTCGACCACGATGACCCTGGCATTGGGCGATGCGCTGGCGGTGGCGTTGATGAAGCACCGTCGCTTCACCCCCGAGAAGTTCAGGGACTTCCATCCGGGCGGCAAGCTGGGCGCCCGGCTCGCGAAGGTGCGCGACCTCATGCATGGCCCCGATGCGCTGCCTCTCGCCGCTCCCGGAACGCCGATGAGCGAGGCCCTGCTTACAATGAGCCAGAGCGGCTTTGGCGTGGTGGGCGTCGCCGATCAGGATGCTAGGCTTCACGGTATCGTCACCGATGGTGACTTGCGCCGGCACATGGCCGGGCTTCTGGATCATACCGTGGATGAAGTCATGACCCAAAACCCCCTGACCATCGGTGCCGATGCGCTTGCCGGCGAGGCCCTGGCCTTGATGAACGGCCGCAAGATCACCTGCCTCTTCGTGCTGTCGCCCGAAGGCCGGGCGGAGGGGCTGCTGCACATTCACGACTGTCTCCGTGCCGGCGTGGCCTGAGCGGCGGAGCGCGGCGATGTCCGTCTACGACAACAGCTACTCCCGCTTCGTCTCGCTCGCGAAGATCGTGCTGCCGCTGGCAGCGCTGGCGATGCTGTCAACGCTGTTCCTCGTTGCTCGGACCGTGGACCCGACCCGCTCGATCCCCTTCGCCGACGTCGACGTGAACGAGCTGGCCCGGGAGCAGCGAATCTCTGCGCCGAACTACTCGGGCGTCACGCGTGACGGCTCTGCCATCTCGATCGCGGCCACCACGGCGCGTCCCGATCCAGACAACGACCACCGCGTCTCGGCCACCGATCTCCGCGCCCATCTGGAAACACAGGGCGGCGGCATCTACGAGCTCTCGTCGCTGTCCGGGCTGATCGACACGCAGGAAGGTCAGGCGGTGCTGGGGGGCGGTGTCATCATCACCACGCCCACCGGATATCGCATCACCTCGGAAGAGATCACCACCGCACTCGAGCGCACCGAGATCGAATCGGCCGGCCCGGTGAAGGCCGAAGGCCCCGCCGGCACGCTCGAAGCGGGAAGCATGCGCCTTGCCCCGGCCGATGATGCCAGCCCGGAGGCCGGATACCTTCTGGTTTTCAACAATGGGGTGAAGCTGGTATACACCCCGCCAAGCGAATAGGACTTTCTTCCCGTGACTTTCAAGCGCCTGTGTCTTGCCAGCCTTCTCGTGCTCTCTGCCGGGCTTTCTGCGCCCGTCTTCGCACAGGGAGCCGACGTGGCCTTCGGGGCCTTGAAGCACGACAGCTCGTTGCCGGTCGAGATCGCGGCCGACCAGCTCCAGATCGACCAGGAGACGGGCAAGGCGGTGTTCCGCGGAAACGTGGAAGTCGGCCAGGGGGAGATGCGGTTGTCGGCGGCCATGGTCGAGGTCGAATACGAGGGCGGTGAAAGCGCCACCGGCAAGGTGCAGCGGCTCCATGCCACCGGCGGCGTGACCCTGGTGAGCGGTGCCGAGGCGGCGGAGGCGCGCGAGGCCGTTTACACAATCGGGAGCAGCGAAATCGTCATGACGGGCGACGTGCTGCTGACCCAGGGTCAGAACGCGCTTTCCGGCCAGAAGCTGGTGGTCGATCTCGAAAGGGGCACCGGCGTGATGGAGGGCCGCGTCCGCACCGTCTTCCAGTCGGACGGCGGCAATTGACCGGCGCCGCCACGGATAAGCGGCCGGAGCTGAGGCTGGCCGGCGGCGACGCCGGGCTTCGCGTGGTCAACATGCGCAAGAGTTACCGCAAGCGCCTCGTGATCCGCGACGTGAGCATGGAGCTCGGTCGCGGCGAGGTGGTGGCGCTTCTCGGCCCGAACGGTTCGGGCAAGACGACCTGTTTCTATGCCATCGCCGGGCTGATCATCCCGGAGAGCGGCAAGATAGAGATAGACGGGCGGGAGGTCACGAGCCTGCCGATGTATAGGCGCGCCAAGCTGGGCATCGGTTACCTGCCGCAGGAAATGTCGATCTTTCGCGGGCTCAACGTGGAAGACAACATCATGGCGATTCTCGAGATCGCGGAGCCGGATCGGCACAAGCGCCGTGAGCGCCTTGAAGAGCTGCTTTCGGAGTTTGCCATAGAGCACCTGCGCCGCGCCCCGGCACTGGCGCTTTCGGGCGGTGAGCGTCGGCGGGTGGAGATTGCCCGCTGCCTGGCTGCCGACCCGAAGTACCTGCTGCTCGATGAACCCTTCGCCGGGGTCGATCCGATCTCGGTGGGCGAGATCCGGCACCTTGTTGCCGATCTGAAGACCCGGGGAATCGGGGTGCTGATCACCGATCACAACGTGCGCGAGACGTTGGAAACCGTCGATCGGGCCTACATCCTGCATGATGGCAAGATCCTCATGAGCGGCACCGCCGACGAGGTGGTGAGGGACGAGAACGTGCGCCGCGTCTACCTCGGCGACAGCTTCCGCATCATGTAGGGCCGGGCGCGATGAGCGGCCCGCATAATCGCCTCGAACTGAAGCAGGCCCAGCGCCTAGCGCTCTCACCGGTGCTTCAGCAATCCATCGGCATCCTGGCGCTCACGGGCCCGTCGCTCGAAGAGTTCATCGCGCAGGCTGCGGCGGAGAACCCTTTCCTGATCTACACCCCTTTCGAGGGCGAGGGCTTCGGCTCCGGTCAGGGGAGCAGCCAATACGAATTAGCCTTGCAGAGCGTCGCCGCGCGGCCGAGCCTTGGGGAGCATCTGTCCGGCCAGATCGCGCTGATGGATCTTGCCGACGATGTCGCGGAAGCGGCTCGGCGGTTGGCCTACGATCTCGATGGCAGCGGCTTTTTCACCCAGGAGAACATCGCCGAGGTCGCGCGGGAGCATGGGCTGTCGGAGGCGATAGCCGGTCTGGCCGTGCGGGCGCTCCAATCCTGCGAGCCGACGGGCGTAGCCGCTTTCAATCTGCTCCAGTCCATCCGCCTGCAACTGGCCGAAAGCGGGCTGCCACCCGCGCGCGTGGAACTGGTGCTCGCCGGTCTGCCCTACTTCAGCAAGGGCCAGACAGAGATGATCGGTCCCGCTCTCGGACTCGGCGAGCAGGAGGCGCGGGAGATTGCCGCTCTGGTCCGTTCGCTGGATCCGGCCCCGGGCCGGGCCTTCGACCTTGCCGAGCCCGTGGTCCGTGTGCCGGAACTTCTCGTCACAGAGACCGCATCGGAGGAACTCTCGGTTGAACTGGTCAACGATCAGTCCCCGCGGCTGAGGCTCGACAAGGCGCTCATGAACGCGCGTGGCGAGAAGCTCGCCACCTATCTCGCAGAGGCGAAGGCGCTGATTTCCGCCGTGCGCTACCGTGGCAAGACCTTGCTCGAAGTCGGCAAGGCGGTGGTGGATGCGCAGGCAGCCTTCTTCACCGGGCGCAGCGAGGCTCTCGCGCCGCTGACACGAGTTGCCATCGCCGAGGAGGTGGCCCTCCACAAGTCCACGGTCGGGCGGGCGATCGCCGGAAAGACCCTGATCTGGCGAGGCAGGATCATCGAGATCGAACGGCTCTTCCCCGCGACGCTCGCCGGCGACCCGGACGTGCCGGCGTCGAGCCATAAGGCGCAGCTTGCAATCACGCGCCTCGTTTCGGCCGAAGAGCCCGGCGCGGTTCTCTCGGATGAGGACATACGTGAGAAGTTAAGACAGGATGGAGTTGACATAGCGCGGAGAACTGTCGCCAAATACCGAAAATGGCTGAACATACCGTCCTCCAGCAAACGCCGCCGCCTGCTGACGCAATCAGCGGACCGACGCCGAACTCGCTGAAACATCCAGCACACCGCACTACATAGAGATAGCCCTTCGGCACGCATGGCGCTGTGCCGTGCCTCTGACCGATGGGACGACGACCCCGAAGAAGACCCAGGAGGTACCATGCGCTACCAGATCAGCGGAAAACAGATCGACATCGGCGAAGCCCTGCAAACCCATGTGCAGTCCGGGCTTGGGGCCGTGGTGGACAAATATGCCGAGCGTCCGACCGACGCGAACGTGATCTTTTCCAAGAGCGCACACGAGTACGTCTGCGAATCCACCATCCACCTCTCGACCGGGCTGACGGCTTCGGCGAAGGCCCATGCGGCGGAGATCTACTCTGCCTTCGAGCTCTGCTGCGACAAGATGGAGAAGCAGTTGAGGCGCTACAAACGCCGCCTCAAGGACCACCACAAGGAGCGCACGCAGCCGGTTGAATTCATCGGCGCGTCTTCGTATATCCTCGCCGCATCGGAAGATACCGAGGCCGAGGAGCCGGAAAGCCTCCAGCCCATGATCATCGCCGAAATGGAGGCCCGGGTGCCTGCCCTTTCCGTCGGTGAGGCTGTGATGCAGATGGAACTCCAGGGGGCCCCGGTTCTGGTCTTCCGCAACGAAGGGCATAACGGTGTGAACGTGGTGTACCGTCGAGAAGACGGAAACATCGGCTGGATCGACACCAAACAGCAATGAGTGACGCCTCGCTGAAGGGGCGGGAAGGCCGGGCAGAACATGCAGCTGCAGGAAATCCTCAAGCCTGAGGCCGTCAAGGTCTTGCAGGGTGTGAGCAGCAAGAAGCGGCTGTTTCAGCAGTTGGCGGAGCTTGCGCATTCCGTCTACGGGCTTGAGTCGCAGCGCTCGGTCGATGCGCTCATGGAACGCGAAAGCCTCGGTCCCACAGGTGTGGGCCGGGGCGTTGCCCTGCCGCATGCCCGGCTCGACGGCCTGGATCGTGTGGTTGGCGTGTTCTTCCGGATCGAGAAGGCGGTCGAGTTCGATTCGGTCGATCGTCAGCCGGTCGATCTCGTCTTCGCTCTGTTCGCGCCCCAGGATTCGGGTGTCGATCACCTGAAGGCACTGGCGCTGGTGTCGCGCACGCTCCGCGACAGCGGTGTCTGCAGCAAGCTGCGAGCCAATGATGCGCCGGCGACGCTCCACGCCATCCTGACGGAAGCACCCGGCCAACAGGCGGCCTGAGCCGCTTCAGCTGTTCTTCAGCCTCTTGAACCCGAAGGTGAGATAGTCGCGCTGGTAGGCATCCAGCGCGGCCTGCTCGATTTCATCGTCGAGAATCGTGTCGAGCAGGACCGAGCCGTCGTCAGCCAGAGGCTCCGGTTCGGGCGCCGCATCGAGCCCGCATTGCGCGAGGAGCTGCGAGAGGCCCAGCGCCAATTGATCTTCCCGGATGATCAGGTCGGGCTGGCCCAGCTCGGCGAAGCCCTGGATCACGCCGGCCTGGCTTGCCCAGGCAGCGTCGATCCTCACGCCCGTCTGACCGGCGAGATTGGACTTCAGGAACTTCAGCCAGGCCAGGAAGGCCGCGTGGTGGGCGGTGGTATCGTATTCCTCGCCCGGCTCGCCTTCGGGGAGCGGAACATTGTAGCCCTCGCGCAGCACGCTGCGAATTTTGGTGAAGGCGCCAGGCCCCTCGGCCCGCAGAATGTGATGGCAGAAGACCCTGTGCGCCCGCTCGAGTGGATGGGCGATCACGCTGAAGCTTCGGGCGCCCTTGTTCTGGCGGCGCCATTGCCGGAGCGTCTTCTGGTTGAAGCCGCGCTGGAGGGCCTCCGCCTCGACCCCGTCGACCGCCGCCATCCATCGCTCCACCGGGCTCAGCGCCGCACCCTTGACCGGCATGAAGAGGATCGGGCTGGTAGTACAGCCGATGTAGGTTGGCACCACGCCCCCGCGCCGTGGCTCGAAGTTGGGCGTGCGGTTGAGGTCGAACCTGTCGAGCCGGGCCAGCGCCGCCTGCATCTCCTCGAAGTTGACCACCTTGTCTTCCAGGCCGCCGGGATTCTGCTTCTTGAGCTTGGTTGAGAGGCTCTCCAGCGGGGTGTCGGCGCCGAGAAACCTCGCCAGCCCGTTGAGGACCGAAAGGTCGTTGATGTCTTCGTAGGCTATGTAGAATCCGGTCTGGCCGGTGATCTGCATCTCGTGCAGCAGGGTGAGCTGGAAGGCCTGAAGCTCCTCCAGAAGCGTCTCGAATTCCGCGGGATCGAAGCGGATGCGGGCATCGCGGCGATGCTTGGCATCGGTCAGCCTCCACTGGCCCGTCTCGGCGGCGATCTTTCGGCTGACGTAGCTTTCCAGCGGATTGCGGGTGAGGATGACCTTGGCGCAGCGCGGGTCGGGGAGGCAGGCCTCGAGCACGCGCGGATCGTGATCGTGGAAGAATCGAAAGCCGGGCAGGCCCTTGGTGTTCTTCTTCATCCGCTCGATCAGCCGAAGCGGATCGGCCTCGCGCGCGGCGAGGGTCATGTCGAAGAGCTCCCTGGTGTTGTGGTGGCCCACGAAGTGCGGGTTGAACGCCTCGCCATAGCAGTGGAGGCCGTCGTAGCGATTGAGGTTCTCTTCCAGGTAATTCGAGCCCGTGCGCATCTCGCCGAAGATCACGAAACTGTCGAAACGGTCGCTCATCGGTTGGTCACTTCTTCACGAGATAGGGGCGCTGGGAATCTGTGGAGATCGGCACGGATTCCGGATCCACCGGAAAATCGCCCGCGAGGTAGGGGTTCATGCCCTGGTTCTTGAGCCTCTGCAGGAACTGGCCGAAGCCGTTCAGATCCTGCATCAGGGGCGCCGCGGTGAGCCGGCGGCGGGCGCCGGGGATGATGTCGTCCATGATGGTTTGCAGGTTGTTCATCGGATCTTCGATGAACTCGGCCAACGACCAGATCCGCACCCTTGCCTTGGCGTAGGGAGAGCGCAGGACGTCGAGGTGTTGGGCCTCGACCGCCTGCAGGCGGGCGGCCTCCTTTCGGACGATCGAGGAGTTGATGCCGAGGCGGAACAGGTCGATCGCCCACGCGCCGGTGATGACGGAAATCTGCGCCTTGGGGTCGGTTGCGATCAGCCACTGGATGTCCTGCGCGTCTCCCGGTCCGAACTGGAACATCTGCCGTTCGCCCCGGGTGTTCCAGATCAGGTTCGTGAGGAAGGCTGTCGGGTTCTGGTCGCGCAGGGGAGCACTGTCGGACAACCCGCCGTTGTAGACCTTGTCACCACCGGCGAACTGCACGCGATCGGGCGCGAAGAGGTGGCCATGGACCCGCCCGCCGGCCGCCTTTCCAAGCCAGGTATCGAAGTTGGAGAAAAGCTCGGCAAAGCCTTCGAACACCGAGTAGGGCTCGGCTGTCTTGCCGTTTTCCCAGTCCTGGTTGGGGAAGCGGCTTTGCATGTAGAGCCCGGTGCGCCCGCGCGTGCGACGGTCGACCGCCTTGGCGAAGAGCCGGTCGATCTTGGAGGGGTTCGGCTCGGCGTTCTTGGTCACCTTCGGGTCGTTCGACAGGAAGGACGCGTAGAGCCGGTTGGCCTGCGGCCAGATCTTGCGGGCAACGAAGCAGTCGGACCGGCGCAGCAGCTGCAGGTGGTCATCATAGAAGATGTGCGGCTTGCCTTGGAAATCGAACTTGGAGAGCGTCAGGGAACGGCTCTCGACGTCGCTCGAATAGACCCGGACGATGGACTGGAAGTAGCTTTCGTCAGGGATCCAGACCCGTTTGAAGTATCCGTCGTAGATCGGCCTGTCCGGATCGGTCAGGATGGCTTCGAGGGTCCGGCGGGACAGGCACCACCACTGCGAGCCGAGATGCGGCACCAACCCCTTCGGCACACGCCGCCGGAACCGGACCATGCGCTGGAGGGCGACGTACCGGTCGAAGAGAAAGCGCTGCCGCTTCCAGGAGAACGGAAAGCGCAGGGTGAAACGCTCGCTGTCGAAGCCGCCCTTCGTCCAGGTCACGTCTTCGATGGTGACGCTCTCGATGAAATCGGTTCGGGGCCGGGCCGCGAGATAGGCCCTGAGTTCCTGCACGGGGCGGAGCGGCAGACAGGAGCCGGACGCGAGGTAGACATGGCCGACCTCGGGGTGCTTCTCGAGCATGATCTCCGCGGCGCGCTGGGTGGCAGCGACGATGTTCCACGTGCCCCACTCGCAGCGGTATCGCGGCGCGAAGCTGACGTTGTCGAGGTCGGCGAGCGACTCGGTGAACCTGGTGTAGGACTTTTTGTCGACCTTCTTGTCGCAGTGGATCACGATCGGGCAGCCACTGGTGGCCCAGTGCCGCGCCGTCTGGCTGGCGCGGTCCAGCGCGGTGTGCACGAGCATCACGAACCCGACCATCAGGCCCAGTTCCCCTTCGACATCAACCCGAGGATCTCGAGCTGGCGCCAGTTGATGTAGCGCTCGCTCCACTTCGTCCAGAAGTCGGGATTGTCGCGCAGAACACGGGCGTAGGCCTTGTACTCGTGGCTCGCGGCATAGTGCTCACCGCGCGCCAGTTCTTCTTCGGACTTTGCGGTGAAGGTATCGAGAAACTTTGCGTGCAGAAGGATCCCGCTCGCCTTCTCGCCGCCCCACTCGTCATAGACGAGGTTGAGTCCGCGCGGCAGCAGCATGTGGGTAGAGCTGACGTAGGTGTAGTGCCTGTCCCACTTCACCAGCGGGATTTTGTTGAGCGCCGGCGCCCGCTCCGGCGTGTCGCCGAAGAAGGCTCGCGCCCTCGGGCCGCCCTGTATCCAGAGGTTGCCATAGAGCCTGTTGCGGGTGATCTGGTAGTTGCCGCTGTCGAAGTAGCTGGCGATCTCCAGTGGGTTCTGACCTTCGGTATAGGGCAGCGCATCGAGCGGACCCTTGGGATACATGTCGAGCAGCATCGCCGAGAACGACTTGATTGAGGAGGCATCGAGCCAATCTGTCAGCGCGCGGATCGGGCGTGTGTCGCAGAAGGGGTAGACGAAGAACTCGTCGACATCGACCACCAGCGTCCAATGGCCGTGGGCATACTTGCGTTGCAGCCAGTTCAGCCAGTCCACCCCGAAACGAGCGCGCTTATAGCTGTGCTGTGTCGTCCAAAGCGATACATCCGGCTGATCGGCTAGATATTCGTGCGAGCCGTCGTCGGAGCCATTGTCGACGATGAAGAAGTGAGCCACCCCCAGCTTGCGATAGTACTCGAAGAAGTACGGAAGCCTAATGCGCTCGTTTCGGAGGGTGACGAAGGCCAGAACGTCGCCATCGCGGACCGACGCACTGCGATCGGCAACCTTCGACAGCTCCCGACGCTTGCGAAGCGCGCGAATGCGCCAGCGCTTCCGCTGGAGCCGCAAGCGGTATGATCTCAAAGCGCCCAACTCAATCCTTCGCCCCATGGGCATGGCGGCATAGCGGTATCAGGTCACGCCTAAGACTTTGTTGAAATGCGCATCCCAAGTTGGGAGTTGCAAGTTTTCAAGCTCGACTCTCGGTCCCACGCCGCCCGTTGACGCCATTTCATGAATGGTCTTGGCCCATAGATAACTATCGTTGCTATCTAGGTAAACTGGCAAATCCCCGAGGAATTCCCGGTAGACGGGCAGGTCGTTGATGATCGTGGCCGTACCCAGTGCAAGGGCTTCGGCGGGAGGCAGACCGAAGCCCTCGGCTTGGGATGGGAAGAGGGCACCGCTCGCGTCTCTGGTCAGGGCTGCGACGGCTCCGTCGGGCAGGCCCGCCACTTCGTGGATCGGGCCACCCATCCGGCGCAGATCATCGAGCCGGGCAAAAAGCTCTTCATTGTTCCAGCCTCGGCTGCCGAGGATGAAGAGCCGGGGCGTTTGTCCGGGCATCTCTTCGAGGTGTTTCCAGGCATCGAGAAGGAGCGCGTGGTTCTTGCGCGGCTCGATGGTGCCCGTTGTCACGAAATAGGGGTCGTCTGTAGGCAGGTGCTCGGGCACGTCCGCGACCTTGGCCTGCGGTTGATCCACCCCGAGATGCGCCACCACGGCCTCCGGCATCCGACCGAAGTGACCCAGCCAGTGCATCGCTCGTTCCCGGGTGTGCTCGGAATTGCAGATCACGCGGGTGGCATATCGGCTGACCCGGCGCATCGCGGCTTGGAACTTCTCGGGCTGACCCTCCCGTTGATACTGGGGGAAATCGAGCGGGATCATGTCGTGAATGAGCACCGTGATCTCGGCGCCTCGGGCGGTCATTGCGGAGAGCACGCGTTCGGTGAGATTTGAGTGGCCGACATTGAGATAGCGGAAGCCAGTTGGCAGATGGCGGGCGAGCATTGCCGCAAGGCGCGGACGGACGCAGGTGGCAAGAGCGAGACGGCGGATATCGGAATGAACGCGACGCTGGAGCGGGGAGAGCCTGCGGTTGAAGAGCCCGAAAATGTCGGTGCTACCCCACTTGCCTCCGGCGGCGAGGCGTGCGGCAAGGGTCGCGGTGCCCTGGCGGTCGAGCAGAGCATAAGAGAGTGGGAGCCTGACAAGACCGAAGAGGGGTGCATCGGAGGCAAGGAGCCGGTCGAGATAGGCCCGCTCCACCCTGTCCACTCCGGTCAGCGGCCCGCGGCCGACGCGGGAGACGAGCCGCGACAGGTCGAGGCAGCGCGGGCGTGTCTCAGCGCTCATAGGGCGCTGACTGGTGCCAGCGCCAGGCGTCGGCGATCATGGTGGCGATGTCCGACCGTTGCGGCTGCCAGCCCAGCTCCTCAACGGCTCTGCGGCTGCCCGACACCAGCGCGGCCGCATCACCCGGGCGACGTGCGCCCTCTACCATCGGCACTTCGCGGTTGGTAACGGCCCGGCTGGCATCGACAACCTCCCGCACCGAGAACCCGGCACCCGAGCCGAGGCAGAACACCCGGCTCCCCTTGCCCGCTTTCAGCCATTCCAACCCCTTCACGTGGGCATCCACGAGGTCGGTGACGTGGACGTAATCGCGGATACAGGTGCCGTCCGGCGTGTTGTAATCGGTCCCGAAGATCGTCAGCGCGTCGCGCTTGCCGGAGATGGCATCGAGCATCAGGGGGATCAGATGCGTCTCGGGCAGGTGCTGCTCGCCCACCTCGGCGTCGGGGTCGGAACCGGCGACATTGAAATAGCGGAAGGTCACCGAGCGAAGGCCATGTGCGGCCTCGAAATCGGCCAGGAGTTGTTCGATGGCCAGCTTGGAGCTGCCGTAGGCATTGATCGGCGCCTGTGCGGTGTCTTCATCCAGCACCACGCCATCCTGATCGCCGTAGGTGGCGCAGGTGGAAGAAAACACGAAATCGAGGCAGCCTGCGGCCACGGCGGCGTCGGCGAGGTTCGCGGCGCCGGTGACGTTCTCGCGCCAGTACTTCCCCGGATCCTTCATGCTCTCTCCCACCAGCGAGAGGGCGGCGAAGTGCATCACGGCGACGGGCTTGTAGCGGTCGAAGGCGGCGTCGATGCTGGAACGATCGAGCAGGTCACCCTGGTGGAGGGGTCCGAACTTCACGGCATCGCGCCAGCCTGTCGACAGGTTGTCGAAGGCGACGGGAATGTAGCCGGCGCGCTGAAGAGCCTTGCAGGCGTGGGCGCCGATGTACCCGGCGCCCCCGGTGACGAGGACATGATCTGCCATTTGGCCGTTGCCTACTGCGCCGCCTTCTCGCTCGCAACGAGCTCGCGCAGGTAGCCCCAGAGTTCGTCGCGCAGTTCGTCGCGGCTCAGGCCGAAGGAAACCGTCGCCTGCAGGAAACCCGCCTTGGAGCCGCAGTCGAAGCGCTCGCCATTGAAGCGGTAGCCGTAGACGCCGTCCTTGCCACCGATCTCGTCGGCGATGGCGTCGGTGAGCTGGATCTCGCCGCCGCTGCCTTTCTGCTTCTTGTTCAGGTTGTTCAGCACCTTCGGTGTAAGGATGTAGCGGCCAATGACAGCAAGGTTGGAGGGCGCGTCTTCGGGCTTCGGCTTCTCGACCATACCGGACACCTTGACCAGGCTGCCGTGATCTTCCTCGACGGCGAGTAGCCCGTATGCGGAGGCCTTCGAGGCTGGCACTTCCATGGCGGCGACCATGCAGCCGCCGGTCTCCTCATGGGCTTCCACCATCTGCTGGAGGCAGGGCTTTTCGGCGGCGATCACGTCATCCGGCAGGATCACCGCGAAGGGCTCGTTGCCGATCAGCCGACGGGCGCACCAGACGGCGTGACCGAGGCCCAACGCCTTGTGCTGACGGATGTAGGCGATGGCGCCGGATTCCATGTTGGTGTTCTTCAACACCTCCATGAGCTGCTCCTTGCCCTTCTTGCGCAGCTCCTGTTCCAGCACCGGAGCGTGGTCGAAGTAGTCTTCGAGGGCGCCTTTGCCGCGGGAGGTGACGAAGATGAACTCCTTGATCCCGGCCGCGCGGGCCTCGTCGATGGCGTACTGGATGAGCGGTCGGTCGACCAAGGTCATGATCTCCTTGGGAATCGATTTCGTCGCCGGGAGGAAACGCGTTCCGAGGCCCGCCACGGGGAAGATCGCCTTGGTCACTTTTTTCATATCAGTCTCTTCAATCAGGTTTCACACGCGGAACTCACCGCCAAAGCGCCGCAACGGAGGCGCTGTATGCAGGGGACGATAGGGGCAAAGCCGCGACGAAGAAACAGCCAACGGGCGAATTTGTTGCACTGCGGCGAGAACCTCGGCGGGAGTTGGCGTGCCTCGCGGCATTTGGGCGGCCCTCAGCCCTCGGGGCTGCGAAATGAGGCGATTCTTGCACCTTCCCGCGCGATCCGGGCCGATCGACGCCAGAGCCGAAACAGGGGATCGCTGCGCAGCGAACGGCCGAAGAGCCCGCCACGCTGAAGCCAGACACCGGCGGGATCGAAACGGCTCGAATGGAAGCGGGTCGTCGGGGACAGCCGCAGCAGAGTGATGACCCTGTCGTCGCGGACTGCGTCGGCGCGGGCTTGAGCCAGGGCCCGGCGATAGCCGAGGAGGCTGCAACTTCGCAGATCGTGCTTCACCGGGCCCGGACCTTTCGCAAAGGGGAGGAAAGGCGCCGATGCGGGAGCGAGAGGGGTGAGGCGCGAGAGTTCGGCGTCGAGACCCTCGGCAATGCCGCGCTCGAGGCTCTGGATGAGAGGAGCTTCATCCGAGGTCGTCACACGACCCTTGCTGCGATGGAGTGCGAGTCGTTCGGTCTGCCTCCGGCGCAAGGCGTCGACTGCATCGGAGTGAAGCGCCTCGGGGCAGTGGCGGCGAAGGAACAGCGCGGTGGAGCGGCCGATCTCGGTGAGGTCGGTGGGCGCCCGGTTGGCCTTGCGGGAGGCGCTGGCAGCATAGGCGTGATGGACCTGGGCGAGGGGGACGATTGCGGTTTTTCCGCCCCGGGGCGCGAGGCGGTGGGTGACGTCGGTTTCGTCGAGGAAGAAGCGGAAGGCCGGGTCGAAACCGCCGATCTGCGCGAGGTCGTCTCGGCGAAATGCGCAGTTGGTTCCATGAGTCTTGATGCACCGCGCGATGGAATGAAACGTGGTTTCTGTTTCATGAACTTCGAGCGCGATGTCCGCCCCGGTCTGATCGGTCGCAACCCCTTGCCATTGCATGGAAATTCCGTTCCTGCCGCGCACGAAGCCGGTGCTGGCCACCACCTCCGGATCGTCGAAGGGCGCGAGGAGGCGCGCGAGCCACGGGGGCTCCGGGGTGGCGTCATCGTCGATGAAGGCGACGAGGGGCGCGGCGGCGACGGAGAGGCCGAGGTTGCGGGCCAGCGAGATGTTGGCCTCGTCGCACTCTACCAGCTTCATCCGGTCGGAGAGGTTAAGCTCCCGCGCGACCTCAAGCCCCGCCGGGTCCGCCACGAGGATCAGCTCAAAAGCCCGGTGGGTCTGGAAACGGAAGGCAGGAAGGTTGCGGCGGAGTTCCTGGGGACGGTCACGGCTGACGATGATGACACTCGCCTTGGAGGTCATTCAACGCCCATCTGTGCCAGCATCGCCTCGATGCGGGGGATGTCTTCGGGGTTGTTCAGCTCCCAGAACGCGCGGCCCTTGCCCTGCACCTCGACGCAGAGCACGCGACGGCCCTGCTCCAGGAAGCGCAGCTGCTCGAGCCCCTCGAGCCGCTCCAGCGGCCCGGTGGGCCAGGTGGGATAGGCGGCGAGCGCGTCGGGCCGGTAGGCGTAGACGCCGACGTGGTGAAACACCGGGGTGGCGGCTTCGTTGGGATAGCTGGAGGAGGTGAACGGGATCACCTCCTTGGAGAAGTAGAGGGCCGAGTTGTCTGCCCCGAACACCGCCGTCGTCCCGCCGACCCGCCCGGCCTTGCGGTCATCGAGGAAGGCCTTGAGCGCGAAGCCGTCGCAGCGCAGCACCGGCGTGGCGATGTCGGCAGCCGGCTCGGCGCGCATGGCGGCGACGAGATCGTCGATGAACCAGGCGGGAGTGAGCGGTGCATCGCCCTGGAGATTGACCACCACGTCGTAGCTTTCGCCCAGCGCCTCGACCGCGGCCGCGCAGCGCTCGGTTCCGTTGGCACAGGTGTCGGGGGTCATCACCACCTCGGCGCCAAAGCTCTCCGCCGCCTCACGGATGCGGCTGTCGTCTGTTGCCACGACCACATGCGGGCTGCCGGGCACGGCCTGTGCCGCCTCCCAGCTGCGCTGGATCAGGGTCTTCTCGACGCCGGTGGCCCCGCGAAGCATGGCCAGCGGCTTGCCGGGGTAGCGCTGCGAGGCGTAGCGGGCGGGAATGACGATGAGAAAAGACATGCGCGGCCTCGAAGCTCAGCCCTGCTTGAGCGCCACGTCGGGCGCATGGGCGATGAAGAAGGGGTTTTCGTAGCCCGGCTTGCCGTAGGTGAAGGGGGTGTGGTCATCGAAACGGACCATCCTGCCCCCTGCCCCGCGCAGCACGGCGTCGCCTGCGGCGGTATCCCATTCCATGGTGCGACCGAGGCGGGGATAGATGTCGGCCTCGCCGGTGGCGACAAGGCAGAACTTGAGCGAGCTTCCCGCGCTCTTCATGTCGGCCACCTGGTAGAGGCCGATATAATCATCGGTGGCCTGATCGCGGTGGGATTTGGAGGCCACCACCATGAGCGCGGAATTGTCGGCCTCGGAGACGTGCATGGGCACCTGCTCGCCCGGCTCGCCGGGGGCGTGGGTGCCTTTCTCCTCGACCGACTGGCCGGAAGCGAGGGTATAGAACAACCGTTCCTTCGCCGGGGCATAGACCACGCCGCGCAGAGGCACGCCCTTCTCGACATAGGCGATGTTCACAGTGAAATCACCGCGGCGCTGGACGAACTCCTTGGTGCCGTCGAGCGGGTCGACGATGAGGAAGGCCTCTGCGCTCTCGGAGTGGGTGGCGGCCTGCTCCTCGGTGACCACGAGGACATCGGGGAAGGCCTCTCGCAGGCCAGCGCCGATGAGGGCATCGGCGGCTTCGTCGGCCTCGGTGACAGGGCTCGCATCGGATTTGGACTTCACCTCGAAATCGTCGGCCTCGTAGATCTTCATGATCTCCGCGCCCGCCTCGAGCGCCAGCCGACGCATCACTGTGACCAAACGGTCGAAATCCATACTTCTCTCCTGTCTCTCACGGAGGCGTCGATTGATCTGCCAACCCCGGCCCCTTATGGTTTGGCGTCAAAGTTTCGGCAAGTTTTCCGTGCAAGAAGCGCGGAAGGCAGCACGAAAAGGCCGGCAGGCAGATGTTCGAGAAGCAGACCCCAAGAACGCCCTACGGCTCGGCATTGGCTATGCTCGAGCTGATCTACCATGCGACCGTGCGCGAGGTGCGCAAGGGGCACGGCAACGCCGTCGTCGGCCTGCTCCTGAACATGCTCCAGACCGTCGTCATGGTGCTCGCCTTCTACATCATGTTCTCCATCCTCGGCCTGAAGAAGAACGCGGTGCGCGGCGATTTCCTGCTGTTCATCATGACCGGCATCTTCATGTTCATGACGCATGTAAAGGCCTTGGGTGCCGTCGTCGGATCGGAGGGGCCGGCCTCGGCGATGATGAAGCATGCGCCGATGAACACCGTGATCGCCATCTGCTCGTCATCGCTGTCGTGCCTGTATACGCAGGTGCTTTCGATGGTGCTGATCCTGTTTCTCTACCATGTCGCCATCACACCGCTCTACATCTACGAGCCGGTCGGGGTGGCAGGCATGGTGATCCTCGCCTGGTTCTCGGGGGTGGCCGTGGGGATGCTTTTCCTGTCGGCGAAGCCTTGGGCGCCGGAGGTGGTGGGGGTGATCACCACGGTGTACACGCGGGCCAACATGATTGCCTCGGGGAAGATGTTTCTCGCCAACAACCTTCCGGCCACGATCCTGCCGTTCTTCGACTGGAACCCGCTGTTCCACATCATCGACCAGACCCGGGGCCATGCCTTCATCAATTACAATCCTCACCACAGTTCAGTGACTTACCCGCTCTACGTCTCGCTTGTGCTCATCGTTCTGGGGCTTCTGGGCGAGTTCTTCACCCGCAAGCGGGTGTCCTACAGCTGGAGCGCGAAGCGCTAGAACCGAGGGCGTACGGTGGGGCAGGATTTCGGCGCTGACCCGTGATCTTGCAGGGCAACAACCCATGCACAACCGATGCACACCCCATGCACATCCGATGCATACGATTTGTCGGACTGCCGCGTTAACCGATCCACCGCCCTCACCGGTCAACCGCGAAGCGGGCCAGGAAGGCGCGGTCGGGCTCGACGCCGATCCCGGGGCCCTCGGGCACCGCTGCGAAGCCGCCTGAGCGGGCGACCTGACCCTGGATGTCGAGCGGCTCCTCGAGGAGCTCGTCGCGGAACCTGTTGTCGGTGGTGTCGAACTCGAGCATCGGTTCCCAAGGGTGCAGGCCGCCCGGAAGAGGCGGCATCGCAGCGAGTAGCTGGAGGTTGGTGGCAACGGCGATGGCAGAGCCCCAGACGTGGTTCACCACCGGCGTGAAGTGGGCGTGGCAGAGCGCCAGCACCCGCAGATACTCACTCACCCCGCCGAGCGCGCAGACCTCGGGCTGGGCGATGTCGAGCGCGCGGGCCTCCAGCAGCGCGCGCCATCCCCAGCGGTTGAATTCGACCTCGCCGCCGGAAATGTTCACTGACAACCCGGCGCGCAGCTCGCGATAGCCATCAAGATCCTCCGGCGCGACAGGCTCCTCGAACCAATAGGGTTGGAACTCCTCCATCGCGCGACCGACGTAGAAGGCGTCGGAGGTGGTGTAGCAATGGTTGGCATCGACCATGAAGCGGAAGTCGTCACCGACACCGCGGCGGACGGCCTCGATCAGGCGAATGTCGTCCCTGGGGCCGAGGCCGACCTTCATCTTGGTGGCGACAAAGCCCATATCGCGGATCGCGGCGGCCTCGTCGGGAAAGCGGGCGACGAGTTCGTCGGCGGGTTCGGGGCGGAGCATCATGCCGTAGCCGTAGACCGGCACGCGGCTGCGGTGGCGGCCACCGATGAGTTGGCAGAGCGGCAGGCCCGCGACCTTGCCCGCGATGTCCCAGAGCGCGATGTCTACACCGGAGAGCGACTGCATGGGCATCCCCTTCTGCCCGTGGTCGCGCAGGAGGTTGTAGACCTTGTGCCAGATCACGTCGCGGTCCAGCGGGTCCATCCCGAGCACCATGGGCTGGATGACCTGCTCGACGATGGCGCGATTGGCGAGCGCCACGTTGCCCGCGCCGAAGCACTCGCCCCAGCCGGTCACACCTTCATCGGTTTCGACCTCGACGAGATGGGCGGTGCGCTGATGGTAATACTGCTGCGAGTAGCCGAGCGGCTCCGGCAGGTCGTAGCGCAGCACGTGGCTGGTGACTTTGGTGATCTTCATGGTGGCCTCCCCTGGGGCGAGGATGGCGGTGCAGGATCGGTTTGGGAAGGGCGGTCAGCCCGGTGGGCGGAGTGCCCAGCCTAGGTGACGACGCGGAGCGTGACGTTCAGACGGCCGCCCTGGGGAAGCAGGGTGGAAGTGCCGGGCTTCAGACGGTCGATGCCGTGGAAGGCACGGCGGGCCTCGCCCGAGAGCACGCAAACGTCGCCGGAGTGGAGCCAGGTGGAGGCGGTGGGGTCGGATCGGGAGAGGCCGCCGACCCGAAAGAGAGCGTCATCGCCGAGCGAAATGGACACGACGGGCATGGAGAAGTCGGACTCGTCGATATCCTGATGGAGGCCCATGCGGGCGCTCTCTGAATAGTAGTTGACCAGGCAGCACTCGGGGGCGCGGTCGGTGCCGCTGACCGCCTTCCAAACCTCAAGAACCTCGGCGGGAATCGGCGGCCAAGCCACGCCGGAGGGGTGGCGCGGCTCGTAGCGGTAGCCGCGCCGGTCGGAGACCCAGCCGTAATCACCAGCGGAGGTCATCTTCACCGACATCTTCTTGCCGAAACGGGTTTCGGGGTGAAACATCGGCGCGGCCTCGGCCACCCGGCGCAGTGCGGCAACCATGGCCTCTTGGGCGGGGCGGTCGAGCAGGCCGGGCCAGAGGGCCACGCCGCGAAAGTCGAGGGGCTCCGTCATGCGCGGGCGGCGAGGACCGCCTCCCAGGCCGTGCGGGTGAGGCGCCAGCATTGGCGCAGGCCGGGCCCGCCGCCAAGGTCGATCATGGCATCGTGGTCATGCACCGCGCCGAGCCGAGCGGTGGCCGTTTGCGAACGGATGTTGGTGGGGTCGATGTGGAGCCATACGGTGCTTGCCGAACCGAAGGTATGACCGAACATGAGCCGTTTCATCTCGAAGTTCGTCGCCCCGCCCCAGTGATCGCGGATGAGGAAGGTGAAGCCGACCGAAGGCTCGCCCGGCGCATCGGCAGTGGCGTAGAATCGGGAGGTTCCGATCACACGGCCGCCCGGCTTCTCGCAGACCACGAGAGCCGACCGGCTTTCGAGGATCATGTCGAAGTAGCGAGTGAAGACCTCGGGTTTCCAGCGGTCCCTGGCGGGGTGGCCCTCCCAGATCTTCGGGTCGGAGGCGGCCTGTGCCAGCGCCGCACGATCGGCGTCGGCCAAGGGGCGCAACAGGAGGGTTGCGCTCTCCAGGACGGGTTGTGCTGCAAAGCCTTTGGCGAGCTTCTCAAGGTTCACGTGTTTTCCCCACAATCCCGACGATTTTCCCGCAGATTCATCCATTCACATGTGTTGCAGCGCGGCAACCGGCTCCTTATATACCCACCGAAGCTCGGTCAGGGGGCCAACCCTGTCCAATCTTGGGATCGGGCGGCAGGGGCCTCTCAGAGGACCTGACGCCCACAACATCGCCGAAAGAAGAGGTAGAGTATAATGGCTAAAGTCATCGGTATCGACCTTGGGACCACCAACAGCTGTGTCGCCATCATGGACGGCTCGCAACCCAAGGTGATCGAAAACAGCGAGGGTGCGCGCACGACCCCCTCGATCGTGGCCTTCACCGACGGTGAGCGCCTTGTCGGCCAGCCCGCGAAGCGGCAGGCCGTGACCAACCCCGACGCGACCATCTTTGCCGTGAAGCGCCTGATCGGGCGCCGGGTGGATGATGCCGAGGTCACGAAGGACAAGGGGATCGTTCCCTATGACATCGTGGATGGCGGCAATGGCGACGCATGGGTGAGTGCAAAGGGCGAGAAATACTCGCCGTCGCAGATCTCCGCGTTCATCCTGGGCAAGATGAAGGAAACCGCCGAGAGCTACCTCGGCGAGGACGTGACCCAGGCGGTCATCACCGTTCCTGCCTACTTCAACGACGCCCAGCGCCAGGCGACCAAGGACGCCGGCAAGATCGCGGGCCTTGAAGTGTTGCGGATCATCAACGAGCCGACCGCGGCCGCGCTGGCCTATGGCCTCGACAAGAAGGACAGCAAGACCATTGCCGTCTATGACCTTGGCGGCGGCACCTTCGACGTGACCATCCTCGAGATCGACGATGGCCTGTTCGAGGTGAAATCGACCAACGG
Source organism: uncultured Oceanicola sp. (assembly GCA_964454145.1). Classification (GTDB taxonomy): domain Bacteria; phylum Pseudomonadota; class Alphaproteobacteria; order Rhodobacterales; family Rhodobacteraceae; genus Vannielia. The sequence goes on along the minus strand of CAYVQK010000045.1, from coordinate 86 downwards.
GGATACCTTCCTCGGCGGCGAAGACTTCGACATGCGGATCGTCAATTACCTGGCGGACGAGTTCAAGAAAGAGAACAATGTCGATC
>CAYVQK010000044.1:0-21893 GCA_964454145.1 uncultured Oceanicola sp. | reverse complement strand
AAGAGGTGAACGCCCGCATCTACGACACCGTCAACAACGGCGTCTACAAGGCCGGTTTCGCCACCTCGCAGAAGGCCTACGACGAGGCCGTTCATCCGCTGTTCGAAAGCCTCGACTGGCTGGAAGACAGGCTGTCGCGCAATCGCTACCTGATGGGCGACCGGATCACCGAGGCCGACTGGCGGCTCTTCACCACGCTGGTGCGCTTCGACGAGGTCTATCACACCCACTTCAAGTGCAACCGCAACTTTCTGCGCGAGATGCCCAACCTCTGGGCCTACGCCCGCGAACTCTACCAGGTGCCCGGCGTCGCTGCCACCTGCGTGCCCGCCCATTACATCCGCCACTACCACTACAGCCACGACACGGTGAACCCGCACCGCATCATCCCGCTGAACCCGGTGCTGGACTGGACCGAGCCGCATGGCCGCGACCGGTTGAAGGCGGCCTGACACGAGGATCGGCTGCGCCCCTCGGTCTTTCCCGGGGCGCCTTTTCCAACCTATAGGCTGTCCTCTACCCGGAACCCCTCCGGAATCCCGTCGCGCCCCTCCAGCACCAGGTCGGCCATCACCCGCGCCACCCCCGGCGCCATGCCGAAGCCGATCTTGAAGCCGCCGTTCGCCACGAACTGCCCCTCTCGCCCCGGCCAGGGCCCCAGCATGGGTGCCCGGCTGCGCGCCCTGGGCCTCAGCCCGGCCCAGCGTTTCACCACCGGCGCACCGTGGAGCAAGGGCACCAGCCGGCAGGCCTTCTCCAACAGCGCGTCGAGTTGCTCATCCGTCTCCAGCCCGTCGAAGTCCCGTTCCGAGGTGGAGCCGATCGCCACCGTCCCGTCGGCGTGGGGCACGACGTGGACCCCGTCGGCAAAGAGCTGCGCCGCCTCCCGCGCGTCGAAGTGCAGCAGCGCCGCCTGGCCCTTCACCGGCACGCCCACCGTCTTGCCGAGATCCTCCGACAGCGCCGCCAGCCCCTCCGCGCCCGTGGCCCAGATCACCGGCCCGCGCGCCTCCGCCTCGCCGATCACCACCTCGGCGCCCACCGTCTCCAGCGCCGCGACAAGCGCCGCGCAGGCCTTCGCCGGGTGGAGCCGGGCCGTCAGCGTGTCCACCACCCAGAGCCCGGTTTCCGACACCGGGCGAAAGGCCGGAGCCTCCGCCTCGGCCACCACGCGCCACTCCGCGCGGCCCTGCCAGAGCGCCACCGCCCCGGCCTCGCGCGCGCGGGCAAGTTCCTCGCCGCCCGGCACCACCGGCTGCACCCGTCCGCCGCGGGCATACCCCGGGTCCACCCCGCCTGCCGCAGTCACTCCGGCCCAGAAGGCCTCCGCCGCCAGCAGGCTCTCCAGTTGAAACGCCTTCTTCGGGTTCCAGTTCTCCGGCACATGCGGCGCCAGCGCCCCCACCACGCCGCCTGAGGAGCCCGCGCCCACGCCGCGCGTGTCGATCACCCGCACCTTCGCCCCGCGGCGGGCACACTCCCAGGCGATCGACAGGCCGAACACCCCCGCGCCGCGCACCGTCACCTCAGCCATGGACTTCCCCCGACACCGCCGCCATTCTCCGCCGCGACTCATAGGCCATCCCCCGATGCACCACCATCCCGCCCGCCTTGAATGGCGCGACAACGGCACGCCCGTCTCGACCCGCTTCGACGATCCGTACTTCTCGCTGGAGAACGGGCTTGCCGAAACGCGCCACACCTTCCTCGCGGGCAACGGCCTGCCGGAGCGGCTGCGCGACGGCTTCCACGTGGCCGAGCTGGGGTTCGGCACCGGGCTCAACCTGCTGGCGCTCTGGCAGATGGCGCGGGAGGCCGGGGTGTCGATCCGCTACACCGGCTTCGAGGCTTTCCCGATCTCCGCCGATGAGGCCAGCCGCGCCCTCGCGCCCTTTGCCCCGGCCTTCCCCGACCTCGCCGAAACCCTCACCGCCCACTGGCCCGAACGGGGCAGCAGGATCTCGGCCCCGGGGCTCGAGGCCGAGGTCATCCCCGGCGACGCCCGGCAGACGCTGCCCGCATGGCAGGGCAGGGCGGACGCCTGGTTTCTCGACGGGTTCGCCCCCGCCAAGAACCCCGAGCTGTGGGAACCGGCCCTTCTGGCCGAAGTCGCCCGCCATACCGCGCCGTCCGGCACCTTCGCCACCTACACCGCCGCGGGCCATGTCCGCCGGGCGCTCTCGGAGGCGGGCTTCACCGTCTCCCGCCAGCCCGGCTACGGCCGCAAGCGCCACATGAGCACCGGCCTTCTCGCATGAAACCCCGCACCGCCCAGACCAACGGCATCCTTCTGATGATCGCCACCACCTTCGTCTTCGCGGTGCAGGACGGGCTGTCGCGCCACCTCTCCGAGATCTACCCGGTGATGATGGTGGTGATGATCCGCTATTGGTTCTTCGCCCTCTTCGTGCTCGCCATCGCCTCCCGCTCCGCCGGGGGGCTGCGGGCGGCGTCCAGGTCGAACCGCCCGCTGCTGCAGATCTTCCGCGGGGTGCTCCTCGCCGCCGAGATCTGCGTCGCGGTGCAAAGCTTCGTCTGGCTCGGGCTGGTGGAAGCCCACGCGATCTTCGCCTGCTATCCTCTGCTCATCGCCGCGCTCTCCGGCCCCGTGCTGGGCGAAAGCGTGGGCTGGCGGCGGTGGACGGCGATCGGCGTCGGGTTCCTGGGTATCCTCATCATTCTGCGGCCCGGCTTCGGCGTCTTCTCTCCCGCCTCGCTGGCCGCACTGATCAGCGCGCTGATGTTCGCGCTCTACGGCCTGCTCACCCGCTATGCCTCGCGCTACGACACCACGGCCACCAGCTTCTTCTACACCGGCATATCCGGGGCGGTGGTGATGACGGCGGCGGCGCTCTGGCAATGGGTGCCCATGGCGCCAGCGGACTGGGCCTGGATGGGCTGCCTCTGCCTGACCGGGGTGACCGGCCACTGGCTGCTGATCAAGACCTACGAACTGGCCGAGGCCAGCGCCGTGCAGCCCTTCGCCTACTTCCAGCTCGTCTTCTCGTCGATCATCGGCGTGATGTTCTGGAACGACATCCTGCCAACCGCCACCGTGATCGGCGCGGCCATCGTGGTGGGCGCGGGGCTTTTCACCCTCTGGCGCGAACGCCAGAAGGCCTGACGGGCGGCGCTCAGCCGTCCGTCGGCTGCGCCGCTTCCTCGGTGCCTTCCGCCTCGGAGGGGGCGTCCGCGCTGGTCAGGATACCGTCGGTCCACTCCCCGCTCTCCACCTCTCCGGTGGCATAGGTCATCGTGCCCTGGCCCTGCCGCTTGCCCTCGGCAAAGAGGCCCACGTAGACATCGCCGTTGGCATAGGTCGCGGTGCCCTCGCCGTCGATCACCCCGGCAGTCCAGCCACCCTCGTAGGTGAAGCCGTCGGCCATGGTGATCTTGCCCTTGCCATCGCGCTGACCAGCCTTGAAGCCGCCCTCGTAGGTGGTGCCGTCGGCATAGGTCGCCACGCCCTGGCCGTCGCGCAGCCCGTCCTTCCATTCGCCGACGTACTTGTAGCCGTCGGGCGAGGTCATGGTGCCCTGACCGTGGTTCTTTGCGTTCTTGAACCCGCCTTCATACACCATCCCGCCCGCGTAACGCGCAACGCCCTGGCCCTCGATCACGCCTTCCACCCAACCACCTGTATAGGTCGAGCCATCGGGGTAGGTGATGGTGCCCTGGCCCTGGGCGAGGTCGTTGGCGAAATCGCCCTCGTAGACCGATCCGTCGGGGTAGGTGACGGTCCCCTTGCCGTGGATGCGGCCTTCCTTCCAGTCGCCGGTGTACTTGTAGCCGTCCGCGCCGGTGAAGGTGCCCGTGCCGTCGCGCTGGTCCGCCTTGAAGCTGCCGTCGTAGATGTCGCCGTTGGCATAAGTGACCTTGCCCTGCCCGTGGCGCTGCCCGTTGACCAGAAGCCCCACGTAGACATCGCCGTTGGGCTGGGTCAGGGTGCCGAGCCCGTTGATCTGCCCGGCCTTCCAGGCGCCGTTGTAGGTGAGCCCGTCGGGCATGGTCAGAATGCCCTGACCGGCGCGCTGGCCGCGGCTGAGGTTGCCCTCGTAGACGGCGCCGTCGGGATAGGTGATCTTGCCCTTGCCCTCCTTCACGCCCGCCACCCAGGCACCCTCGTAGATGTAGCCGTTGGGTGAGGTCATCTTGCCCTGGCCCTCGTGCAGACCCTTTGCAAAGGCGCCCTCGTAGCGGGTGCCGTTGGCATAGTCGGCGACGCCCTCTCCGGTCATCTCGCCGTTCTTCCAGTCGCCCTCGTAGGTGCCGCCGTCGGCGAAGGTGATCTTGCCCTTGCCCTCGGGTTTGCCCTTGGCGAAGGCGCCCTGGTAGACCGACCCGTTGGGATAGCGCGCCACCCCCTGGCCGAGGATCTCGCCCTCCACCCAGTCGCCCTGGTATTCGTAGCCGTTGGGCAGGGTGTAGCTGCCCTTGCCGTGCTGAAGCCCGTTCTTGAAGGTGCCCTCGTAGACACCGCCGTTCTCGTATTGCTTGATCTGCTTGTCCTGCGCCGCCAGCGGTGTGGCCAGCGCCAGAGTGGCTGCCAGTGCGATATGTCCTGCCCGGATCATTGGGTGTTCCCTCTTGGCTGCCCCTTGCCCCGTGGCGCGGCTCATCCTCCGCGCGGGCCCGACCCTAAGCGGCAGGGGAGGGGGCCGCAACGCTTTTTGGGCAGGCCACCTTTCACTTCAGCGTCAATCTGCTAAGTCGGATCGCATCAAGGAGAGGCACGCGCATGGCCGACAGGTTTCGCATCACCCTGGCACAGCTGAACCCGGTGCTGGGGGACATGAGCTACAACGCCGCCAAGGCGCGCGAGGTCTGGGCCGAGGCCAGGGCGGCGGGGGCCGATCTCGTGGCCTTCACCGAGATGTTCATCTGCGGCTACAACGCGCAGGATCTTGTCGACAGGCCCGCCTTCGCCGCCGATGCGGTGGCCCATGTCGAGGCGCTGGCGGAAGAATGCGCCGATGGCCCTGCCATCGCCATCGGCGGCCCCTGGCCCGAGGACGGCAAGCTCTACAACGCCTATTTCATCCTGAAGGGCGGCAAGGTGATGACCCGGGTGCTGAAGCACCACCTCCCCAACGAGACGGTCTTCGACGAGGTCCGCATCTATGACGCCGGCCCTCTCGGCGGCCCATATGCTGTGGGCAACGTCCGCATCGGCTCGCCGATCTGCGAGGATGCCTGGCATGAGGACGTGTCCGAGACCCTGGCCGAAACCGGCGCGGAGTTCCTCCTCGTGCCCAACGGCTCGCCCTACTACCGCCACAAGATGGACGTGCGGATCAATCTCATGGTCTCCCGCGTCATCGAGACCGGCCTGCCGCTGATCTACCTCAACATGGTCGGCGGCCAGGACGACCAGGTCTTCGACGGCGGTTCCTTCGTCCTCAACCCCGGCGGCAAGCTGGCCCTGCAGATGCCCGTCTTCGACGAGGCCCTGGCCCACCTCGACCTCGAGCGCACCCCCGAGGGCTGGCGCGCGGTGGAGGGCGAGAAGGCTCGCATGCCCGACGCCTGGGAGCAGGACTATCGCTGCATGGTCCAGTCCGTGCGCGACTACTTCGGCAAGACCGGCTTCAGGAAGGCTCTGCTCGGTCTCTCGGGCGGGGTCGACTCGGCACTGGTCGCCGCCATCGCCGCCGATGCGTTGGGTCCCGAGAACGTCCGCTGCGTGATGCTGCCTTCGGAGTACACCTCCGAGCACTCGCTGGAGGATGCCAAGGCCGTGGCCCAGCGCCTCGGCTGCCGCTACGATTTCGTGCCGATCTCCGGCCCCCGCGCCGCCGTCACCGAGGCCCTCGCGCCACTCTTCGAAGGCACGGAGCCGGGGCTAACGGAGGAGAACATCCAGAGCCGCCTGCGCGGGCTCCTGCTCATGGCGCTCTCCAACAAGTTCGGCGAGATGCTCCTGACCACCGGCAACAAGTCCGAGGTGGCGGTGGGCTACGCCACGATTTACGGCGACATGGCCGGTGGCTACAACCCGCTGAAAGACATGTATAAAACCCGCGTCTTCGAGACCTGCCGCTGGCGCAACGCCAATCACCGCCCGTGGATGCTCGCGCCCGAGGGCGAGGTGATCCCGCCCCGGGTCATCGACAAGCCGCCTTCGGCCGAGCTGCGCGAAGACCAGAAGGACGAAGACAGCCTGCCCCCCTACGAGCAGCTCGACCGCATGCTCGAGATGCTGGTTGATGAGGAGGCCTCGGTGGCCGAGGTAGTCGCGGAGGGCTTCGACCGGGAGGTGGTGAAGAAGGTCGAGCGCCTGATCTTCCTCAGCGAATACAAGCGCTTCCAGTCCGCCCCCGGCACCCGGCTGACCAAGGCCGCCTTCTGGCTCGACCGGCGCTATCCCATCGTCAACCGCTGGCGCGACCCCTCGTAACGCCATGCGCCCCATTCTCACCCTCACCCCCAACCCGGCGCTGGATCTCTCGGCGGGCACCGCCTCGGTGCGCCCCAACGTGAAGCTGCGCTGCGGCCCGGCCGTGGTGGAGCCCGGCGGCGGCGGGGTGAACGTGAGCCGCGCTGTGCACCAGCTTGGTGGCCAGTCCCGCTGTCTCGTCGCGCTGGGCGGGGCGACCGGGGCCGCGCTCGAGGCCGGGCTGATCGCACGCGGGCTCGACGTGATCCGCGTCGAAGCCCCCGGCGACACCCGCCAGAGCCTCGCCGTCACCTGCGAGGAAACCGGCAACCAGTATCGCTTCTCCCTCGCCGGGCAGACTTGGGCATGGGCCGACTGCACCCGCTTCATGGAGGCCGTGCAAGCCGCGATCGAGCCCGGCGCGCTCGTGGTCCTCTCCGGCTCGCTGCCGCCCGGCATGGGCCCCGAGTGGCTGGCGCCTCTCGGCGCGGCGGTGGCCGCCGCCGGTGCCGAACTGGTGGCCGACACCTCCGGCGACACCCTGAAGCTCCTTGCCGCGCAGGGCGGCGCCCATACCTTGCGGATGGACCATGCCGAGGCCCGCTTCCTCTCCGGCACCCAGCTCGCCGACGTGGCCGAGGTCCGCGCCTTCGCCGCCACGCTCACGCGCGCCACGCCCCGCGTGATCGTCGCGATGGGCGCCTCGGGCTCGGTGATGGCCAGCGCCGACGGCACCGCCTGGCACGCTGCAGGAGCCGATGTGCCGGTGATCAGCAAGGTCGGCGCGGGCGACAGCTTCGTGGGCGGCTTCGTTCTGGCCCTTTCGCGCGGCGCGGCCCCGGAGATCGCGTTGCAGGCAGGCATGGCGGCAGCATCGGCTGCGGTCATGACCCCGGGCACCGAGCTCTGCCACCTCGAGGACTACGAGCGCGTTCTGCCGGATTGCGTGCTGACGCAACTCTGATCCGCCGTGCTCACCGCAACTTCGGCGGCTTGTCCGGATCGGACCCAGGCGCTGCGGGCCGCCAGGGCTCTCTCACCTCCGGCTCCGGCAGGTCGAAGCGCAGCCCGTGCCGCCCCATCGCCTGCGCCAGCGGCGAGCCGTCGTCGAGGAAGGCCACGTCGAGCGCGCCGCTCTCCAGCCCCGAGAACTTCAGCGCCTCGTTCGCCGCCCCGGCCAGCGCGTGCTCGGCCCCCTCCCGCGCGTCGATGAAGGCCAGCAGGTGCCCCTCCGCACCCGAGCGATAGGTCGCCCGCACCAGCAGCGCCGCCTTCGCCAGACCTGACGCAGTGCCCAGCTTCGCGTCCAGCGCCACCATCAGCGCCCGCGGCAGGTCGGGGGCCCCGACTTCCACCGGGATCTCCTCCGCCGCCTCGGGCCCGTGGCCCAGTGTCTCGGCCAGCCAGTCGATCGCTTCGGGCGGCAACACGGTGGCCGAGGGGGCCTCGAGGTTCAGCCCCAGCCCCAGCCCCTGGCCCGCCATCATCGCCACCAGCCCCCGGCCCGATAGCGCGGCAAAGGCCGCCTCGCCTTGCGTGAACCCCACCAGCCGTTCCTCGCTGTCGAAGGCCAGCAGCAGCTCGCCCTCGCCGGTCTCCACAGACCGGGGCGAAATCACCTCACCCTCGGGCTCCTCCTCCAGCAGCAGGAACAACTGGCTGTCGGCCAGCCGCGCGTAGAAGGCGAGCCGCTCGGCCTCGCCGCCCTCTTCCATCGCCGCATGGGCCTCGTCGAGCGTGGTCATAGCACCTCCTTCACCCGGTCGCGGAGTGCGGGCAGCAGCTCGGCCTCGAACCAGGGGTTCTTCTTCAGCCACCCCGTATTGCGCCAGGACGGGTGGGGCAAGGGGAAGACCCCGGGCGCATGGTCGCGCCAGCCCGCCACCGTGCGCGTCACGCCGGCCCGCTTCGCGTCCCGTCCCAGGTGCCAGCCCTGCGCGTAGCCGCCCACCAGCAGCGTCAGCGGCACTGGCCCGATGTGCCCCAGTGCCGCGTCCCGCCAAGTCTCGGCGCAGACCGCGGGCGGCGGCAGGTCGCCGCCCTTGGCGTCGTAGCCCGGAAAGCAGAAGGCCATCGGCAGGATCGCAACGCGCGAGGTGTCGTAGAAGGTCTCCCGGTCGATCCCCAGCCACTCCCGCAGCCGGTCGCCCGAGCGGTCGTTGAAGGGCAGTCCGGTCTCGTGCACCCGCATCCCCGGCGCCTGGCCAACGATGAGCAACCGCGCGCCCGCCTCGAACCAGGGAACCGGCCGTGGCGCATGGCGCGTGGCGGTCGCGGCGAAGCGGGGGGCGCAGAGGCGGCAGGCGCGAATGTCGTCAGGAAGGGCCATGGGCAGGGATATAGGCGGCGCGACTGCCCCGTGCCACGGAGCGTATGTTTCGACATCCATCGAAATATCTTGCCGGCATCCTATTCCTTCGATACTTCTAGAATCATGAAAACGACTCATACCGACGATCTCTCCCTCGCCACAGCCGCCTCCACCTTCGCGGCCCTGGGCTCCGAGCAGCGGCTCGCCGTGCTCCGCACCCTCGTCCGCGCCGGGCCGCAGGGCCTCCGGATCGGCGAGTTGGGCGAGCGCACCGGCGTCACCGGCTCCACGCTAACCCACCACATGAAGATCCTCACCGCCGCAGGGCTCGTCCGGCAGGAGAAGCAGGGCCGCAGCATCATCTGCGCCGCCGTGGCCTACCCCGAGATTCGCGCCCTCACCGATTTCCTCCTCGCCGAATGCTGTGCCGACGCGCCAGACGGAGACCATTCCCATGGCTGACCTCACCCAAGCCCCGCGCCCCTCCGCCCGCGACCTCTGGGACCGCGCCCCCAAGGCCTGGATCGCTTCCGCGCTGATCCTCGCGGCCCTCGCGCTCCTCGATCCGGCCCGGCTCTGGCCCACCGCCCGCTTCGCGCTGGAGGCCCTGCTGCAAACCGCCCCCTACATCGCCTTCGCCGTGCTGGCCGTGGCCGGGCTGAAAGCGACCGGGGCCGAGGCCCTCCTGGCAAAGGCCTTCACCGGCCGGCAGACCCATATGATCGTCATGGCGGCGCTGCTCGGCGGGCTTTCGCCCTTCTGCTCCTGCCAGGTCATCCCCTTCATCGCCGCTCTCCTGGCGCTCGGCGTGCCGCTCGCCCCCGTCATGGCCTTCTGGCTCGCCTCCCCGCTGATGGACCCGGCGATGTTCTCCATAACCGCCGGAACGCTTGGCTTCGACTTCGCCCTCGCCAAGACGGCTGCCGCCGTCGGCCTCGGCCTCATGGGCGGCCTCGTCACCATGGCGCTCGCCCGCTCGCCCGTCTTCGCGGACCCGCTGCGTCCCAAAAAGGCCAGCGGCTCCTGCTGCTCGGCGAAATCCCCGTTCAAGGGCAAGCCCGTATGGCGTTTCTGGGGCGATCCCGCCCGCCGCGAGACCTTCCGCGAGAACGCGTTGGAAAACGGGCTCTTCCTGGTGAAATGGCTGCTGCTGGCCTACCTGCTGGAAAGCCTGATGCTCACCTATGTCCCGGCCGAGGCCATCGCGGGCGTGGTGGGGGGCCAGGGCATCGCCCCCGTGCTCATCGCCGCCCTCGTCGGTGCGCCGGCCTACCTCAACGGCTACGCCGCCGTGCCGCTGGTCGATGCGCTGCTGGCGCAGGGAATGAGCCAGGGCGCCGCCATGGCCTTCGTGGTGGCGGGAGGCGTGTCCTGCATCCCCGCGGCAGTGGCAGTCTGGGCGCTGGTGAAGCCCCGCGTCTTCGCTGCCTACCTCGGCTTTGCCTTCCTCGGCGCGGTCATCGCCGGCCTCGCCTGGGGTGCGCTGGCCTGACGCAACGCGCCTGCGCGCCGCTGCACATCGGGCACGCGGCGCGCCCCGTTGCCCCCCGTTCACGTTTTCTCTATCTCGGAGAAACGCTGCGATAGAGGGGTGAGGCATGTATCGCGTCTGGAACTTCGTCACGAACTATTCCCTCCTGCTGATCGCAGGCGCCGTGACTGCCCTGATCTGGGCCAACACCGACGCCGAGAGCTACCACCACTTCGTCGACTTCGTGATCTGGGATCACGCGCCCATCGGCCACCTCCACGACGGACACCGCACCCTCACCCTGCACTACCTCGTCAACGACGTGCTCATGGCCTTCTTCTTCGCCATCGCGGCCAAGGAGGTCTGGGAGGCGGTGATCCTCGAGAACGGCTCGCTCCGCGGCAAGAAGGCCGCCACCCCGCTGATCGCCACCCTCGGCGGGATGCTGGGGCCGATCTGCGTCTATCTCGGCATGGCCTATGTGGTCTGGCCCGATACCTTCGCGGCGGTATCCAACGGCTGGGCCATTCCCACGGCGACCGACATCGCCTTTTCCTACCTCGTGGGCCGCATGGTCTTCGGCGCGGGCCATCCGGCGGTGCGCTTCCTGCTGCTCCTGGCCATCGCCGACGATGCCGCCGGCCTCATCATCCTCGCCATCTTCTATCCTTCCGGCGAACTGGCCCCCGCTTGGCTGCTGCTCTCGCTCGCCGCCGCCGTCGGCGTGTTCCTGCTCTGCAACTGGCTGCCCCGCAAGCGCGACGCCGGCAACCAGGACAGGCCGCACTCCACCCGGATGGCCGCCAGGTTCGGGGTCTGGCCCTACCTTCTGGCGGGTGCTGTCAGCTGGTACGGCTTCCAGGAGGCGGGCATCCACCCGGCGCTGGGCCTCCTGCCCATCGTGCCCACCATGCCCCACGCCGACCGCGCCTTCGGCATCTTCTCCGAGGCGGAGCAATACCTGTCGGACCTGCTGAACAAGGCCGAGCACATGCTGAAGCACCCGGTCGAGGTGGTCCTCTTCTTCTTCGGCCTGCTGAATGCGGGGGTGGAGTTCAACGCCATCGGAGAGGCAACCTGGCTGGTGCTGGCGGGGCTGATCATCGGCAAGCCCGTGGGCATCTTCGTCATGGGCTGGCTCGCCGCCTACCCGCTGAAGCTGGGCCTGCCCAAGGGGATGCGCACGGTCGATCTCGTGGTGATCGGCTGCGTCGCCGCCATAGGCTTCACCGTCTCGCTCTTCGTCGCCTCCGTCGCCTTCCCGGGCGGTATGGTGCAGGATGCGGCCAAGATGGGGGCACTCTTCAGCTTCGGCGCCGCGATCCTCTCGCTGGTAGCGGGCAAGATCACCGGGGTGCGAAAGCAGGGCGCCTGACCCTCCGCCGTGCCGCGTCCCGGCCGGGTGATTGACGCCAAGACCGGCACAATCAGCGCCCGCGCCCTGGGATTCTCCCGCCACACGCCACAATCACACCTCATTTGATCGGCTTTCCGTTGAAAACCACGGAGTCCGCGGGACATATTGATGCCCAACTGCAAATCTATACGGATGTCTTAACCAAACACCGCCTAAGGTGTAGAAACGAGCAGTGGCAAAGGCGACCGATGCTGGAATTTTCCAACGTCAGCAAGTCCTTCTGGACGGGGAAGCAGCGCAAGGTGATCCTTGATCAGGTCTCCTTTCGAGTCGAACTCGGCAACTCGCTGGGCATCCTCGCGCCCAACGGCACCGGCAAGACCACGCTGATCAACATGATGGCGGGGCTGGAAAAGCCCGACGAGGGCGAAATCCGCCGCGGCTGCCGCATCTCCTTCCCGCTCGGCTTCATGGGCGGGGTGGTCAACCGCCACACCGGCACCGAGAACGCCCGCTACATCGCCCGCCTCTACGGGCTCGATCCCGACTACGTCGAGGCCTTCTGCCGCTGGCTCTGCGGGATCGAGGAATATTTCGACATGCCGGTCGGCACCTACAGCCAGGGCATGCGGTCGCGCTTCTGCTTCTCGTTGATGCTGGCGCTCGACTTCGACATATACCTGATCGACGAGGGCATGCCCTCGACCACGGATGTGGAGTTCAACCGCCGCGCCGGCTCGATCCTGCGCGAGCGGCTGAAGGACACCACGGTCGTCATCGTCTCGCACCAGGCCGCAACCCTGGAAAAGTTCTGCCGGTCGGCGGCGGTGCTGCGAGACGGGCAGTTCCACATCTTTGAAACGCTGGAAGAGGCGAAGAGGCTCTATGACTACCAAGCCTAAGGCGAGCAAGTTCCGCATCCGGCGGGACGGCCCTCTCACGCCCGGCCAGGCCATCGCCGCGACCGAGGGTGCAACCGCCCGCAAGGTGGTGCAGCCGCCCGCCGAACCCGCCTCCACCCCCCGTCCCGAGACGTCGGCGGCAGAGAGCGCGCCCGCAGCACGCGACACCACGAAGACCGAGGACGAGGCGCTGATGGAGGCGGCCTCGCCCGACATGCACGATGACGGCTTCGGCCCCGACGTCATGCCGACCTCCGCCGCCGCACAGCGCCAGGCCGAGGACGGGCAGGGCGGGCAGAGCGGCGAGATCGCCTCCGCCGCCTCCGCCCGCAGCGAGCAGACCATCGCCGATATCCGCAAGGAGGGCCTCACCGGCCGCCAGCTCCGCATGGCCCGCCGGGTGGCGCAGAAGCACGGGCTCACCCCCACCTCCGATTTCGACGCCGTCAAGCAGCTCCGCGATCGCGGAATAGATCCGTTCCAGCGGTCCGCCATGCTCGAGCTGGTGCAGAACAGCGCCCGCACCGAAGCCGGCGGCAAGGGCGGCGGGGCCACGCCCAACCTGCCCCAGGTCACCCGCCAGCCTGGCGCCGGCACCTCGGTCGCGGTTGCCAAGGAGGCGCCGGTGCCCGGCCCGGCGCTCAACCCGGCCGAGCATCGCGCCGGCGAGATCGCCCGCATCCAGCGCGACATCGCCCGCCGCCGTCGTCGCAAGACCCTTCTGCTCTTCACGCGGCTGGCCTTCTTCGTCCTGCTGCCCGCGATGATCGCCGGCTGGTACTACTACGTGCTCGCCACGCCGCTCTACGCCACCAAGTCCGAGTTCGTGATCCAGCAGGCCGAGCCGGCCGCCGCCGCGGCGGGCCTCGGCGGTCTGTTCCAGGGCACGAGCTTCGCCACCCAGCAGGACAGCACCACGGTGCAGAGCTACCTCTCCTCCCGCGCTGCCCTGAAGCGGCTCGATGCCGATCACGACTTCAAGGCGCATTTCGAGCAGGCCAGCATCGACCCGATCCAGCGGCTCGAGCCCGGCGCCACCGACGAGGCCGCCTACCGGGTCTACCAGCGCAACGTGAAGATCGGCTACGACCCCTCCGAGGGCATCCTGAAGATGGAGGTCATCGCCGCCTCGCCCGAGAAGAGCCAGGAGTTCTCCGAGGCGCTTCTGGGCTACGCCGAGGATCAGGTCGATCAGCTCACCCAGCGCCTCCGCGAAGACCAGATGAAGGGCGCCCGCGACAGCTTCAACGATGCCGAGGCCAAGGTGCTCGCCGCCCAGCAGCGCGTGCTCGAGCTGCAGGAGCAGCTCGGCGTGCTCGACCCGGTCAGCGAAACCGGCTCTCTGATGAGCCAGATCACCCAGTTCGAGGTAGAGCTGCGCCAGAAGGAACTCGACCTGCAACAGCAGCTCGCCAACACGCGGCCCAACCAGGCCCGCGTCTCGGCGCTGGAGGGCGAGATCGCCCGGCTGAAGGCGCTGGTGGCCAATCTGCGCAGCTCGATGACGCAGACCACCGAGGGCGGCGCCTCGCTCGCGCGCATCACCGGCGAGCTGCGCATCGCCGAGGCCGACCTTGCCACGCGTCAGCTTCTGCTCCAGCAGGCGGCCGCCCAGCTCGAGACCGCGCGGATCGAGGCCAACCGGCAGGTCCGCTACCTCTCGCTCGGCGTTGCCCCCATCGCGCCCGACGAGGCCACCTATCCCCGCGCCTTCGAGAACACCGCGCTGGCCCTGCTGATCTTCGCCGGCATCTACCTGATGATCTCTCTCACCGCCTCGGTGCTGCGCGAGCAGGTCGCCGGCTGACGACAGCCCCGGACGGCGCCTCCCGCGCCGTCCCGCCTCGCATCGCCTTGCACCCACCGGGCGGCGGGCAGTTGGCACTTACTTGAAGGGTTTCATCCCGGCCCGCGCCAACTCGTCGGCGCGTTCGTTCTCGGGGTGCCCGGCATGGCCCTTGACCCATTGCCAGGTCACCCGGTGCCGCCGGTTCGCCTCGTCCAGCCGCTGCCAGAGCTCCACGTTCTTCACCGGCTTCTTCGAGGCGGTCCTCCAGCCGTTGCGCTTCCAGCCGTGGATCCAGCCGGTCACCCCGTTCTTCACGTAGGCCGAGTCGGTCACGACGGTGATCTCGGTGTCGCGCGACAGCGATTCCAGCGCCGAGATCGCCGCCATCAGCTCCATCCGGTTGTTCGTGGTCTGCGCCTCGCCGCCCGAAAGCTCGCGCTCCTTCACCACAGTTTCGCCATTCCTGGCCTGAAGCAGCACGCCCCAGCCCCCGGGGCCGGGATTTCCGGAGCAGGCTCCGTCGGTATAGGCAAAGAGATCTGGCATGGCCGCTATCTGCCGGGATCGCGCGGCAGAGACAAGGCCCGTATGAGCCTCAACGACCGCCTGATCGCGGTCGCCGCCGTGCCCAGCGCGACGAGCCAGAGCGTGACGGGGAGCACCACCGCCGATCCCCAGAACAGCGCCTCCACCGCCCCCGCCACGCAGCCCAGCGTCACCGCAGCCATCCGCTGCGGCTTGGCCATCGGTCCGCAGAAGTCCGCCGCCCGCCCCTCGGCCCGCCCGAGTTCGCGCACATAGGCCGTACCCACCGCCAGGGCCCCCGCGAGGCACCCCAGCCAGGCCGCCCCCGCCGCGACGCCCAGCCCGGCCAATATCAGCACATCCGCCACCCGGTCCGGCGCCTCGTTCCAGAACGGCCCTGTCGGCCCGCCCTTGCCGCCTTCAAGCGCCACCATCCCGTCGAGCAGGTTGCAGATGAGCCGGAGCTGGCACCACAGCGCCGCGCCGACAAGCAGCAACGCGTCCGCGCCGGGCGGCGTGGCGATGGTGCCCCAGAAGCAGAGGAATGCCAGCGCCGCGAACCCCATCGAGGCTGCCGAAATCTGGTTCGGCGTCACCCGGCTCGCCGCCAGCCGCCGCGCCGCCGCCCGCGCCCAGCCCGTCTCCCGGGCCGCGATGGGCCGGCGCTCAGCCACGATGCCAGAGCCTCCAGGTGTAGAGGCAGGCATAGAGCGTTGCCACGCTCACCGGCACCGCCAGCGTCGCCAGCACCTCCGGCGTGCCCGCCAACGAATGGATGGTGAACAGCAACGCGAAGGAGATCGCCCCGCACAGCAGCGGCGGCACCACCAGCCCGGCCACCCCCGGCAGGCGCGGCACCAGCGCCTCCTGCACGCGCTTCAGCCCATAGGTGATCGCCGCCGTCATCGCCCCCTGCACCAGCGCGGCCAAGAGCGGCGCGGGCATCGGGTGGCCGCTGTTGGCATAGAAGGCCCATCCCCCCATCAGCGCGGCACCCGCCGCCGTATGGGCGAGCGAGGAATCGAGCAGCGCCATCAGACGACCGACCAGAAGTAGCGCGTGAGATGGAAGAAGATCGGCGCGGCGAAGACCACCGAATCCATCCGGTCGATGAAGCCCCCGTGCCCGGCAATCAGGTGCCCCCAGTCCTTCACCCCCCGGTCGCGCTTGATGGCCGAAAGCACCAGCCCGCCAAAGAAGCCCATGCATGTCACCGCCAGCGCCATCCCGGCGGCCTGCAGAGGCGAGAAGGGCGTGATCCAGAACAGCCCCGCCCCGATCAGCACCGCCGAGGCGACGCCGCCCACCAGCCCCTCCCAGGTCTTCGAGGGCGAGACGGTGGGGGCCACCTTGGTCCGTCCCACCAGCTTGCCCCAGGTGTATTGCAGCACGTCCGACATCTGCACCACGATCACCAGCCAGGCGATCAGCAGCACCTCCCGCCCTTCGAACCCCTCGATCCGGAGCGTCAGCAGGGCGGGGACATGGCTCACGCAGTAGACGCAGATCATCAGCGCCCACTGCGTCTCGGCGATCCGCACGAAAGCGTCGCGCGTGTCACCCGAGAGCACCGAGACCACTGGCAGCAGCAGGAAGGCGTAGACCGGCACGAAGATCGAGTAGAAGCCATACCACTCGTCCCAGACGAGCCAGAACTGCACCGGCAGCACCACGAAGAAGGCCGCGAAGAGTGCCCAGTGGTCGCCCGCCCGCTTGTTGGTCAGCGTCAGCACCTCCCGCAGCGCCGCAAAGGAGATGAGGCCGAACAGCACGATCACCCCGGTCTTGCCCGCGAGAAAGGCGAGGCCAAGCAGTGCCGCCATCCCCCACCAGGCGTCGATCCGGGCGTTCAGGTTCTCGATGGTGGCCACGTTGCGCTCAGGCCCGCAGTTCGCCCGCAGCAGCCGCCCGATCACCGTCGCCACCACCAGCACGCCCAGCGTGCCGAGCAGCAGCAGCCGCAGGTCGGCGCCTGCCGCGCTCATGCGCCGCCCTCCGGCGCCACGCCTGCCGTGGGCTGCGGCCCGGCCTTGGGCTTCAGCGCCAGCAGCGCCGCCCTTGCGCGGGCCAGAAAGGCCTCCCGGCTCTCGCCCTCTTCCACCCGCATCGGCGTGCCGAAACTGACGGTGCACAAGAGCGGCACCGGCACCAGCTTGCCCTTGGGCAGCACCCGGTTCAGGTTCTCGATCCAGACCGGCACCATCTCCACCTCAGGCCGCTTCGACGAGATATTGTAGATCCCCGATTTCAGCTCGAGCAGCGGCACGTCCGGGTCCATGTTCCGCTTGCCCTCCGGAAAGATGATCAGGCTCGCGCCGCCGTCCACCGCCTCGAGGATCTTCTCCATCGGGTCCGCATCGCGGCCCTCCTCGCCCCGGTAGATCAGCACGGTGTTGAACACGTCGCGCCCGATGAAGGCCCGCCAGCCGTTCTTCAGCCAGTAATCCGCCGCCGCCACGGCCCGCGTCTTTCGCCTCAGCCGCGAGGGCAGGGCCGTCCAGATCAGCACGAAATCCCCGTTGGAGGTGTGGTTGGCAAAGTAGACCCGCTGCCGCGGCACCGGCTCGCAGCCTTCCCAGATGCCCCGCACCGCCGTGACCAGCCAGGCGAAGAACACGATCGCATGTCCCATCGTCTTGGCGGCAAAGGCCCGCGCGGCTGTGGTGAGCTTGTCCATGGCGGGCAGGTTAACCCTTTGCCGACCCTTCGGGAATGGCTTGCGAGAGGAGGCAGACAAAGGCCGAGAACTCCCCCGAAAGCCCCTTGCCCTGGCTGTGCCGCCGCGTCGCGACGCGGAAGCCCGCGGCAGCCAGGAGCCCTTCCAGCTCCGCCTCGGAATAATAGCTGTAGAACCGCCCCAGCCTGTCCGGCCCCGCGCCCTCGCCCAGCTTCATCCCGAGGTGCAGCCACCCGCCGGGCCTCAGCGCCCGGTGCAGCCGCGCCAGGTGCTCCGCGAACTCCGCCTTGGTCGCATGGAGCAGCGAGAAGTTCGCCCAGACCCCGTCATAGGCGTCCTCGCCCCCCACCTCCTCGAACCGCGCCTGCCGCGCCGGCACGCCCTCTTCCCGCGCCCGCGCCACCATGCCCGCCGAGCCATCCACCGCATCCACGGTGAAACCCATCTCCATGAGCTTCGCCGCGTAGAACCCGGGCCCGCAGCCGAGGTCCAGCACATGCCCGCCGGGCGGCAGCCGCTCGGTCAGCGCCAGGAGGTCGGGCCATTCGTGCAGCCGCACCGTGCGGGCGGCATAGGCCTCCACCTCGCGGTCGTAGATCTCCAGCGTCGGGTCGCTCATGCCCGCTCGAAGGCCAGCCTGAGCCCCAGCGCCGCGAAGCTCGCCGCGAAAGCCCGCCGCAGCCAGGCCATCGCCCGCGCGCTCGACAGCACCCGCGCGCGCATCGTGCCCGCAAGCGCCGCGTAGAGCGCAAAGACCGCGAAGGTCATCGCCACGAAGGCGAGGCCGAGCTGCACCAGCTGCGCCGTCGCATCCGCGCCCGGCGTGATGAACTGCGGCAGGAAGGCCACGAAGAAGATCGGGATCTTCGGGTTGAGAATGTTCAGCGTGATCCCCCGCCGCACGATCCTGAGCGCCGCACCCGGCGTCTCCGCCTTCACGTCCAGCGTGCCCGTGCCGCGCAGTGTGCCCCAGGCCATCCAGAGCAGGTAGGCCACGCCCGCCCACTTGATCGCCTGGAACAGCAGCGCCGAGGTGTGGAGCACCGCCGCCAGCCCGGCCATTGCCGCCACAAGGTGCACCACCGTCGCCAGCGTGCAGCCGATCACCGCAAAAGCCCCGGCCCGCCAGCCCCCGCCCAGCGTCATCGACAGGGTGTAGACAACGCCGATCCCCGGCGCGAGGCACACGAGAAAGGTTGTCACGAGAAAGGCTGCGGTCACGGGTTCATCTCCTTGAAGTTCTCTTCCGCGGCAGCGATCACCGCCTTGCGACCGTCCTCCGGGATCGCCGCGTCTATCGCATCCAGCACCGCCTCGACCCGCGCCGCATCGGCCTTGGCGGGCAGGGCAGGGAGGTCCACCACCAGCTCGCCCCATTGGACCTTGCCCCAGCGCAGCCCGCCTCCGATCGGCGGCTCGGGGTTCAGCGCGGCAGGGCGCTCTGCCAGCCCGGAGGCTTCGGCGGCGCGGCGAATGGCGTAGAGCTTCACATCCCGCACCGCCGCGTCCCGGCTCACGCAGCCCTCGGGCGCGTAGCCCCGGCAGGCAGTCAGGGTCGCGCTGGTGTTGGAGTAGATGCTGACGCGGAATTCCTCGCGGTAGTCGGGCGGAAGGGTGCCGTTGTCGTAGCCGTATTCCACCACCAGGGCCGGCGGCAGTTCGTCGGCCAGCGCGGGGGCGGCCAGAAGGCCGAGGAGAAGGGCGGTGCGTATCATCGGGCCGACCCTGCCCTAGCCGCCGTCATAAAGGAACACGAAATCCCCGCCGTCATGTCCGGCACCGGTGATGGGCCGGAAGTCCGGCGTCTGCGGCGCGCGCTTCACCACCTCGCTGCGCACCCGGTCGAACAGTTCGGCGGCCGAAAACTCGGTCACCTCCGGGCGCTCCAGCGCATCGAGCAGCGCGCGGGCGAAAACCGAATGCCCACCCCCGCCGCCATCCAGCACCGGCTCCTCTCCGCCCGAGGAAATCACCACCCGGCTGCGTTTCTCGGCCAGCCGCTGCAACTCCTTCAGCCTGTCCTCGCCCGGCCGCTCGGGCTGTACCACGCCCGAGCGCAGCAGCATCCCCGAATAGCAGCTGTCGGAGATCACCAGCACGTTGCCGGCACGGTAAAGCTGCAATTCGGCGGCGATCACCTCGGCGTCGAGATAGGTCAGCGTGCGCTGGTGCCGTGCATCCACCGGCAGCCAGTAGGCGCGGCCATTCTCCTCGATGTAGTCGCCGTGCCCGGCATAGAAGATCAGCACCGAATCCCGCGCGCCCGCCACCTGCGCCAGGTCTCCCAGCGTCAGCGCGATCTCCTGCATCCCGGCGTTCTTCAGAAACAGGTCCACCGTCCCGCCACCCGGCAGCTCTGCCTCGGTGACAAAACCGTAGCGGCTGCGCAGCAGCTCGGCCAGGGCCTCGGCATCGCCGATGGGGGTGGAGAGGTCGCCATAGCCCGACGCCTCCGAGTAATCCTCGTTGGCGATCAGCACCGCATAGCGTTTGCCCTCGCCGATCACCGCGCGGATGTCGCCCTCGTAACTCAGCTCGAAGTCGTAGCGCAGCATCTCGTTCTCGGTGGTGGTGGCAAACACCTTCACCTTGTTCACCCCGGCCTGGAGCGGCAGCACGCCGGCAAAGTCGCCATTGGCGGCAAAACTCACATCCCGGTCGTTGATCGTCACCCGCACCGGCGCGCCACGCGCCGCGATCCGCCCGCGCACCTCCACCTCGGCCTTCGGCAGCTTCAGCGCCGCGCGGGTGATCTCGGGCGTGTCGATGATGATCCGCCCGTCCTGCACAGGCAGATCGGGCCGTTCCTCGGCGATCAGGTCGCGGTCCGGCGCGGTGGTGACGAAAGTGAAGGCCTGTCGCCGCTTGGCCATGTCGGCCTGCCCCTCGATGTGCCGCGCCAGCGCGCCGATTGTCGTCCGGTCCGCCTGGGCGATGGCGCTCGCGAGGCCGTAGGAAAACAGGCCATAGGTCTTTCGGTCCGGGGCGCCGCGCGGAAAGCCCGTCTCCACCCCCGGATCTCCCGCCGCGCTGGAGTAGAACACCGTCAAGGCGCCCGCCTGCCGGTCGAGCAGCGTCGGAGCCCAGTCTCCCGGGCGCGGGTCGCAGCCCGTCACGCACTGCCCCGGCAGCGCGAGGCGCGGAAAGGTCTGGGGGTCCACCTTTGCCTGCCGCCCCTCGAGGTCGAAGGCCACCGCCGAGGCCACGTCGAGCGACACCGCCACGTCGGCGCCCCGGTTGCGCAGCACCGTGACGAACTCCGAGAGCGCCGCCGCCGAGAGCACGTCGCCCCGCCCCGGCGCACTGAAATTCAGCACGGCGAATGGCCCGCCCGCGATCACCCTGTCACCCACGCCGATGCTGAAGGCCCCGCCGCCGAGGTCTGCCAGCATCTTCTCCTTCGGCTCCGGCCCGAACGGCCCGCCTTCCGGCCCCAGCCCGACCGTGCCGGCGTCGAAGGCGAAGGCCGAGACATGTACCAGCACCGAGTCGCCGCAACCTACCGCATCCAAGAAGCCCCGCGCCGCCACCGCAACGCCCGCATGGGTCGCTTCGGCTGCGTCCAGCGTCACCACGTTCTCCGCCGCCGCGCCGCGGAGGATCAGGCTCTGCCCGATCAAGGCGACGTCGTTCGGCGGCCCGTCGAGCCAGTAGTGCTCGATCTCCATGGATTGCCCGGCAGAGACCAGGAAGCCCCGCGTCACCCCGCGCTCCGAGCCGTCGCATCGCGGCGGGGCCGGGGTGTCGGTGAACAGCGGCGCCGCGAGCCCGTCGATGGTCGAAACGAACCGGTCGAGCCAGTCGGCGTCGGAGGTGCCCGCAGGCCGCTCGGTTGCGGTTTCCGGTGTATCGAGCCCGGTCACGCCCGCAAGGGCGAGAGCGGGCAGCACGGCAAGCAGGGCGGCAAGGCGCATCATCATGCCGCGAGACTGCCGCGAAGACCCATTACTGTCACATGAAATCTGCCGTCAGGCTGGCTCTCGCAGCACGCGGGGGACCTTGAACTCCACCCGCTCCTGCGCCGTCTCCACCATCTCCACGGTCACGTGGAACCTGTCGCGGAAGCTGTCGATCACCTCTTCGATCAGCACCTCCGGCGCGCTCGCGCCCGCCGTCACGCCCACCGCGCCGATCCCCTCCAGCGCCCGCCAGTCGATGTCGCTCGCCCGCTGCACCAGCTGGGCGTAGCCGCAACCCGCCTTGCGGGCGACCTCGACCAGCCGCTTGGAGTTCGACGAGTTCGGCGCGCCCACCACAAGCAGCGCGTCCACCTTGTTCGCAATCGCCTTCACCGCCTCCTGGCGGTTGGTGGTGGCATAGCAGATGTCTTCCTTGTGCGGCCCCACGATCGCCGGAAACCGCGCCTTCAGCGCCTCCACGATCTCGGCGGTGTCATCGACCGAAAGCGTGGTCTGGGTGACGAAGGCCAGCTTCTCGGGGTCGCGCACCGTGAGGCCCGCCACGTCCTCCACGGTCTCCACCAGC
>CAYVQK010000043.1:0-21912 GCA_964454145.1 uncultured Oceanicola sp. | reverse complement strand
CCCCGCCTCGACCGCGCCCTCACCGCCCGCGGCCTCTAGGGCCGGCCTTTCCTCCAAACGGTCCAAGGGGCGCCTCCGGGCGCCCCTTTCGCTTGGCGCCCCGGCCGATGCGCCACCCAACCGGAACGGCGTTCCACGCTAGCCGCGACAGAATGCTGCACTGCACGCATACCCGCCATGACCTTGATCCAGATCAATTGATTTGCAGGCGTTTTCGCTTATGTTGCAGTGCAGCATAAAGGAACGACTCCATGACCACGATGACCGCCAAACCGACTGCAGATTTCAACGCCATCCTCGAGGCGATCGCGCCCGCGCGCGGCAGCTTCAGCTTCTTCGGCCTGCTGGACGGGTATCGCACCTACCAGGTGTTCACCCACCTCAACGCGCTGTCCGACGAAGACCTCGAGAGCTACGGCCTTTCGCGCCGTGATCTTCCGAAGGTCGCGCTGCAGACCGTGCAAGCCCGCAAGCAGGCCTGACCCACACCACCGGCGCCGCGCTCAGGCCAGGCGCCGCGTGATCGGGCCCTCGGCCGCGCAGAGCCTGTCGGCCACCACGTCGACGAAATGCTCGAACTCCTCCCCGAGCTTTTCGCCCGCCCGGTCGTTCGGCGTGACGAAGGCCAGGGTCCGGACCACGGAGGGTGACACGATCGGGCGGGCCACGAACTCGCCCTTGGTGATCTCGCCCTCCGCTGCCCCCCAGGGCATCACAGCGCCTGCCACACCGCGGGAGACGAGGTTCTTCACCGCGCGGATCGACTGCACCTCGTAAGCGATGCTCAGTTTCACGCCGAGCCTTTTTGCGATGTTGTTCATCAGCAGGGTCACCGAGTCCTGGGTGCCCGGCAGGGCCAGTTCATGGGTAATCATCTCGCGGAAGGTGATCGGCCCGGTTTCCACCCCCTCCCTGGCGGCGGTGAGGAAGAACAGGTCTTCCTCCAGCAGCGCCCGGCGCCGGAACCGCGACCCCGTATTCTCCGAATAGGTCAGCGCGCAGGAAAGCTCCCCCTGCTCGAGCTGCCGCATGAGCAGGAAGCTGAAGTCTTCCACGATGTGCAGCGTGATGTCGGGCACCATGGTGGCCAGCCGGGTCACGATCTCATCGCCGACGAGCCGCACGATGCTGGGCGTCACACCCATGGTCACGGTGCGGGCATCCCCGCCGGCGAAGGCCCGCACCGCGCGGTCGGCCTGCTCGAGCCGGCCGAGGATGTCCTCCGCGTGGCGCACCAGCAGCTCTCCGGCCGGCGTGGCCTTCACCCCGCGCGAATGGCGTTCCAGGAGTTTCACGCCCAGGGTTTCCTCGAGGTTCCTGATCTGGATCCCCAGCGCCGTCTGGGCGACGTGCAGCTCGTCGGCCGCGCGAGACATGTTTCCCGTCTCCACGGCCTTGATGAAGTATCTGAGCTGCTTGAACTTGATCACGCTTCTCCCCGTGGGCATGACTCTTACCCAGCCTTCAGGAAGCGGCAAGCGGTCACAGCAGCGGCCGGGCCAGCGGGCGGATCACATCCTCCTGAAACCCGAGCATGCCGAGAAGTGTCTCCGTATCGACCGCGAGGGCCACCGCACCCAGCAGCGCCAGAAAGATCGACACCACGATCCAGCGGTCGAAGACCTCGTGGTCGCGGTTGAACAGCGCGTTGAAGATCAGCCGGAAGACCACCGAGAGCCGCTGGATCGGCACCACGACGGCGACCGGGGCCACCGCGAGGGCGAGGTAGCGGAAGAGCTGCGAGAGCGCGACGAACATGGTGGACCAGAAGAACCACTTGGCCGAGCCCACCCCCATTCCGCGCATGTAGCGGGGCCCGCCCATGATCATGACGAGGCAGAGCACCACGACCGTGGCCGCAAGGTAGCTGACCAGCACACCGGCCACGCTGTCGGCCAGCGAGTTGCTGGCCGCCCGCAGCCCCAGGGCCACGAAGAGCGGCGAGGCGCCGTAGCCCAGCGCGCAGACCGCACCCCAGACCACGCCCGGCAGGTAATCGGGCTCGAAGCCCTTGGCCGCGCCTGCGCCCTGCACCGCCTTGCGGCGCCGCACCAGCATCATCGGCCCGACGATGACCAGCGCGATGCCGATCAGGTTCATCGTGTTCACGGTCTCGCCGAGGAAGGCGAAGCCGAGCACCAAGGCCACGAGGATGGAGAGCTGCTGCACCGGCGTCGAGAGCGTGGCCCCCAGCGCCTGTGTCGCACGATAGTTGCCGTAGCGGCCCGCGACGAAATGCACGACGCCGGCCAGCGTCATCCAGATCCATGTCTCGGCGCCCCAGCCGGCCAGGGCGGGAAAACCGCCCATGAAGAGCGCGAAGACCACGAAGATCGGCACGCCCAGCGGCACCGTGATCGCCATGCCTTGCAGCACGGTCGCGTTGAGCACCCCCCGCCGGACGGTGGCGTTGTTCAGCCCGAAGAACGCCGCCGAGGCGAAGGCCAGGATGGCCCCCAGCATATTGCAGGTGCCTTAGAGGTCGCCGCGCAGGAAGGCGCGCACGATCTCCGGCGTCAGGTCGAGGCCGGGTTGGTATTCCGGCGCGTCCTCGATCTGCTCGAGGTCGTTCAGCCCGCATTGTTTGAAGATCCGGTTGATCACCGAGATCAGCCTCAGCGGGCGCTCGGGATCGGCGTTGAAGTGCTGGTGGATGGTGTTTGGCGGCACGTAGATGACATCGCCCGCCTCGTATTCCCACTTCGACGTATGGTCCTGCGGCTTCCAGAAGTACTCGTCGGTGATCTCCACGTCGCAGTCCTGGTGCACGTCGTATCCATGGCCCTCGACCACATAGAGCACCTCTTCGGCGAGGTGCCGGTGCTTGCCCGATTTCGAGCCGGGCGGGATGATCTGCATGTAGGCGTCGAGCGTTTCGATCCGCGTGTTCATGGATTCGTTGATCAGGTGCTTCAGCAGCCCCTGCCGCGACATCTCCCAGGGCATCTCGTGCGGTTTGACCACCTTCTTGCGCTCGGCATCGCGGGCCGGGCGGGCGGCGGCGTCATCCAGCAGATCCTGGTAGAGTGCCATGTTCTCGGTGCCGTCGATCCAGGCGTTCGTTTCACCCCAGGCCATGATCAGTATCCCTCCTTCGGGTGATTGTAGTCGTCCTCTTCCTCGCGCACCTCGAAACCCTCGCCGCCGGGGGCGGGGGTGGTTTCGCGCGGCTCCACCGTCTTCTGGAAGAGCATGTTCATGAAGACGAACATCGGCTTGGTCTTCAGCACCAGAGCGCGGGCGGGCTTGGTGTCGGAGGCGTTGAAGTGCTGATGCACGCAGTTGTTGTGCACGATCGCCACGTCGCCTGCCGTCCATTCGTACTTCTGCTCGTCGTGGATCTCGTAGCCGTCGCCGTCGAGGATGTAGAAGGCGGCCTCGTTGACGTGCCCGTGCTTCTGGCTCTTGCCGCCGGGGCCGTATTCCTCGAGGTGGATGTGGAACAGCTGGCTGATCCCGTCCTTCGGCTCGACGTAGTGGCGCGAGTAGGCCTGGGGCCCGTCGACGAACTTGATCTCCTTGGCCTTGCGCACCCGCGGCACGGCGCGGAGCCGCTCGAGCTCGTAGGTCAGGTTGTATTCGCCCTGGATCGGCCGCACGAAGATGCGGTCTTTCTGGCTGTGGTAGTAACCCGCGGGACCCACGTCTTCGGGCTGGTTGTGGCCGATGCCGTGCCCGTGGTCGTGGTCATGATCGTGGTCATGGCCGTGCCCGGCCGCCGCATCGGGCGTATCTGTCTTCTTGTCCATGGAGGATCCTCCTTCGACGGGAGACTAGCGCAGGGAGAAGGGCAGAACAATATTCTGCCATGCGGAACGGGCGGCATCGGGCGGCACTCCCATACGGCCTTGCCCCATGGAAACAAGGGCTTGGATCACGCAAACCCCCGGTGCGGCTTATCCGCATCGCGGAACAGAGGCAAAAAATCATCTACCAGTTCTTGCATATGGAACGTCGTTCCATCTAGATTCGGCGGAGATGAATGAAACGAGGTTCAAATGTCCGACACGGAAAATCTGATCGAGCTTTGCGACAAGAGCGAGGTGCCCGAAGGCGAGGCCATCATGGTCGAAACCGGCGATCTCGAACTGGCAGTCTATAATGTCGAAGGCGAGTATTTCGTGACCGACAATACCTGCACCCATGGCCCCGGCAAGCTCTGCGAGGGCTTTCTGGAAGGTCATGTGATCGAATGCGACTTCCACGGCGGCCAGTTCGATATCCGCGACGGGCAGGTGGTTGCCCCGCCCTGCATGATTCCGCTGAAGACCTACAAGGTCGTTCCCCATGACAATGCTGTGGTCATCGAGGCGCCCGCCGACTGATCACTTGATCCCGACGAAATCCACGAGAGCGGAGCGGCCGGAGTGCCCCGGCCCCTCGTCCATCTCGGCGTCATGGCAGGTGATCTTCCACTCCGAGAAATCCCCGAAGGCCTCCTCGAGCAGCTCCGCGGTGTAGAGGTTCTCCAGCACCTTCGGGCCGCCTGTGCCGTAGTCGAGCTGTTTCGGGCGATAGCCCTCGATCAGCAGCACCCCGCCGGGCCGCAGCGTGCGCCGGATGCCCTCGAACACCTTCGCCCGCTCCTCGGGCCCGAGGAACTGGAAGAAGATACCGACGACTGCGTCATAGTGCCCGGTCGTCCAGGTGCGGGCCGTGATGTCCGACAGTTCGAACTCGAGCGAGACGCCGCGCTTGTCGGCGAGCGCCTGGGCCTTGCCCTGCGCCACCGGCGAGAAATCCTGCGCCAGCACGCTGTGGCCCTGCTCGGCCAGCCAGACACCGTTGCGCCCTTCGCCGTCGGCGACCGAAAGCACGCGTCCGCCTGGTGGGATCATCCCGGCACTGGCCTTCAGGAAGGCATTTGGCGCCTCGCCAAAGACGTAGTGCTCGGCCGAGAAACGGGTTTGCCAGCGGTCATACTCGCTCATGTCGTCCCTTTCTGCCGAACAGCTTTGCCCGACGCATCGCCGGCAGCAGGAACGTCAGCACGATGAGCGCGACCAGGATGATCGACTGGGGCCGGGAGGCCATGAAGCCGACGATCTCGTTGTCGGAGATCAGCCGCGTCTGGTGGAAGCTCCGCTCCGCCGTCTCGCCCAGGACCAACGCAATGACAAGGGTCAGCCGCGGATAATCGAAGCGGATCATCAGGTAGCCCACCACCCCCATGATCATCGCCAGGATCACGTCACCCGGCTTGCCGTCGAGCACGTAGACCCCGGTGAGCGACACCGCCACCACCACGGGCACCAGGGCGTGCACGTTGACGAAGGTGATCAGCACCAGCCAACGGGCGAAAATCAGCCCGATCAGCGAGGCACCTACGGCCGACAGCGTGAGGGCGAGGATCAGCCCGTAGACCTCCGACTGGTTCTGCAACAGGATCGTCGGACCCGGGTCGATGCCATGCAGCACCAGGATGCCGAGAAACAGCGCCGTCTCCGCGCTCCCCGGGATGCCGAAGGCCACGGTGGGCACGAGGCTGCCACCGTCCTTCGCATTGTTGGCACTCTCCGGCGCGATCACGCCCACGATGTTGCCCTTGCCGAAGCTCTCCGGGTTCTTCGAGGCCTGCACCGTGGAGGTATAGGCGATGAAGCTCGCCACCGTGCCGCCGAGGCCCGGGATGGCCCCGATTATGGTGCCGATGGCCGAGCCGCGCAGCAGAACCGTCCAGTGCTCGAAGACCGAGAGCACGCCCTTCCAGACGCCGGTAATGCGCTGCTTGCCCTCCTCCATCGTTCCGGCCACCGTGCCGCCCTTCAGGCCGAGCTCGATCATCTGGCTAAGGGCGAACATGCCGGTGAGCGTGGGCACAAGCGGCACGCCGTCCCAGAGATAGTCGGAGCCCATGGTAAAGCGGATCTCGCCCGAGACCGTGTCGGAGCCGACGAAGGCCAGCATCAGCCCGAAGCCGCCGGCGATCAACCCGCGCAGCAGCTTGCCGCGCGACGACACGGCGATGGCCACGAGGCCGAGAATCGCCAGCAGGAAGAACTCGGCCGGCCCGAAGGCCAGAACCAATTCACGGGCGATGGGGATGACGAGCAGCAGGGTGACGAGCCCGATCAGCCCGCCCATGGCCGACGCCGCGGCGGAGGCGCCGATCGCCAGCCCCGCCTTGCCCTGCTGTGCCAGCGGGTATCCGTCGAAGGTGGTCGCCGCGTTGGGCGCGGTGCCCGGCGTGTTCAGCAGGATCGCGGTGATCGAGCCGCCGAAGCTCGTGGCCCCCATCACCCCGCCCGCCAAGTACATGGCGTCGAGGCTTTCCATGGTGAAGGTGACCGGAATGAGCAGGGCCAGCGCCGTGGTGCCGCCAAGCCCCGGGATCACCCCGAAGCAGAGCCCCAGCAGGACGCCGATGAAGACATAGATGATCGACCCGCTGGAAAACATCGTCTGGGTCGCGTCGAGCAGGATGCCAAATCCCATTTCCGTGCTGCCTCTGCCTCGTCTCGAAATATGCGCCCGGGCACCAGCGTGCCCGGGCCTGTGGGTTCATCGTGGGAAGATCACTCTTCCAGCACGTCCTTGTACTGGGCGTAGAAGTCCATGAGGTTGGCCATGATCTTCGTCGCCTCGACCGCGCCCACGGCGTCGATCTCGTTGTTCGAGCCCTTGGCCCATTCCTGCACGCTCTCGCTCGCCGCGGCCTGCAGCAGGGCGTCGGAGAGCTTGTCGCGAACATCATCCGGAATGCCCGGAGGGCCACCGACGATGCGGCGCAGGTCGAAGTTGGCGAACTGCTCGTAGCCCAACTCGGTGGAGGTGGGGATATCGGGCAGCGACCGCTCGTTCTCGAAGGTCATCAGGATCTTCACGTCGCCGCTTTCGGCGTATTTCTGCAACTGCGCGATCGGCTTGATCGTGGCGTCCACCTCGCCACGCATCAGGCCGATGATGGTGTCGGTCGAGCCCTTGTAGCCGGTGACATTGGTGATCGGGCAGTCGATGAGCGACATTGCCACCCGCGCGGTGACCGAGGAGGTCGAGGCCGGACCGGTGTCGGAGTGCTTGAACGGCTGGCCCTGTCCGCAGATCTGCTCGAGCGTCTCGAACTCGCTGTCGGCCTTCACCGCCAGCGCGTATTTCGAGGTGCCCAGGTTGGCGATCCAGGTGATGTCGGTCAGGTCGTAGCCCGAGGACTTGCCGACCAGCTGCGGCACGGTGAGGCCGGGCACGTTGAAGATGCCGATGGTATAGCCGTCCGGATCCGCCCGGTAGACGGTGCTCGCCCCCTGCTGGCCGCCGGCGCCGGGGATGTTCTCGATCACCACTTCGGTGCCGAGGATCTTCTCCATCTCGGGCGCAACCGCGCGGGCATAGGCATCGAAGCCGCCGCCCGGGCTGTAGGGCACCACGAAGGTGATGGGCTTCTCGGGGAATTCGGCCAGTGCCGCGCCCGCGGTGGCCAGCAGCCCCGCCATGGCGGCGGCGATGCCACGTGTGAAAGTCTTTCTCATGGGTTCTCCTCCAGTGTGTTGTCCGGCCGCCTTCACCGGCGGCTCTTGGTCTTGTCCGGCAGAGCTGCCGGTCATTGGCCTCAGAACAGGCCAAATCCCTCGGCGCCGAAGAGGACGCCTCGATAGAGCCGGTAATCGAGCAGGACTTCGAAAACGACCACCACGAAAACCAGCACGGTCACCGCGGTGATGAGCGTGATCATCAGCGGCTGGCGCCCCCACAGAAGCATGTAGCCGATGATGAAGAGCGGCACCGTCGGCAGGATGCCGATGAGCAGGATCGCGGCGATGCAGCCCACCATCCAGCCGACCTGGATCAGCTCGTGCCGAAGCTTGGGGTCGTGCGTCATCTCGCGGTTGCGGAAATCGGCACCGAGCGAGGCGCGGATGGCAAGGCCCAGCCGGTTGTCCATCCGCGACAGAAGGTCCAGCACGCAGAGCAGCGAGGTGGCCACGCCGACGACGGTGGGCATCAGCCGCGGCACGTCGCCGTAGTCCTGCGCCCAGACCGTGTAGATGACCGAAAGCGCCAGCAGCAGGAGCGGCGGCCAGATCGAGCGGATCTTTTTGGGGGTGTCCAGCAGTGCCATGTCTCAGCTCGTTGGAAACAAGAGGGATTTGATGACGACGGGCGCCGCACCGGTGGCCCGGATCACCTCGCCGATGTCGATGAAGTCGAACTCGGACAGAGCGATGCCGTCGATCGAGACGATGGCCCCCGGCACCTTTTCCTCGGCGCGAGCCTGCATGCCCAGAAGTCCGCCCACGTCGCCCTCGGTCACCAGCACCAGCGGGTGACCCGCGGCCAGCACCGGCGCCAGACCGTGCACCAGCCCGCGGGCGAGGGCCGCGAGGCGGGCATAGGTTGCGGAACCACTCCAGGGCACGGCCACGGCAACAGGCGTATGGCCGTCCTGAAGGTCCATGCGGGCAAGGGCCTCGGCAGTGGCGACCGAGATCGCCCCCGCGTCGATCTCTTCGCCGAGTTCGAAGCGCGGGGTGATGACGGCGAGGTTGCGCAGCGGGAGCACGCGCGCCGGGTCGAGAAAGATCGTCGAGCCCGACACCTGCACGGTGTATTGCGAGGCGCCCACCACGGTCGCGCGGATCTTCTGGCGTGCCTGAAGCACGGGCCGGTGCTTCAAGGCCTCTCCGAGAGCCGCGGCGAGATCGGGGCCAAGGTCATCCGAGCGGGCCGTCGGGTCTGCGATGAACTCCGAGACCCCGCCGGAGAAGACGATGGGCGTATCGGCAGGCGCCTTGATCGGCGGCAGCCGCAGGTAATCCCCCGGCATGCCGCTCTCCAGCGCATCCACCACCCGCGCCGCCATGGTGCGGGCCAGCGCCTGACGCTCCTCCGCGCTCATCAGGTCGCCCTGCGCCTTGCACAGCCCCGCATCCTCGAGATGACGCGCACCGTGGGGCTCGAGCCGACTGATACGG
The DNA here is from genome assembly GCA_964454145.1 of uncultured Oceanicola sp. Taxonomy (GTDB): domain Bacteria; phylum Pseudomonadota; class Alphaproteobacteria; order Rhodobacterales; family Rhodobacteraceae; genus Vannielia. The sequence goes on along the minus strand of CAYVQK010000043.1, from coordinate 13,003 downwards.
CCCTCCGCATCGAAGGCCAGCAGCCGCGCACCCACGTCGAGCGCCGTCGTGGCAACCACCTCTCCGCCTTCGCAGAGCGCGAGCTTGGTGGTGCCGCCGCCCACATCCACATTGATCACAGCGCCCGCTCCGGCCGAGGCCGCGGCCGCGCCGGAACCCTGCGCCGCCATCAGCGTCTCCAGCGCATCGCCCGCGCTGACCGAGACGAACTTGCCCGCCTCCCCCGCAAAGAGCTCGCCGATCGCCCGTGCATTCGCCCGCCGCGCCGCCGTTCCCGTCAGGATCAGCGCGCCTGTGTCGATCTCGTCCGGGGCCATGCCCGCGCGGGCGTATTGCGCCCGGATGAAGGCGCCAAGGGCCTCCGCGTCGATGGTGTTCTCGGCCGCATAGGGCGTCAGCAGGATGTCGCTCTCGAAGATCACCTTCCGGTCGGCCACCACGTAGCGCGTGTCGAGCCGCTCCAGCGTGATGGTCGAGAACATCAGGTGCGAGGTGGAGGAGCCGATATCGACACCCACCGAGACAAGCTCTATCTCGTCTTCCTCGATCAGGCTGCGCCCGGCCTCGGAAAAGAAGACCCGCCCGCCCTCGTGACTCTCGTCGGCAATCTCCGTCATCGCATTCATGCAGGCTTCTCGTAGAGCGACGGGTCCATCCGCACGGTGCCGCCCGAGCTGCGCAGATGTTCCTCGAACTCGGCCCGCAGGTGCGGGTCTTCCATCCAGTAGGGAATGGCGGTGCCGCCCTCGGTCACGTCCATCGCGGTGTAGTCGATCTGCTTCTCGCCCGGCGGCAGGCCGGTGACCAGGCTCGGATGGTTGGGTCCGAACCAGGCAGACAAGCGGAACGGCTCCGACGACGTGTTGAAGTGCTGGTGATACCAGCGCGCGCCCCCCGGTGCGGCGCTCACCAGGCCCACCGGCTCATAGTCGACCCGCTTCACCTTGTCGGCGTGGCCGTCCTTCCACGGGTTCACCCCGCATTCCTCCGGCCAGGTGTAGGTATAGCCCTTTCCCTTCACGCAGATCAGCACGGCGGCCGAGGTGTGGGCGTGCGCTTTTGAATACTTGCCCGTCTCGTGCTGACCCAGCCAGAGGTAGAACTTGTTGCCGGTCATGAAGGGCTCCACCCGGCGGTAGCCCGGAGAGCGACGGTTATCGAGCGGCAGCTCGCAATTGACCACGTCCGGCACCAGGTTGGTGCGCCGCATCGCGAGGCCGCGGATCGGGTCGGGCTCCAGCTCCTCGTTGGGCTTGTAGAAATCCTTGCGCCCGGAGAACCGCTCGGTGAACTGGTAGGGCGAGTTGAAGATCGCGTCGACCGAGCCCATCAGGTTCATCAGGTTGGGCGCAGTGGTGCCGCCCAGCAGCAGCGCGGGCGAGTTGGTGGCGTTGACGATCCGGTGCCAGGCGTTGACCGGGATCGAGAACATCGAGCCCGCCTGCCACTCGAACACGTGCTTCTCGCCACCCTCCTCGAGCCAGACCTCGGTGGTGCCCCGGCCTTCGACCACGAGGTAGATCTCCTCGTAGAGGTGCTTCTCGGCGTTCAAAGCGCCCGCAGCGGGCACCTCCACCACGTAGTTGCCCCACTTGCCCTCGGTGCCGTGCAGCTGGATGTAGCTGCCGCGGCCGCCCATCCTGTCCCATTTCTTCAATGGCAGATTCTGAACCTTCGAGATGCCCACGTCGCGGAACACCGGGATGCCCTCGTCTTCCATGAACCTGTCGTAATCCGACTGCGGCTGACCGAACTTGCCGAAGCCCGCACGCTCGCCGCGCGTGGGCTCATGCCAATGCACGGCGCCTTCCATGTCATGGGGCATTCCCTGCTCCTCCCTTGCATCTTTTCAGGGCGGTCTCCCACCCGTTCTCTGGCGCGCAGTCTCGCGCGTCAGCCGAGGCGCGTCAAACTTTTTGGAATGGCATTCCACATAAAAGAACATTTCCGCGCATTGGTTTTTGACCTGCCGCGCCCCTCTGGCGATACTCCGATCCGAAACAGCGTTCCACATCAGAAAACATCGGGAGGATGCCAGTGGCCGAGGATTATGCCGGACATGCCGGAAAGGCGGAGCCGGTCGAGGGGCCGGTCGACGAGGTGATGGGCTGGGGCTCCGACGTGCCTGCCGCGATGCTGCGGCACCTCGGCATCCCCTACATCGCCCTGACGCCCGGCGCGAGCTACCGGGGCTTTCACGACAGCCTCGTCAACCACCTCGGCAACGAGCGCCCCGAGATGCTGCTCTGCCTCCATGAGGAGCACGCGGTCGCCATCGCGCACGGCTACGCCAAGGTGACCGGCACCGCGATGGCGGTGGCGCTGCATTCCAACGTCGGGCTGATGCACGGCACCATGGCAATCTTCAATGCCTATGCCGACCGGATGCCGATGATGATCCTCGGCGCCACCGGCCCGATGGACGCCACCCAGCGCCGCCCCTGGATCGACTGGCTGCACAGCACCCAGGACCAGGGCGCCATGGTACGCCCTTTCCTCAAGTGGGATGACCAGCCCGCCTCGGCGGCGGCCACGCCCGAGGCCATGATGCGCGGCTGGAAATATGCCAACACGGCGCCCCAGGGGCCCGTCTACATCAACCTCGACGCGGGCGATCAGGAAGCGCCGCTGCCCGCACCCCTGGCCCTGCCCGACCTCGCCCGCCACGCGGTGCCGCCCGAGGCGCGCCCCGATGCGGCGGCCCTCGGCCGCGCCGCGATGCTCCTGGCCGAGGCCAAGGCTCCGGTGATCCTCTTCGGCCGCGGCGCCCGGACCGAAACCGCGATGGCCGCCCGGGTGGCCCTGGCCGAGCGCCTCGGCGCCGCCATGCTGTCCGACCTGAAGGCCGGCACCATGGTGCCCTCGAACCACCCCAACCACGCCGGCCTGCCCTTCAACAAGCTGTCGCCGGTTGCGCGCGAGGTGCTGGAGAAGGCCGACGTGATCCTCAGCCTCGCCACGGTGGACCTTGGCGGCGTCTGCAAGCAGGCCTTCGGCACTGAGGCCCCGACGGCGAAGATCATTCACGCCGGGCTCGACCAGCAGCTCCACAGCGGCTGGAACCAGGAGCACTACGCCCTGCCCCCGATCGACATCGAGCTCAACTGCTCCGGCGATGCCGCGGTGGCCGACCTTCTGGCCGCGCTGCCCGAAGGCCCCGCCCGCGCCCCTGCTCTTCCCGCCACGCCCGCGCCCGACCGCGCCGCGAGCGATGCGCTCACCAACCGCGATATCGCCACGGCCCTGAAGGCCGCCGCCGAGGGCACACCACTCAGCTTCGCCGCCCTGTCGCGGGGCTTTCCGGCCGACATCATACCCCACGACCATCCGCTCTCCTTCCTCGGCAAGGACGGCGGCGGCGGCATCGGTTCGGGGCCCGGCCTCACCATCGGCGTCGCGCTCGCGCTCAAGGGATCGGGCCGCCTCGTGGTGGGCTCTCTCGGCGACGGCGACACGCTGATGAGCACCAATGCCCTCTGGACAGCGGCAAAGTACGACATTCCGGCGCTGTTCCTGATCTCCAACAACCGCAGCTACTTCAACGACGAACTGCACCAGGAGTCCGTCGCCAGGACACGCGGCCGCAACCCGGCCAATGCCTGGGTCGGCCAGCGGCTCGACGATCCGGCGCCCGACATCGCGGCCATCGCGCGGGGTCACGGGGTGGAGGCTGAAGGGCCAATCACCTCGAAGGAGGCGCTCGAGGCCGCAATGGCGCGCGCCGTCGCCAGCGTGAAGGCGGGCAGACCCTACCTGCTCGACGTCTGGATCGACCCGCGCCAGGGCCGGGAGAAGGAAGTGAAACGCAATACGAAGAGCGGCGCCTGAGCCGCGCTTCACCGGATCGGGCCCGGGGCGCGGAGCCGGCTTCCCCAGAGGCTTCGCAGACCCTCCCCAGGTTCCGATACTCTCCCTGAAGACGGAATGGGCAGCACCCGCAAGGTGTTGCCCATTTTCTCTAACATTCAGCGATACGCCCTAAACCAGCCATGGCCCCGAGGCTTTGGTTTGCCTTGGCCCCGACGGGCGGTTAACCAATCCCGCACAAAGCGATTTCGCCACTTCAGCCGATTCCAGCGTCAGAAGCCTTTCCTCAATTCCATGGGTTGCGCCTCGTGATCACCGTCCTTGTCAGCGACATGAACCGTTGGCCGGTGACCCGCCTGATCCGCACGGCGCGGGGACATCTGCCCCACATCCGGCTGGTGAGTTACACCTCGGCTTTCCGTCGTCTCTCCGTGCCCGCCGGAACGCTCGTCTTCACCGACTTCGATCTGCTCTCCGCCTTCGAGAGGGATGCCGCCGGCGCCCTCTCGGTGGCGGCCGAGCGGCGCGGCTTCAGGGTGCTGAACACCCCGGCCCGCGTCATGGAACGCTTCGCGTTGCTGTCAAACCTGCACCGGGCAGGGAAAAGCCCCATCGAGGTGACTCGCCTCGAAGCGGGCGACAGGCCATCGCGCTTCCCGCTCTTCCTGCGGCTGGAGGACGGATGCCTGCGCCCCGATACCGGGCTGATCTCCGACCAGGCGGGGCTCGAGGCTGCCCTGTCCGACCTTGCCGCGGCAGGAAAGAGCCTGAAGGGCCGCATCGCGGTGAGCTTCGAGAACCGGCGCGACGCGGACGGGCAGTTCCGCAAGTACGGCGCCTTCTGCATCGGCGGGCAGGTCGTGCCGCAGCACGTCCTGCGCGGGCCCGACTGGATCGTCAAATCCAACCGGGCCGCGGCGAGCGCCAGCTTCGCCGCCGAAGAGCTCGCCTGGGTCCGCGACAATCCGCACGCCGACCGGATCCGCGAGATCTTCGAGTTTGCCGGGATCGACTTCGGCCGCCTCGACTACACGGTGATCGACGGGCGCGTGGTGCCCTACGAGATCAACACCAACCCCACCTTCCCACGGTTTCGTGGCGGTGATGCCACCCGCGAGGAACGGCGTGCGCCCATCCTCAATGGCCTGGCCGCGGCCTTCGCGGCCATCGACACGCCCGGAGCCTCAGGCCGCATCACCTTCCGCCCCGACCCGGCAGGCGCCCGCTACATCAAGCGCCGCAGGTGGGGCTGGGCCACCCGCCAGCTCTGGAAGCTCCGCATGGCCCGTCACGGAAAGACCGAAGATGACTGACACCGTGCCGGGCCTCGCCGAACTCCCCGAGATGGCCACCCTCGGCCTCAAGACCGCCCCCCGGCACTGCACGCCCGCGTGCCATGACTATCACGCCATCTGGGGGTTCCTGCGGCTCTTCGGCCGGCTGCCCGCCGTGGCTGCGGACCATGACTTGCTCACCTCCGCCCTCGGCGATGCGGCATGCGAGGGCGGGCCGCGCGTGCTCGTCAGCGGCAGCGCCGATCACGGGCTCCTCGCCTATGTGCTCGCGGCGTTCGAAAGCGCCGGGCGCAGGCCGGATGTCACCGTCATCGACCGCTGCGCCACGCCTCTCGAACTCTGCACACGGTATGCCACAGACCGCGGGCTCGAGATCACCACCCATGCCACCGAGGCCCTCGCCTTTGCGGCCCCGTCGTTCGACCTGATCGTGGCGCACAACTTCCTCAATGCTTTCGATGCCGATGGCCGCGACGCGTTGGTCCGGCATTGGGCCGGGATGCTGGCCCCCGAGGGCCGCATCGTTTCTGTGACCACTGTAAAGCTGGGCGCGCCGCCACGCTCCAAGCGGTTCGAGGGCGCGGAGGCTGAAGGGCTGATCCACAGGGTGGCACAGGATCGCGCGGCGAGCCCGCATGCGGGCCTGATCGACGAACCGTCTCTCCGGGCGCTGACGGCGGGCTATTGCCGCCTCAAATCGAGCTGGAATGTGACTACGATCGAGGCACTCGAGGCGCACTTCACCGCCGCCGGCCTTGCGGTGGAAACCACTGTCGGCCCGAACCCGCAGCGCATGACCACGACGACCCAGAAGGTCAAACAGCGAACCCGGATCGTGGCACGGCACACAAAATGAAAAGGGGCGATGCATAGCGCACCGCCCCAATCTCTGAAGCTGTTCGCGGGCGTCAGAAGTCCCGATAGCCGGCGAAGTAGCGGAACAGCAGGCCCCGATAGAGCTCCACATCGAAGGCCAGTTCGAAGAGCAGGAACAGGCCCAGCGTCGTGACCGCCGCCACTAGCAGCGACACCCAGAGCTTCTCGCGCGCGACAAACCACATCAGCGCCAGCGAGAACACCATCAGCCCGACGAAATGGCCGAAGGCCACGATCAGGGCGAGCAGGCCGACCATCCAGCCGCACATCGCCACCACCTTGCGGAAGTGCGGGTGCCCCCCCGACAGCGCGTTGCGGATCTGAACGCCCAGAGCCACTTCGTGCCGGCGCTTGGCGAGGCGATAGGCCTGCACCACCGTGAGGATGAAGAGCGGCACCATGATCACGAAGGGGGTCCGCGAGGAGACGATCGCGTATCCCATCGCCTTGACGAAGGCGATCAGCGTGATCACCGCGATGAAGCCGAGAAAGCAGATCTCGAGCGTGATCATCTCGCGGCGCTTCTCCTCCACCGCCGTATGGCCGGTCTCAAGGCCCGGGGCCTCGGTGCTTTCAGCAGTCATGGCTTATACCTCGATGAGTTTGCGCCGGTCCCGGTAGATCCCGTAGACGTTGATGGCGAGGAAGACGATGGTGATCAGGGCCAGGCCCATCGGGATCGGCTGGAACACGAAGTACGGTCCATCGAGCAGCAGCGCGAGGTAGAGGTTCTTCTCCACCGCAAAGCCGAGAACGAAGCCGATCAGCAGCGCCGCACGCGAGTAGTTCAGCACCTTCATCACGTACCCCAGGATGCCGAAGACGATGGCCACGCCGATGTCGAAGATCGAGCGGTCGCCGGCGTAGGCGCCGGTGATGATGACGGCCAGCAGCACCGGAACCATGAACTCCGCCTTGATCGAGGTGGCCCGGCTCAGCGGGTTCACCAGCCACATGCCCACGATGGTGCCGATCAGGTTTCCGAGGATGATCGTGAAGATCATGATGAAGACGATGTCGAGGTTGTTGTTGAGCATCTTCGGCCCGGTCTCGAGACCGAGGATGAAGAGGCCCGACAGCAGGATCGCCATCGAGGAGGAGCCGGGGATGCCGAAGGCGATGGTCGAGGCCAGCGCCCCGCCCTCCACGGCGTCGTTCGAGGCCTCCGGGGCGATCACGCCCTCGATGGCCCCGTTGCCGAACTCTTCCTTGTTCTTCGAGCTCTGCTTGGCATGGCCGTAGGCCACGAAGGCCGCAGGCGCCGAGCCGAGGCCCGGAATCAGGCCCATGGTGGTGCCGATTGCCGAGCAGCGCAGCACCAGCCACCATTTCTTGAACGCCAGACCGATGCCCTGGAAGATCTGCTTCTGGGTCTCCTTTGCCGAGAGCGCCGTGGGCGTGTATTTCGCCAGCGCGCCGCCCCGTGCGAAGAGCTCGATCATCTCGGCCACGGCGAAGAGGCCCAGGATAACCGGCACCAGCGACAGGCCGTCGGCCAGGTTCTCGGAGCCGAAGGTGAAGCGATGGGTGTTGGTCACGTTGTCCACGCCGATCATCGCCAGGAGCAGGCCCAGCGCGGCAGCGATGAGGCTGCGGGTCATGTCTTCCTTGCCCAGCACGGCAACGAAGGTGAGGGCGAGGAAGGCGAGAACGAAAACCTCGGGCGGGCCGAAGAACAGCACCACCGAGCGCAGCACGGGGATCAGCGCCGCGAGCGCCAGTGCGCCGAAGGTGGCGCCCAGGAAACAGGCCGCCATGGCCGCCCCCACCGCGAGCCCGGCCTGCCCCTTGTCGCGCAAGGGTGGCCCGTCGAGCAGGGTGGCCGCGTTCTGCCCCGTGCCCGGCGTCGAGAACAGGATCGCCGTCAGGCCACCCCCCTGGGCCACGGTGGCATGGGCGCCGAGAATGAAGGCGATGCCGGCTCCGGGCTCCATGTCGTAAAGAAAGGTCACGGCCATGGCCATCGCGAAGTGGCCGGACAGTCCCGGGATCACCCCGATCACCAGGCCGAAGAGAGACCCCACCACGAGGTAGGGGAGCACATCGAGGCTGACCGATTGTATGAAACCGCTCATCATGCCTTCAATGATCGTCATTTTTTGCTGCCTTTGATTTGCGTGAACGCCGGAGCGTGGGCGGACACCTGCGCGCCCATCGGTCGGACGGGGCTCGCGTCAGCATCTCCCAGGATGCCGGAAGCGCAAGCCCCGTCCGTCTGTGTCGTCGTGGCGCGTCAGAGTTCGCCGCGGATGGCCTTCACGAAGAGCGCGTTGATGTCTTCTTCGAGCTCGGTGGCTTCCTTGGCGATCACGGCCATCTCGTCGCCGGAGGCGAAGGAGAGCTCGCGGTTGCTCGAGGTCGCACCTTCCACGAACTCGGGGTCGTTCATCGCCTTCTCGAAAGCGTCACGCAGGAAGGCGAGACGATCTTCCGGCAAGCCCGGAGGGGCGGCCACGGGGCGGCCGACGGCGTTCAGCGCGCTCCAGGCGTTCAGGATCTTCTGAGTCCGCTCCGGGTTCTCCGAGCCTTCCACGAGATCCCACACCGAGGGTGCGTCGATCCCGGCGGGCGGGGTCTTCTCGCTGTGCATGATGACCTTGTGATCGCCGGCCTCGATGCCTTCCAGCGCGGAACCAAGCGAGCCCCACATCGCGTGCACGTCGCCGCGCAGCATGGCAGTACGCACGTCGCCAGAGGCGTCGAAGCCATGCACCACGTTCTGGCCAAGGCCGAAAGCCTCGCCGACGATCACCGCGTCGACATAGGTCGAGCCGCCGAGGCCGGTCGCGCCGACCACGATCGGACGGTCGAAGGCCTTGGCGCCGTCGAAGTCGTCGATGCCGCTATTGGTGCCGGCCACGAAGACGCGAGCGTCGGCCACCATGCGGCCGAGGTAGTTGTAGTCGCCCACCTTGTAGTCGGCGCCCTCGATGCCCGCGAGCTGGTTGGTCACCATCGCCGAGCCGTTGATGATGCCGATGTGGGTGCCGTCGGCGGGCGAGTTGAAGATCTCGACCGCGCCCTTCATCCCGCCCGAGCCGGGCATGTTCACGATGTCCACGCGCGCACCGGTGTACTTTTCCAGGTAGGGCGAGATCATCCGGGCGTATTCGTCGTAACCGCCGCCCGGGTTGTAGGGTACGATGAACTTGATCACGTTGTCCTTGTAGAACTCCGCCGCATCCTGCGCCGAAGCGATCCCCGCGGTGCCGATGCCGGTGACGGCAACTGCAAAGGCCGCGGCGGCCGTCTTGAGTAGCGTTCTTCTCATTGAGTAGTCCTCCCTTTCTTTCGTTTCCGGCACCGATCAGGTGCCCGCTCCCGGCTGCCCTGCGTACAGGGCTCCGGGCAAGTCTCGCAGTCTACCGGGCGCGGGCCCGGTCGGCGCTGTTGTGCCTTGCCAGGTCGTCAAGGATGTCATGGCAGGCGAGCCGGCAATATTCGAGTTGCCAGAGGCTGCGCGCCGACGACGGCCCGACGGTCTCCCGCTCTTCGCTGCCCCAGTTGTACCGCAACACGTCGGCGCGGTCCTGGCTGTCCGTCAGCACAACGTTTCCAGCTCCTCCTCCGGCCGATCCGGCCCCCCGTCAGGAACCCTAGGCCCTGCTCCGGCTTCCCGTCAACGGGACAGTGGTCCACATGACGGAACGATTTTCAGCAGGTTGCAAGCTATTTTTTAGCCCGCTGGCGCATCAATTAACCGCGACGAGGATCACGCCGGCAAGAGCAAGGGCGGCAGCGACAAGCACCATCGCACCCGGCAGCCGCTCGCTGCGAAACACCCAGACCGACAGCACGAGGGAGATGAAGATCTCCATCGACGCGATCATCACCACGACGGAGACCCGCTCATGCGCCAGAGCCGCGAACATCAGGATCTGCCCCATCGAGATGAGCACCGCACTGAGCACCACCCAGCGGTCGAGGTGTGAGAACATGGCGGCAAGGTACCCGCGATACCGCGTCGAGACGGAGGCCAGCAGCAGGTAGAAGACGAAGCCCGCCGCGGCGCTGACCAGGGTGCCGAAGGCGGGCGCGCCGAAGTCGGTAAGGCCGGCCTTGCGCACCACGTAGGCCAGCGCATAGGCCAGCGCCCCGCCGATGCCGAACATGTAGTCGATCGGCGCAGGCGCCTCGACCGCCAGCCTGCCTCGCGCCCGGAACGACTCGCGGATCAGAAGCGCGAAGGCCGCCGCGATCGCCGCCATGCCGGCCAGGTCGAGCCGCCCGATGGGCTCGGAGAGCAGCGCGGCCGCCAGCACGACCGAGAAGAAGGGGTTGAGCCGCTTCACCGCTGCCGAGCGGGTGACCCCTAGGCGGCGGATCGACTCGAACACCAGCGTCCGGCCAAAGACCATCGCCAGCAGGCCCGCCAGGATGAAGAACCCGATGGCGGCGGATTGGTCGGCGAGGCTCGGAAAGCCGACATAGGGCAACTCCAGCGCGAGCCAGAGCACGGCGGAAAGCGCCATGGTGACCAGCACCGAGAACATCACGCCCTTGTCGCCGCCCGAGGCCTTGGTTCGGGCGATGAACACGTTGGCCAGCGCGAAGGAGCTGGCCGAGGCGAGCGCGAGCAGCTTTCCGAGCAGCGCGGCCTCGATCACGCCCCTGCACCGGCGGCGCGCAGCGCCTCCCAGATCCTGAAGGGCGTTGCCGGCAGCTCGAAGTCCTGCACTCCGGCGCGGGCCAGCGCATCCGATACGGCGCTGGCGAAGGCTGCGGTCGAGCCGACCGTGCCCGCCTCGCCCACGCCCTTCACCCCGAGCGGGTTCATCTGCGTGGGCACCTCCAGCGTGCCCAGACGGAACACCGGCACATCATCGGCCCGAGCCATGCGGTAATCCATGAAACTGCCCGTCAGCAGCTGGCCGTCCTCGTCATAGACCACCTGTTCCCCCAGCGCGATCGAGAGCCCCATCGCGGCCCCGCCGTGCAACTGGCCCTCCACCAGCATCGGGTTCATCACCCGGCCCACGTCCTCGACCGCCGCGTAGCGGGTGATCCTGCATTCGCCGGTTTCGGGGTCGATCTCGACCTCGCAGATGTGGGTGCCGTTCGGAAAGGTCGCCGCCGGCGGCAGAAACTGCGCCTCCAGTTCCCAGCGCCCGCCCTTCAGCGCTGCAATCGCGCCGAGAGAGAGGTTTTCATTGCTGCCGCTCCGGCGGAACACCCCGTCGCTGAAGGCGATGTCTTCCACCGTGCAGCCGAACTCAGCGGCGGCGGCCGCGCGCCCCTCGGCGATCAGCTCGTCGAGCGCAACGGCCAGTGCCGACCCCGCCACCGCAAGCCCAGATGAGCCTCCGCTGCCCCGGCCGTTGCTGAGGGCCGCCGTGTCACCATTGGCATAGCCGATCTGCTCCACGGCAAGGCCCAGCCGCTCAGCGGCGATCTGCGACATGGTGGTTTCATGCCCTTGGCCCACCGACATTACGCCAGGCGCGATCACCACCCGGCCCGTCTCGTCCACCACGATCCGCGCGAAATCGGGCTTGGGCTTGCGGATCGGGCCCGCCGCGCTCTCGATGCAGTTGGCGAGGCCCACGCCATACAGCAGGCCCTTTGCCTCCGCGTCTGCCCGCCGCTCTGCGGCATCCCCGGCGGTGTCGAGCGCCCGGTCCATCACGGCGGGAAAATCCCCGCAATCCAGCACCGTGCCGAGCCCGGTCGTGAAGGGCATGGCCTCGGGCTGCACCAGGTTCTTCCGGCGCAGTTCCACCGGGTCGAGGCCCATCTCCCGCGCGGCCCGGTCCAGGCCCCGCTCGATGGCATAGGCGGCCTCCGGCCGGCCGTTGCCGCGGAAAGGCGCCAGCGGTGGTCGGGGTGACAGCCTGCCGGTCACCGTGGCCGCCACCGCCTGAACCTCGTACATGCCCGTGAACCCGTTGATGTTGTTCACGAGCCCCATGGCACGGCGGCTGGGATAGGCGCCCGCGTCGATGGTGAAGTCTCCGCGCAGGGCGATGAGCCGCTGATCTGCGTCGAAGCCCAGCTCCACCTCGCCCGTCACGGCCCGGCCCTGGGCGTCGGCCAGCAGGGCCTCCGACCGGGTGCTGATCCAGGCCAACTCGCGTCCCAGCTTGCGCGCGGCAAAGACCACGGCCGCATCCTCGCGCATCATCGGCCCCTTCAGGCCGAAGGAGCCGCCCACATCCTTCGCCTCGACGTGGATCGCCTCCTTGGCCAGCCCGAAATGCGCGGCCACGTCCGAGCGCAGGGCAAAGGGATTCTGGCTGCTCGACCGGATATGAAGGCCATCGCCCTCCGGCCGCACGATGATCCCGCGCGGCTCCATCGCCGTGACGGTGGCGCGCGGAATGTCCAACGTGATCCGGGTCCGGTGGCTTGCCCGGGCGAAGGCGGCGTCCACCGCCTCCGCGTCGCCGAGATTGCGGTGAAAGCACACACCCTCCGGCGCGGCCACATCCTCCATCTCGACCCAGACCGCCTCGATGCCGTCGGCCAGGGCGCCCCGGTCTTCGGCCACCACAATCGCCAGCGGCTCCCCGATGTGGCGAACGGTCTCGCCCACCAGCACCGGCACCGGATAGTCGGAGACCTTCCCGCCATCGTCGCGCGGCAGGGGCTCGTGCCCCATCCAGGCCACGCCGTCCTGCTCGAGATCCGCCGCGGTATAGACGGCCAGCACACCTGGGATCTCAAGCGCCTGCTCCACGTCGATGGAAAGCAACTTCGCCGAGGCACTGTCGGACCGGACGAAGCCTGCGAAGGCCGTCTGCGCCGTCAGGGCATCCGAAACATACAGCCCTTCCCCGCGCAGCAGCCGCGGATCCTCGAAGCGACCCTTGGTCATGTGGCTGACCTCCTCCATCTGTCCACCTGCGCCGAAGCCTAGTTCGACGGCAGGACATATTCCAGCGATATAGAACGCCGTTTCACATGGAGGAACGCACCACTTGCACGTCGGGTGAGGGTTTCCTGTCGGGGCCCCTACTCCGCAGCGGCGACGGGCGGCGTGCCGTGGGTATGGAAGGTCTCGATGGTCTTCAAGCCCCAGGCCTGGC
>CAYVQK010000042.1:0-21962 GCA_964454145.1 uncultured Oceanicola sp. | reverse complement strand
GATGAAGCTGACGGGGACGCGGCGGGTGAGGGTTGAGCGGGGGATTTGAGGGGGGGGTAGCTAGCCGTATTCGTTTATTTCGAATATTTCGCATAATTCGATTGATATCTGGCCGGGCAGTAGTCATCTTGTACTTAAGCGACGTAGATCGCCTTTCAGAGATGAGGAGCCCAAGATGACTGTGACAGCATTGGATAACTTTGGTGATCGACTTCCGACACCTGAGGAAATCGACAGCGCAGCGGGCGCGATGACTGCAATTGAGCAGAGCCGGTGCAATGACGGGACTCTTGCCATCGGAGAAGCGACGCTTTCGAAGACGATTGTCGACTTGATCAGCGATCTGCTGAGCATCATTGCGCGGGGTGAGACCGTTACGTTAGTGCCGCTTGCCAGAAGGCTCACAACGCAGGAAGCTGCAGATATCTTGAACGTCTCGAGACCATTTTTGATTAAGCTGATCGAGAACCGTGACTTGAACTGCGAAATGGTTGGCACCCACAGACGATTGAGCTTGGAGGAAGTATTGTCTTACAAGGCAAAACGGTCCTCTGGGCGTCGCGCCGCACTCAAGGAATTGCAGGACATTGCGGAGGACATTGAGACTCCTTGATACCAAGTGCAAACCGCTACACCGCGATCCTCGATGCAAATGTCTTGTTTCCCTTCATGAAAAGGGACTTGCTTCTGCGGTTCTACGAGGCTGACTTGTACCGTGCGAGGTGGAGCGAGACTATCCAGCAGGAGTGGTTGCGGCATGCCAAAGCCAAATATCCCAGTAAAGAGGATAGCCTTTCAAGAACCGACCGCCTGATGCGAGAGCATTTCGCGGAAGCATGGGTCGATGGGTTTGATCGGTTCATACCGACGGTCAATCTGCCGGATCCCGACGATCGTCACGTCGTTGCTGCAGCTATTGCGTGTAACGCGCAGTACATCGTCACAGACAACATCAAGCACTTTCCTGAGGTGGAGCTTTCGGCACTGCATTTAGAAGCGGGAACCGCAGACAAGTTTCTCGCGGGAACCGTCGAACACTACCCCGCGAGGAGTTTTGAAGTGATACGCGACCATCGAGAGGGCCTTCGCGACGCGCCGAATGCCCCGGAATATGTGATGAACCTCATTGCAAACGGACTTCCTCTGCTTGCATCGCGTTTGAGAGCAAACATCGCTGCGATCTGACAAAACGTCGATCCTACCGGCCCGGGATCGCGCCCCGCTTCTCGCCGACGCCCTTCCAGCTGTCGATGGCGGCAATCGCCTCTTCCGCCGAGTCCACGAACCTGAACAGCTCGATGTCTTCGGGGCTGATGGTGCCGGCGTCCTTGAGGGCGTCCCAGTTGATGATCTTTTCCCAGAAGGCCTTTCCGAAGAGCAGGAAGGGCACCTTCTGCATCCGGCCGGTCTGGATGAGGGTGAGGCTTTCGAACATCTCGTCGAGGGTGCCGAAGCCGCCGGGAAACACCGCGATGGCGCGGGCGCGCATCAGGAAGTGCATCTTGCGGATGGCGAAGTAGTGGAAGTTGAAGCAGAGGCCGGGGGTCACGTATTCGTTCGGCGCCTGCTCGTGGGGCAGCACGATGTTGAGACCGATGGAATGGCCGCCGGCGTCGGCCGCGCCGCGGTTGCCCGCCTCCATCACGCCGGGGCCGCCGCCCGTCACCACCACGTCCTCGGTGCCGCCGGTGGCGAGGCTGCGCTCGGTCATCAGCCGGGCGAAGCTGCGGGCCTCGTCGTAGAAGGCCGACAGCTCGGCCAGCGTTTGGGTGCGGGCGGTGTCCTTCTTCGCGGGCTCCGGGATGCGGGCGCCGCCGAAGAGCACCACGGTGGAGCGGATGCCGTGCTCTTCCATCATCAGCTCGGGCTTCAGCAGCTCGAGCTGGAGCCGGACCGGGCGCAGCTCGTCGCGCAGCAGGAAGTCGTCATCCGCGAAGGCGAGGCGGTAGGCGGGGGCGCGGGTCTGCGGGGTGTCGGGCACCTCGTGGGCGGTGCGCCTGTCGGTTTCGGCGTCGCGGAAGCGGCGGTCGTCGGCCATATGTGGTCCTTCCTGTTCGTTGGCCGGACGGTATCGCGGGCGGCGGGGAGAGGGAAGCCGCGCGGGTGTGTCGCTCAAGCGTTGCTCATGGCGTGAGGCGCGGCTATGACGCTCCGGACCATTTTCCGGAGGATGCCCCATGTCGAACGCCCAGCTTGAAGCCGCCATCGAAGCCGCCTGGGAGGCGCGCGACACGATTACCCCCGCCACCACGGGCGAGACCCGGGAGGCGATCGAGGACACGCTGAACGCGCTGGACTCGGGCAGCCTGCGGGTGGCGGAGAAGCAGGAGAGCGGCGACTGGCACGTGAACCAGTGGGCCAAGAAGGCGGTGCTGCTGGGCTTCCGGATCAAGGACATGGAAGAGCAGTCGGGCGGGCCGCAGGGCGGCGGCTGGTGGGACAAGGTGGACAGCAAGTTCAAGGGCTGGGGCCAGAACCAGTGGAAGGCCGCGGGCTTCCGCGCGGTGCCGAACGCGGTGGTGCGCAAGAGCGCCTACATCGCGCCGGGCGTGGTGCTGATGCCCTCCTTCGTGAACCTCGGCGCCTATGTGGACGAGGGCACGATGGTGGATACCTGGGCCACGGTGGGCTCCTGCGCGCAGATCGGCAAGGGCGTGCACCTGTCGGGCGGCGTGGGGATCGGCGGCGTGCTGGAGCCGATGCAGGCGGGGCCGACGATCATCGAGGACAACTGCTTCATCGGGGCGCGGTCGGAGGTGGTGGAAGGCTGCATCGTCCGCGAGGGCTCGGTGCTGGGGATGGGCGTGTACATCGGCAAGTCCACCAAGATCGTCGACCGGGAGACCGGCGAGGTGATGTATGGCGAGGTGCCGCCCTATTCGGTGGTGGTCTCGGGCTCGATGCCGACCAAGAACAACCTCAACCTCTACTGCGCGGTGATCGTGAAGCGGGTGGACGAGAAGACCCGCTCGAAGACCGGGATCAACGAGCTGCTGCGGGATTGAGCGGGGGGTGGGCAGATTGCCCACCCTACGGCGGGAACCGGAGGCCGTTCTGGCCGGTTGAGGCGGTAACGCGCGGTTGACCGGAAAGGACGGAACCATGGGACTCGGGCTCATTCTCTCGATCATCATCGGCGGGCTGGCGGGGTGGATCGCCAGCATGATCATGAAGGCCGACACCGGCCTGATCACCAACATCGTGCTGGGCATCGTCGGCGCGCTGGTGCTGAACCTGCTGCTGCAGATGCTGGGCATCTATGCCGCCGAGCGGGTGGTGCCGCAGCTCATCGTGGGGATCGCGGGCGCCTGCCTGCTGATCTTCGGGTTCCGGGCCATCGCGCGCCGCTCCTGACGGCGTGCTCTCCGACCTCTCGCTGACATGGCTCCTCGTCACCTTCGCGGTGGCGGGGGGCGTGGTCGTGGCCGCCTCGATCCGGGCCACGGCGCTGGCCGACGTGATCGCCGACCGCACGGCGATGGGCGAGGCGCTGGTGGGGGGCGTGCTGCTGGGCGGGGCCACTTCGCTTTCGGGCGTGGTGGTCAGCGTGACGGTGGCGGCGCAGGGGGATGCCTCCTTCGCCTTTTCCAACGCGGTGGGGGGCATCGCGGCGCAGACGCTGTTTCTGGCCATTGCCGACACGCTGCACAAGCGGGCGAACCTGGAGCACGCCGCCGCCGAGCCCGCGAACCTCTTTCAATGCGTGATGCTCCTGATCCTGCTCAGCCTGCCGGTGGCGGCGATGGCGGGACCGGATGTGGCCTATTTCGGGATTCACCCGGTGTCGGTGGCGCTGTTCATCGCCTATGCGGCGGGGGTGCGGCTGGCGGCGAGCGTGCGCGAAGAGCCGATGTGGGAGCCGGTGGAGACGCGGGACACGCGGACGGACGATCCGGAGGAGGCAGAGGACGCGCATGAGAGCGCCCGCGGGCCGGTGCTGGCCTTCGTGGCACTGGCGGCGGCGATGGCCCTCTGCGGCTGGGTGATCGGCCAGGGCGGGCAGGAATTCGTGACGCGGTTCGGGCTGGCGTCGAGCCTCGTGGGCAGCCTCGTGACGGCGGTGGTGACCTCGCTGCCCGAGTTGGTCACGACGCTGGTGGCGGTGCGGCGCGGGGCGCTGCAACTGGCCGTGGGCGGGATCATCGGCGGCAACACCTTCGACACGCTGTTCCTGGTGTTCTCCGACGTGGCCTACCGCGACGGCTCGCTCTACCACGCGGTGGGGATGAGCGACCTCTACTGGCTGGCGACGGGCCTCCTGATGACAGCGGTGCTTATGGCCGGGCTGATCCTGCGGCAGCGCGAGGGGCCGGGGCGCATCGGGATCGAGAGCGTGCTGATGATGGGGATCTACGGGACTGCGGTGGCGGTAGAGGTGCTGGGGGCGTGAGGGGTGGCCTCGGGTGGTGGGCAGGATTGCCCACCCTACGCGGGGCCGCGGCGGGACAAGTCCTGCCCTACCGCAGCTTTTGCAGGATATGGAGCGAGGCGTAGCCGTCGGGGGTGACGCCGATGCTCTTCTGGTAGGCGCGGACGGCGGCGAGGGTCTTTGGGCCGATCTTGCCATCCACCCCGCCGGGGTCGAAGCCTGCGGCCTCGAGCCGGGTTTGCAGCTCTTCGCGTTCGGGCAGGGTCAGGGCGCGGTCTTCGCGGGGCCAGCCGGACTGGATGCGCTTGCCGCCTGCGATCAGGTCGGCGAGGTGGCCGACGGCGATGACGTAGGCATCGGCGGTGTTGTAGCGCTCGAGCACCATGAAGTTGCCGTAGGTCAGGAAGGCCGCACCCTTCGACCCGCCGGGGAGGCGGATGGAGGCGAGGCCGTGGTCGGGCAGTTCATTGCCCTCGATGTCGCGGACGCCGAGCGCGTTCCAGTCGGAGGCGAATTTCTCGACGTGCTCGCCGGCCTGCTCGTAGTCGAAGCCCTCGGGCAGCACCACCTCCATGCCCCAGGGCATGCCGGTGACCCAGCCTGCATCGGCGAGGTAGGCGGCGGTGGAGGCGAGCGCGTCGGAAGGGTCGTCGCCCCAGATGTCGCGCTTGCCGTCGCCGGTGAAATCGACCGCGTGATCGAGGTAGCTGGTGGGGATGAACTGGGTGTGGCCCATGGCCCCGGCCCAGCTGCCCGTCATGCCGCGCGGGTCGGTATCGCCCGCCTGGAGGATCTGGAAGGCGGCCATGAGCTGCGCCTCGAAGAACGCGCCGCGCCGCCCGTCGAAGCCAAGGGTGGCCAG
Organism: uncultured Oceanicola sp.; assembly: GCA_964454145.1. Lineage (GTDB taxonomy): Bacteria > Pseudomonadota > Alphaproteobacteria > Rhodobacterales > Rhodobacteraceae > Vannielia. Next base: position 16,731 of record CAYVQK010000042.1, on the reverse strand, counting down.
CGCCTCGACGATGTCGGTATCGCCCTTGAAGGTGCCATAGGCGCTCTCGAGGCCCCAGATCGCGGTGACGATCTCCTTGGGGACGCCATACCTCTCCTCGATCGCGGCCAGCGTCTTGCCCTCGCGGGCGAGCGCGGCCTTGCCGTTGTCGCGGCGCAGATCGGAGGCGGCGGTGTCGAGATAGTCCCAGATCGTCTTGGTGAATTCGTTCTGGTTGCGGTCACGCTGGATGACGGCGGTGTTGTAGACCACGCCGTCGAAGGCACGGTCGAGCAGGGCGGCGTCGATGCCCTCGGCCCGGGCCTTTGCCTTGAAGTCCTCGATCCAGCGCTCGAAGGCGAGGTTGGCGACCTCAACCACGGGCAGGCCACCGTTGGCCGGGCGTTCCAGAGGGCGCACCGAGGTTTCGACCACTGCGGGGCTGGCCGATGCCACGCCCGCCGAAAGCGCCAGAACGGCGCCGATCAGGAATTTCGTCATGTCTCTGCCCGCCTGCTGCTTCATCTGCTGCCAGATCGTTGGCGGCAGCATAGCGGATTCGGGCGGCGATCCAAAGCATCTGTCAGCCGCGTCGGCGGCGCGCCACCTTGCGTCCCTTGGCGGCCTTTGCCTTGGCCTTGCCCTCCTTGCGGCGGGTCGGGCGGCCGCGCTTGGCGGAGGCGCCGGGCTTCACCGCGTCGCCCTCGATCTCGAGCAGGTCGAGCAGGAGGCCGCCGGTGACGGGCACGGCCTCGGCGAGGCGGACGAGCACGCGCTGGCCGATGCCGATGACGCGGCCGGTGTCGGCGCCCATCAGCTCCTGCGCGTCGCGGTCGAAGTGGAAGTACTCCTGCCCCAGAGAGCGGATCGGGATGAGGCCGTCGGCGCCGGTCTCGTCGAGCCGGACGAAGGCGCCGAAGCGGGCGATGCCGGAGATGCGGCCGGAGAACTCGTTGCCGACGCGCTCGGAGAGGTAGGAGGCGAGGTAGCGATCGGTGGTGTCGCGCTCGGCGGTCATCGAGCGGCGCTCGGTTTCGGAGATGTGCACCGCCGTCTGTTCCAGCGCCTCGATATCCTGCTCGGTCAGCCCGTCATCGCCCCAGCCGTGGGCGGTGATCAGGGCGCGGTGCACGATGAGGTCGGAGTAGCGGCGGATGGGCGAGGTGAAGTGGGCGTAGGTGCCCAGCGCGAGGCCGAAGTGGCCGATGTGCTCGGGCGAGTAGTAGGCCTGGGTCATCGAGCGCAGGGTGGAGAGGTTGATCAGCTCGGCCTGGTCGGTGCCGGCGGCCTGCGCGAGGAGGCGGTTGAGGTGCTCTGTCTTCAGCACCTGGCCCTTGGCGAGGGTGAGGCCCGAGGCCTGGGCGGTTTCGCGCAGGGCGTCGAGCTTCTCGGGCGAGGGCTCCTCGTGCACGCGGAAGAGCAGCGGCTTGCCCTTCTTCACCAGTTCCTTGCCGGCGCAGACGTTGGCGAGGATCATGAACTCCTCGATCAGCCGGTGGGCGTCGAGCCGGTCCTTGAACTGGACGGAGAGCACGGTGCCATCCTCGGCCAGCACGATCTGGCGTTCGGGCAGGTCGAGATCCAGCGGCTGGCGCCGGTGCCGGGCCTTCACCAGCGCGTGGTAGGCGGCGTAGAGGGGTTTGATGACGTCGTCGAGAAGGGGCGCGACCTTGTCGTTGGGTGCGCCGTCCATGCCCTGCTGGACTTCTTCGTAGTTCAGCGAGGCGAGGCTGCGCATCAGGCCGCGGGTGAAGTGCCAGTCGAGCAGCTCGCCGTGGCTGTCGACGCGCATCTTCACCGCGACGCAGGCGCGCGGCACGCCTTCGTGCAGCGAGCAGAGATCGCCCGAGAGGCGGTCGGGCAGCATCGGCACGACGCGGTCGGGGAAGTAGGTGGAGTTGCCGCGCTCGCGCGCCTCGCGGTCGAGCGCGGAACCGGGGGTGACGTAATGGGCGACGTCGGCGATGGCGACCCAGATGACGTGGCCGCCCTCGTTGCGGGGGTCGTCGTCGGGCTCGGCGTGGCAGGCGTCGTCGCGGTCGCGGGCGTCGGAGGGGTCGATGGTGATGAGGGGCACATCGCGGAGGTCTTCGCGGCCCTTCAGCCCGGCGGGCTTCATCGCATCGGCCTCGGCGATGGCGGCATCGTCGAAGCTGTCGGGGATGCCGTGCTGGTGGATGGCGATGAGCGAGACGGCCTTGGGCTTCGTCGGGTCGCCCAGGCGCTCGACCACGCGGGCCTTGGGCAGGCCGAGGCGGCCCTTGGGCCCGGCCTGCTCGGCCTCGACCAGTTCGCCATCCTTCGCACCCGCCGTGGCGTCCTTCGCCACGGTCCACTCGCGGTCGGCGCCCTTGTCGATGGGCAGGATGCGGCCGCCCTCGGCGCCCTTTCGGTAGATGCCGAGGATGCGCTTGGGGTTGGTGCCGATCTTGCGGATCAGCCGGCCCTCGTAGTGGTGATCCTCGCCCTTCACCTCGCGCAGCTTGGCGAGGATGCGATCGCCCGCGCCCAGCGCGCCGTCGGCGCTGCGCAGGATCATCAGCACCCGGGGCTCCGGGCCGTCGCCCTGCCACTCCATCGGCCGGGCCATCAGGTCGCCGTCGGCGTCGGGGCCGATGACGGTGAGCACGCCCACGGGCGGCAGCTTCTCGGGGTCGCGGTAGGAGCGCTTGCGCTTGGAGAGGTGGCCCTCGTCCTCGAGCTCGCGGAGCATCCGCTTGAGGTCGATCCGGGCGGCACCCTTGATGTGGAACGCCTTGGCGATGTCGCGCTTGGAGGCCGCCTCCGGGTGGGCGGCGATCCAGTCGAGGATGTCTTTCTTGGTGGGGATCTCGGCCATGTTGGAAGAGGTAGCAGGCTGCGGGGGAAGGCAACAGCGGAATTAGAGCGGGCAGGTCATGCGGCGGTGGGGCACGCCGCCATCGTCGAACTCGGGGCCCTCGGCGGTGAAGCCGAGGGTCTCGTAGAAGCCCATCGCGCGGGTCTGGGCGTCGAGCACGGCGAGGGTGGCGCCGCGCTCGCGCAGCAGGTCCATGCCGGCGCGGACGATCTTTGCCCCGAGGCCCGTGCCACGGGCGCGTTGCAGGACGCAGATGCGACCGATGCGGCCCTCGTCGACGAAAACCCGCGCGGTGCCGACCGGCTCGCCGCGCTCGGTGGCCAGCAGGTGGATGGCGGCGCCGTCCTTGCCGTCGAACTCCTCGGCGCGGGAGAAGCCCTGCTCGCGCATGAAGACCTCGCGGCGGAGGGCGAAGCAGGCGTCGAGATCCTGGGTGGGGGCGATGGTGATGGTCATTCGGGGGCGGGTCCGAGGCGTTGGCGGAGGTGGTTAAGGAGATCCATGCGCTCGTGCAGGACAGCAATGATTTCGGGTGTCCGGTCGCGTTCGAGAAGCCAGAAAACGATATGGTGTTCTGCCCGGGTCGACCGCAACCCCTCGATCAGATCGTACTCGGTCTTGAACGGAAGTGTCCTCAGTCGCTCAAAGCGCCTTACCAACTTCCCGAGATAGGCTTCTGCTCGCGCGTCACCCCAAATCTCAGCGCTGTAGTTGAAGATGCCGCGCAGGTCTGCCTCGGCATCGGCGTTCAGCCGCCAATCAGCCATCAGCCCGCGCGACTGGCCTTAGCGTTACGAATGATTTCAGCCATGGAAATTTCGTAAGTCTCCCCGCGCCGGGCAGCCTCGACCCGAGGTATCAGGAACGCCCGCAACTCCTCCAGCGCGGCCTTCTCCGTGTCGGTCCAGTCGGCGGTCTCGTCGGTCTCTTCCCTCAGGGCGCGGCTCATCACGTAATCCTTGATCGTCTGGCCCCGCAGCGCGGCGATGGCCTTCAGTTTGCGGTGCTCTTCGGCGGTGATGTCTATGGACAGTCGGGGCATGGGGGAAGTGTAGGGCAGCGCGACCCACAAAACAACATTTGTGGGTTTGTGGGTGTCACTCCGCGGCGAAGTAATCGGTCAGCATCCGGGTGTAGATCGCCTTGAGCTCGCCGATCTGCTCCACCCGAACCCGCTCGTCGACCTGGTGCATCCGGTGGCCGACGAGGCCGAATTCGACCACGGGGCAGTGGCTCTTCACGAAGCGGGCGTCGGAGGTGCCGCCGGTGGTGGAGGGCTCGGGGGTGCGGCCGGTCACGGCCTCCACGGCGGAGCTGACCAGCGCCGACAGCTCGCCGGGAGGCGTGAGGAAGGCTTCGCCGCTGATCTTGACGGTCAGGCCCACGTCGACGCCGAACTCCTCGGCGACCCTGTCACCCTCGGCCTTCAGCCACTCGGTGAGGCTCTGGCCGGTATGCTCGTCGTTGAAACGGATGTTGGCGGTGCAGCGGGCCAGCGCGGGAATGACGTTGGAGGCGGTGTTGCCGACGTCGATGGTGGTGAGCGCCAGGGTGGAGGCGTCGAAGTGCTCGGTGCCCATGTCGAGCTCGCGGGAGGCGAGGCGGTCGCAGAGCCGGGCGATGGCGGTGACGGGGTTCACGGCGCGGTGCGGATAGGCGGAGTGGCCCTGCTTGCCGCGCAGCACGTAATGGGCGTTCATCGAGCCGCGGCGGCCGATCTTCATCATGTCGCCCATCTGTTCCAGCGAGGTGGGCTCGCCGACGATGCAGATGTCCATCCGCTCGCCGGTCTCGGCCATCCAGTCGAGCAAGGCGGTGGTGCCGTCGACGGCATCGGCCTCCTCGTCGCCGGTGATCGCCAGAACCACGGAGCCGTCGGGCGGGGTCTGCTGCACGAAGTCGATGGCGGCGGCAGCGAAGGCGGCGACGCCCGATTTCATGTCGGTCGCGCCCCGTCCGTAGAGCCAGCCGTCTTCCTCCTCGGCGCCGAAGGGCGGGTGGGTCCAGGCGGCCTCGTCGCCCACGGGCACCACGTCGGTGTGGCCGTTGAAGCCGAAGGTCTTGCCGTTGCCGTTGCGGCCCCAGCGGGCGAAGAGGTTGGAGATGCCGCCGCGGTCGACGCGGGTGCAGGTGAAGCCCGCGGCCGAGAGGCGCTCTTCGAGCAGCACCAGCGCGCCGCCCTCCTCGGGAGTCACGGAGGGGCATTGCACGAGGGCGCGGGTGAGCTCTACGGGATCGGTCGTCATGGCGGGCACTCCTTTTGCCCCCGGGATACCGCCTTCGCGCCGGGCGTGCCAGCCTGCCGCGGCTGTTGCTGCGCGCCCACAGCCCGCGGCGCCGGGTGGCAAATGTGCTGACAAGGTGCCGAAATGATGACAGTTTTCGGAAAAACAAAGACATCGACCCGAGGCAGGGCGACGAGCAGAGGCCGGAGAGACGGGACAACCCCGCCCCGCGCCACACCCGAGGAACCGGCCCCCGGACGGGTCCGCTTGCCATGCCGAAGGTCTGCCGAGGACAGAGCATGGTTGCCGCATCCGAGCTTTCGATCAACACCAACGCCAGCGCCACGGCGATGGCCAACGCGATCTTCGGGGACAGCGTGCAGGTCGTTTCGGCGAGCTACTCGGGCTCGAGCTACTCCTCGGGGATCTACAGCGGGGGTGACAGCACCTCTCCGGGCGTGGTGCCCGGCGATTCCGGGGTTATCCTCTCGACCGGGCGGGCGAGCGACTTCACCAATTCCTGGGGCCAGTCCAACCAGAGCAGCAACACCACCACCAACACCGGCGGGCAGAACGGCAACTCCGGCTTCAACAACGCCGCCGGCAACTCCACCTACGACGCCAGCTACCTCGATGTGAACTTCATCCCCGAGGGCGACGTGATGACGATCCAGTTCGTCTTCTCGTCGGACGAGTACCCGGAATATGCCGACTCGATCTACAACGACATCGTCGGCGTCTGGGTGAATGGCGCCTACGTGCCACTGGAGGTGGGCAACGGCAACACCTCGGTGACCAACGTCAACCACAACGAGAACATCAACCTCTACGTCGACAACACCAGCGACCAGTACAATACCGAGATGGATGGCTTCACGGTGACGATGACGCTGACCATGCCGGTGAACGCGGGCGTGGTGAACTCCATCCGCATCGGCATCGCCGATACCTCCGACAGCTCCTACGATTCGAACCTGCTGATCGCGGGCGACTCGATCCAGACCGACCTGGTGGCGATCACCGACGAGCTGGAGATGGGGACGAACTACACCAAGGACTTCGACCTTCTCGGCAACGACCTGAGCAGCAGCGGCGCCACGATGACGATCACCCACATCAACGGGGTGGCGGTGGGCGCCGGGGACAGCGTGACGCTGGCGACGGGCCAGACGGTGACGCTGAACGCCGATGGCACCATCACCGTGGACAGCGACGGGGATGAGGAGGAGGTGACCTTCACCTACAAGATCTCCGACGGCCAGGGGCACACCGACACCGGCTTCGTGAAGCTGGACCAGGTGCCCTGCTTCGTGGCGGGCACCATGATCGCCGTTCCGGGCGGCGAGGTGCCGGTGGAGAACCTGCGCCCGGGCGACCTGGTGCTGACCCATGACGACGGCCCGCAGCCGCTGCGCTGGATCGGGCGGCGGGTGGTGCCCGCCGAGGGCGGCCTCGCGCCGATCCGCATTCGTGGCGGCACCTTCGGGCCGCACCGGGCGCTGACGATCTCGCCGCTGCATCGGCTGATGATCCGCGATCCGCTGGCCGAGCTGCTCTTCGGCGACGGCGAGGTCCTGGTGGCGGCGAAGGAGCTGGTGAACGGCGGCTCGGTGACCCGGCTGGAGGGGGGCGAGGTGGAATACGTGCACCTGCTCTTCGACCGGCACCAGGTTGTCTTCTCGGAGGGGCTGGCGACCGAGAGCTTCCTGCCGGGAGGGCAGATGCAGCACAGTTTCGAAGCGGAGATCGTCGAGGAGATCTGCACGATCTTCCCCGAGCTCGATCCGCAGACCGGCGAAGGCTACGGACCGGCCGCCCGGCGGATGCTCTCGGGCTACGAGGCGCGGCTCTGGGCGTCCGCGGCGCTGCGCGCGGCGTGAGCGGTGCCGCGCGCCTGCGGGCCGGGCGCGCGGAGGATGCGCCGGGGCTCGCGGCGCTGCATGTCGAGGTCTGGCGCGAGACCTACGCCGCGCTGGCCCCGCCCGAGGCGATCGCGCAGCTCGACGAGGCGCGGCGCCTGCCCTCCTGGCGCGAGACGCTCTGCGCAGAGGATCCGCTCACCGGTGCGATCGTGGCCGAGGCCGAGGGGCGCCTGCTGGGAGTGATCGCCTTCGCGCCGGCCCGGGCGCCGGAGTTGGGCGACGGGGCGGAGATCAGGCATCTCTACGTGCGGGCGGCGGCACGCGGCCAGGGCCTGGGACGACGGCTGACGGAGGCGGCCATGGCGCAGCTGAGCGCGCAGGGATGTCATCGGGTGGTCCTTGCCGTGGTGCGGGAGAACGAGGCGGCGCGGCGGTTCTACCGACGCCTGGGGGGCGCGGAGACAGGCGCCTTCACCGATCCGGGGCCGCTCTGGCGCTCGTCGAACATCGTGGTGACCTGGGCCCTCGCCGACAGGCCCTGACGGCGAGGGGGCGCTCCGCGGAGCGCCCTGCCGGGATGCGACGCTGCGCGGCGGGTTCAGTTGCCGAGCGCGCTGGCCACCGTCTTGTTCGGTGCGGCCTTGCGGCTGGCGCCGGAGGGCGCCGACGACACGCTGGCGGTGCTTTCCTTGCGACCGGTCACGTTGTTGACGCCCGTGTTGTGCCGGGCCTCGGCCTCGCGCTCGGCCTTGAGGCGGGCCATGTCGCGGCGATAGGGGTCTTCGGGCTGGTAGCCGAACCACATGCGGATGCGGGTCCAGAGACTGGGCGACTTGCGCTGGATGGTGATCGTCTTGTCGCCGCCGACACGGCTGGAGGTCTTGGTGGACTTGATGAGGTTGCCGGCCTTGTAGCCGCTGCTCGCGGTGGAGACCTTCTCCTCGGGTTCGTACTCGTCGAGCGCCGCATAATCATCGCCCGCCGTGTCCATGGCGGTGCTGGCGGCGCCGAGCGTCGCGTATTGCGTGTAACCGATGCCGCCCATGATGGCGAGGACGGCCACGATCAGGATGATCCGGATCTTTCCCATTCTGTGCCTGCCTTTCCGTTCACGCGGGCCCAGGGCCCGCCACCACGTCCTTCGATGCGACCGGGCACCATGCCCGGCCTCTGCCTTGCTCTCTCGTCCGGCGTCCGTCGGCTCAGTCGCCGACCCGGATCACCTTTCTTTCCGCGACCGGCGGTGCATAGGCCGGGGCGGCATCCGTCTTCTTGCGGCTCACCGTGCGGAGCCCGTCGGTCGCCGTGCTGCGGGGCGCATAGCTGCCCGCGTTCGTCGTGGCGCCGCTGCTCGAACCCGTGTCCAGGCGGCGCTGGCTGTCGGGCGCGCGCGACGAGGGCACGCCGCTGGCCTGCGGCAGGCGCGAGGTGACCACGCGACCGTCGGGCGCCTCGCCGCCGGGCTGCTCCCAGCGGGTGGCATCGTCGATCTCACCGGCGGGCTCGATCCCGAGCGCCAGCCTGGCGAGGTAGCCGGGTTCGGACATGAACTTGAAGCCGAGCCAGCCGCCCGCCGCGATGCCGAGGATCATCAGCCCCTGCAGCACCCACTTGATGGCGGTGATCGACTCTTTCATGGGTGGACCCGGCCCTTGCCTACTCCCGTACCATCTGCACGGGAAAGCGGGGCAAAATTGGGGCGCGCTTGGGGTAATGGCTGGGTATCGCGCCGCAATCCTCCGGAACGGGAGGGATTATTGCCCCGCCTGCAACCCCGGAACGTAGCCGTGCCCGGCGGCCCAGAGCGCCCCGGCCATCAGCAGCACGAGCCCGCCGGAGACCGCCAGCGCCAGCCGCACCGAGGTGCGGTGATCGGAGCTTTCCCAGCGGCGCGGGCGTATGCCCTTGAGGAGAAACACCACCTGCGCGGCGAGGTTGATGGCGACGATGTTGGTGATCACGGTGGCCAGCGCCCGCAGCGCGTTGCCGATTTCGCCGATGCCGACGAAAAGCCCGAAGGCGGCGAGCGGTGGCAGCAGGGCGGCGGCGACCATGACGCCGACGAGGCCGGTCGTCTGCCCCCCGGCCAGCATCAGCGCGGCCACTGCGCCACCGGCGAGCGGCAGCGCGACCGTCTGCAGCGAGAGCGCGCCGGAGAAATCCATCATCGAGGTGTCGGGATAGGAGCCGGGCAGGATCATGCCCAGCGCCACGCCCACCACCGTGGCCACCACCAGCCCGGCGCCGAGCGCCCTGGCCGCGAGGCCGAGGAGGTTGAAGTTGCCCAGCGCGGTGCCGAAGGCGAAGGCCATGATGGGCCCCAGGAGCGGGGCGATCACCATGGCGCCGATCACCACGGCCACCTGGCCCTGGCTCAGCCCGATCGCCGCCACGAGGGCGGCGAGCGCGGTCATCACCAGGTAATCGAGCGTCAGCGCGGTGCCCTGGCGGACCTCGCGGTAGATCTCCTCGCGGGCGCTCACCGTTTCCTTCTCGGCGCGGCGGTCTTCCTCTTTCTCGTCGTGGAGTTCGGGCAGGCTGGCCTCGGTGGGCAGCGAGAACAGGCGCCAGCCCTCCTGCCCTTCCAGCGCATCGCTGATCGCGTCCATCACCTCCTGCGCATCGCCCTTGAACAGCGCGACGCAGAGCATCTGGCGGCCTTCGTCCTTGTCGTAGGGCAGGCGCCACCAGTGATCGGGGGGCAGCTCCTTGAGGCAGTCCACCACGGTGTCGATCTGCCCGGTCTCGCCGATGATCTGGAGCAGGCGGTCGGCCATCAGGCTTCGCCGCCGGGGTGGGTGACCTCGTCGAAGAAGGGGGTCATCTGGGCGACGATCACGGCGTTCTCGGCGGCTGCGCGGGCCATCAGCTCGCGCTCCTCCTCGTCGATCTCGTGGCCCTGCTCCTCGCGCTCCTCGAGCGTGCCGTAGCCGGTGACATCGAGCGGCGCCATGTCGGCCTGCTTGAGGATCGCCACCGTCTCGCGCACCGCCTCGGCCTCGTCGACACCGGCGGCATAGCACATCAGCGCCGCGCCCTTCGCCCCGTCGGGCAGGCCGTCACCGGGCTTGCGGCCCACCTCCACCAGCAGGGTGTAGACCGACTGGGGTTTCTTTTCCTTGCGGGGCGCCATGGCATATCCTCCTGACAAGGCTAGGTGTTCCGCTGTGAGCATGAAGTCAAGGCGGACGAAGGAGGCGGCGCGATGAAACCGGTGAAGGAAATGGTGGCGGAGGCCAATGCGGTGGTGGATCACGCCCCGGCGGAGGAACTGAAGGCGCTGCACGGGCAGGACGGCGTGACCTTCGTGGACCTGCGCGATCCGCGCGAGCTGGACCGGGAGGGGATGATCCCCGGCGCGTTCCACTGCCCGCGCGGGATGCTGGAGTTCTGGATCGACCCGGCGAGCCCCTATGCCAAGCCGCAGTTCCAGAGCGGCGACCGCTTCGTGTTCTACTGTGCCTCGGGCTGGCGCTCGGCGCTGTCGGCAAAGGTGGCGCAGGAGATGGGGCTGGAGAACGTGTGCCACGTCAGCGACGGGTTCTCGGGCTGGAAGGCCGCGGGCGGGCCGGTGGGAGAGCGGCCACAGAAGGCGTGACGGCCCGGCGCCTCAGGGGCGCTCGCGCAGGTGATCCTCGGCGTCGGCCACGTTGATGTCGAGCGCGTCGAGCCCGTCTTCCAGCATGTCGGCCAGTTGCGGCTCGCCGCCGAGGTAGGTTTCGGTGGGCGAGGTCTTCTCGGCCATGGCCATGCGCTGGGCTTCCTCGATGTCCTCGGGCTCGAAGCTGCCGCGCCCGACCCACATCAGCGCCACGAGGCTCGACTGCTCGTCCTCGTTCAGCTCGGCGATGTAGTTGCGGGTCGACACGCCGTCGGAGCCGTATTCGCGCGCAAGCGCGATGACGCGGACGATCTTGTGCATGGATATGTCGAGCATGAAAGCACCTCCTCAGCGGAGTTTGCCATCGCTCCGCCGGTCTTGCCAGACATTCCGGCGCTGTCAGAGCTGCGAGCGGAAGAGCCGGTAGTAGAGCCAGTTGGGCATGAGCTGCGACAGCCGCACGACCCAGCCGCGCATGGTGGGGAAGCTCTTCTGGAAGACGTCGTCGTTCATGTGCTCGAAGAGCTCGCGGGCGGCGGCCTCGGAGGTCATGACGGAGGGTGGCAGGGCGGCGGGCGTGTCGCCCTCGGCCAGGGCCTCGGGCTCGATCACGTGGCCGGGGCAGGCGAGCTGCACGTTGACCCCGGTGCTGCGCAGTTCGGCGTAGAGCTCTTCGGCGAGGTGCATCACGGCGGCCATGGAGGTGCCGTAGCCGATCTCGCCGGGCAGGCCGCGGTAGGCGGAGAGGCCGGCGACGAGCAGCAGGTGGCCCTTGTCGGCCTTCACCATGCCGGGCAGCACCGCGCCCACGGTGTTGAGCGCGCCGTCGAGGTTGCGGTCGATCACCTGCTTGATGGCGGCGGTGTTCCAGTCCTTCGCGCCGTGGCGCCCCGCGGCGTCGGGCAGGTAGATGACGCCGTCCACCGCGCCGACACTGGCCGCGGCGGCCTTCATCGCCTCGGCGTCCGACACGTCGGCCTCGAGCGCGGAGGCCTTGCCGGGAAGCATCTCGGCGAGGCGTTCCATGGCCTTGGGCTCGGCGCTGGTCAGCACCAGTTCGGTGCCCACGCGGGAGAGCTGATCGGCGATCGCACGCCCCAGCGCGGAGCCCGCGCCGATGATCCAGTACTTCTTGCCCTGCCATTCGATCATGAAATCTTCTCCTCCGCTGAAACGCCGTGCCGCAAAAATGACGGGCCCGGCGCAGCGTTGATTCTGCGCCGACCCGTCGGAAGTATAACGCGCCCGGTGTCCGGAGGGTTCAAACGGGCGGCGGCATGACGTTCAAATTCACGCCAGTGCCCGGGATTTGGGCAGGATTCAGCGCGTGGGGCCGGTGAGGGGGACGACGCGGCTTTCGTCGTCGGGCGCGATCTCCTCGAAGTCGAAACGGTCGAGGCGGAGCGCGCGCTTGCCGGCCTTGTCGGCGGAGATCTTGATGTCCTCGATGTCCTTGGCGGCCTGGCCGAAGTGACGGTCGAGGTTGCCGACGCGGGTGCCGAGACGGTCGACGTCGGCGTGCAGCAGGGCCAGCTCCTTGCGGATCGCCCCGGCCTGCTCGCGCATCCGGGCGTCCTTCAGCACCGCGCGCATGGTGTTGAGCGTGGCCATGCAGGTGGTGGGCGAGACGATCCAGACGCGCGCGGCGAAGCCCTCGCGCACCACCTCGGCGAAGTTGGCGTGCAGCTCGGCGTAGACCGCCTCGGAGGGCAGGAACATGAGCGCGCCATCGGCGGTTTCGCCCTCGATGATGTAACGCTCGGAGATGGCGGAGATGTGGGCCTTCACCGCCGTGCGCAGCGCCCTGGCCGCCTGGGTCTTCTCGGCGTCGGTGGAGGCGGCGCGGAGCTGCTCGTAGGCCTCGAGCGGAAACTTGGCGTCGATCACGATCGGGCCCGGCGGGTTGGGCAGGTGGATCAGGCAGTCGGCCCGGCGGCTGTTGGAGAGGGTCGCCTGCAGCGTGTAGCTGTCGCGCGGGAGGGCCTTTGAGACGATGTCGTTGAGCTGGATCTCCCCGAAGGCGCCGCGGGTCTGCTTGTTGCTCAGGATGTCCTGAAGGCCGAGCACGTCGCCCGAGAGCTTCTCGATATTGGCTTGGGCCTTGTCGATCTGGGCGAGGCGCTCGGTGAGCTGTGTGAGCGAGGTGGCGGTGGCCTTGGAGGAGCCGGAGAGGGTTTCGGTCACCTTCTCCTGCATGTCGTTGAGGGTGCGGGCGGAATGGAGCGCCGTCTGGTGCAGCCGGTCGGCGACCTGGGCCTGTACCTCGGCCAGCCGGGCCTCCATGGCGGCGACGATCTGGGCCTGGCCGCTCTGCTGGCTTTCGGAGACCGAGGAGATGCGCCCGTCGAGCCTGTGCTGGCCTTCTGCCAGCGAGCCGACGAGGCGGGTGACCTCGGAGATCTGCGCGGCGGCATCGGCGGCGCGCCCGGCGCGGCGGGTGGCGGTGACGAGGAGCCAGAGGAGCAGGACGACAAGCAGCGCGCCGCCCAGCGCCGCGAGCACGCGGGGGTCGGAGAATTCGTAGGTCTGATCGCCGAGCTTGATCATCGGCGGCCGAACAGCCGCTCGATGTCGTGCAGCTTCAGCTCGACGTAGGTGGGGCGGCCGTGGTTGCACTGGCCGGAGTGGGGCGTGGCCTCCATCTCGCGCAGGAGGGCGTTCATCTCTTCGGCGCGCATACGGCGGCCGGAGCGAATGGAGCCGTGGCAGGCGACGCGGGAAAGGATGGCCTCGAGCCGGGCCTCGACGAGCTGGCTTTCGCCCATGTCGTCGAGCTCGTCGAGAATGTCGCGCAGCATGGCCTCGGCGTTGATCTCTCCGAGGATGGCGGGGGTTTCGCGCACCGCTATGGTGCCGGGGCCGAAGGGCTCGAGCGTAAGGCCCATGCGGGCGAAGGTCTCGGCGTGGGCGAGCAGGGTGGCGGCATCGTCGGGCGAGAGCTCCACGATCTCGGGGATCAGCAGGGCCTGGGCAGCGACGCCGTTGGCGGCCATCTGGCGCTTCAGCTTTTCGTAGACGAGGCGCTCGTGGGCGGCGTGCTGGTCGACGATGACCATGCCGGTCTCGGTCTGGGCGATGATGTAGTTCTCGTGCACCTGCCCGCGAGCAGCGCCGAGCGGGTGGTGGGTGAGGGTGTCTTCCACGCCCTGCGGGGTCTCCTCGACCCGGCCCGTGGGCGCCTCGGCGAAGCCCATGTGCTCGATGACGGGCTCGGGCAGGCGGTAGGTCTGGGCGCGCTCGTATGCGGGACGGTCCATCTGGTAGACGCGCGGCTGTTCCGCCCGTTCGGGCGTGAAGGCGCCCAGCACCTCGCCGGCGACGGTGGTGGAGGCGCGGTGGCCGGCCTCGGCCAGGGCGTGGCGGATGCCGGAGACGATGAGGCCCCGGGCGAGGCCGGGCTCGCGGAAACGGACCTCGGACTTGGCGGGGTGGACGTTGACGTCGACGCGCTGGGGGTCGACGTCGAGAAAGAGCACGGCGGCAGGGTGACGATCGCGGCTCAGGTAATCGGCATAGGCGCCGCGCAGGGCGCCGATCAGCAGCTTGTCGCGGACGGGGCGGCCGTTGACGAAGAGGAACTGCGCCACCGAGGAGCCACGGGAATAGGTAGGCAGCGCCGCGTAGCCGGTGAGGTGGAGGCCCTCGCGCTCGGCGTCGAGCGGAATCGCGTTTTCGGCGAAGTCGCGACCGAGCACCGTGGCGAGGCGGCCTGAGAGCGCGTCGAAGAGGTCGCCCGACTGGGCGTCGGCGCGGAAGGTGACGCGGGGCTCGCCGCCGGTTTCGTCGCGCAGGGTGAAGCTGGTGAAGGGCTCGGCCATGGCGAGGCGCTTGACCACTTCGGAGATGGCCTGGGTCTCGGCCCGGTCGGAGCGGAGGAACTTCAGGCGCGCGGGCGTGGCGTAGAAGAGATCGCGCAGCTCGACCTGGGTGCCGGAGGTGAGCGCTGCCGGTTTCACCGGGCCGAGGGCGCCGCCGGTGCAGGTGATGCTGTGCGCGTCGCTGCCCGCGGGGCGGGAGGTGATGGTCAGCCGGCCCACGGCTCCGAGCGAGGGCAGCGCCTCGCCGCGGAAGCCGAAGGAGCGGATGTCGAGCAGGTCGGAGCCGTCGATCTTGGAGGTGGCGTGGCGCGAGAGGGCCAGCGGCAGGTCGGGGCCCGTGATGCCGCAGCCGTCGTCGGTGACGCGGATCAGCGTCTTGCCGCCGTGGGAGATGGTGACGTCGATCCGGGTGGCGCCCGCGTCGATCGCGTTCTCGATCAGCTCCTTCACGGCGGAGGCCGGGCGCTCCACGACCTCGCCGGCGGCGATGCGGTTGATCACCGTTTCGTCGAGTTGGCGGATCTGGGGCAGATCGGGGCTTATCTTGGGCTGCGGGGCGTTCATGCCACTAGGGGTAGCATGGGGGTGGGCGATTCTGCGAGGGGGATTTCGGGCAGTTGCGTCGGGACAGGTGCGACAGGGGCCGGGCTGAAGCCCGGCCTACCGGGGCTTCACTGCTCCGACAAGCGGGCCGAGGGGGAAGCCGGTATCGTGGCGGCCGACGGAGGGGGCGAAGAGGCGCGAGACGGAGCCGTCGAAGTAGAGGGCGTTGGGCGTGCCCAGCGCATCGCGGAAGAGCGTGCCGAACTCCCAGAAGGTCACCGGCTCGTCGGAGATGACGAAGTGCACCGTGCGGCCATCGGCCTCCACCCCCACGCCGTTGCGGAAATGGCGGGAGGTGCTGTCACGCAGGAAGCGCGGGTGCAGCTTGCCGCCGATGACCAGCATGGGCCCGGATTGCGAGGCGAAGCGGCAGGCGGGCGGGTTCTTGCGGAAGGCCAGGGTTTCCACCACCGCGGCGCGGCCCTGCATCAGGCAGAAGACGCCGTTGGGCAGGAGGCCGAAGTTGCCGGGCCCGGGGTTTGCGACGAGGCCCGAGGTCTCGCGGCCCTTCTCGACGTAGAGGCCGACCGGGCTGCGGTCGTCGTGGTACATGCCCGCGTTCATCGCGAAGGTCAGCTCGAGGCCCTGGGCTTCGAGGATGTCTTCCAGCCGGGCGAAGCTGCCGATGACGCGGCCCCCGTTGTGGTGGAACAGGCGGATGTCATCCTGCGCCGCATCGAGGGTGCAGAGCGTATAGGCGCGGCCCTCGTGGGCGATGTCGCGGCAGGCGGGGGCGGCGGTGAGCGGGGCGGCGGTGAGCAGCGCCAGGAGCGGCGCCAGCAGGCGCTTAATCCTCGGCGTCATCGTCATCTTCAGCGGCCTCGATGTCGCGCCGCACGCGCTCTTCCGAGAACATCCGGCGGGTGTCGTCCATCCGGTCGAAGGTTTCGTCGAGCTGGAAGCGCAGCTCGGGGGAGAACTTGAGCGCGAGCGCCTTGTTCACCGCGCGGCGCAGCTCGGACCGGTTGCGGCGGAGCGCGTCGAGCGCCTCCTCGGCGTGGAAGCCGCCGAGCGGCATGACGAAGGCGGTGGCCACCTTCAGATCGGGCGAGCAGCGCACCTCGGAGACGGTGATCGACATGCGGGTGAGCTCGTCGTCGTGCACCTCGCCACGCTGGAGCACCTGGGCCAGGGCCCGCCGGATGGATTCGCCCACGCGGAGCTGACGCTGCGAGGGGCCGGATGCTTCGTGGAACTTGTTCTTCGCCATGGGCCGGACATAGGGCGCGGGGGGGCTTCACGCAAGCGGGGCTTTGCGCCGCGTCGCGGCGTCAGCTAAACCGGGCCGAACGTGAGAAGGACCGAGAGAGATGATGGACGTGCCCGGGATCGTGGTGATGGGGGCTTCCGGCCGGATGGGGCGGATGCTGGTGCAGTCTGTGCAGGAGAGCCCGGTGATGCGGCTCGCGGGTGCGCTGGAGCGGCCGGGGCACGAGTGGATTGGCCGCGATGTGGGCGAGGCCATGGGAGGCGCGGCGCTGGGCGTGACGGTGACGGATGATGCGCTGGAGGCCATGGCGAAGGCGCAGGCGGTGATCGACTTCACCGCGCCGGCCGCGACGGTGGAGATGGCCGCGCTGGCGGCGCAGGCGCGGGCGGTGCATGTGATCGGCACCACCGGGCTGACGGAGGCGGATATCGAGAAGATCGACCTCGCCGCGCGCCATGCGGTGGTGGTGCGGGCGGGGAACATGTCACTCGGCGTGAACCTGCTGACGGTGCTGGTGCGGCAGGTGGCAAAGGCGCTCGACGAGGATTTCGACATCGAGATCGTCGAGAGCCATCACCGGCACAAGGTGGATGC
>CAYVQK010000041.1:6124-22029 GCA_964454145.1 uncultured Oceanicola sp. | reverse complement strand
CTACCGCCCCTCGTAGTTCGCAGGGCGCTTCTCCAGAAACGCGATCACCCCTTCGCGGAAATCCCGGCTCTTGCCGCAGTCGCCCTGGAACTTAGCCTCCAGCGCCAGCTGCTCGTCGAGCGTGTTCTCGAAGCTCGCCCGGAGCGCCCGCTTGATCCGCCGGTAGGCCAGCGTCGGCCCGTTCGCCAGATGCCGCGCCCGGTTCCACCAGTGGTCGGCAAAGCCCGCGTCTGGCACCGCCTCCCAGATCATCCCCCACTCCGCCGCCTCTGCCGCGCTCACCGGCTCGGCAAAGAGTGCCGCACCCATCGCCTTGGCCATGCCCACTTGCCGCGGCAGCCACCAGGTGCCGCCCGCGTCGGGGATGAGCCCGATCCGCGCGAAGGCCTGGAGGAACACCGCGCTCTCGGCGGCGATCACCACATCGGCGGCCAGCGCCAGGTTGGCCCCCGCGCCCGCGGCATGTCCGTTCACCGCCGCGATGGTCGGCACCCGGCACTCGTAGATCGCCTTCAGCATCGGCTCGTATTCGTCGATCAGCGTGCGCTCCATGTCGGCATCGCTGATCGAGGCGCCCTCGCCCAGGTCCTGCCCCGAGCAGAAGGCCGGGCCCGCGCCGGTCAGGACCACCACCCGTGCCTCCGCCTCGGCCGCCTTCACCGCATGCAGGATCTCCGCCCGCATCTGGGTGTCGAGGCAGTTCATCTTCTTGGGATTGTTGAGCGTGATCACCGCCACGTGGTCGCGCACCGAGTAGCGGATCGCTTCGTAAATCATCTTCGGGCTCCCTGAATTGGTCAGGGACAAGATAGTGAACTTGTCGGTTCAGAAAAGCCCAAACCGCACGTCACTTCTCCTCGGCGAGAAGCTCCCTCAGCCGCGCTTCTTCCTCGGGCGCCAGGTCATCAGGCCCGCGCCGCGCATTGCGCTGCCGCTGGGCGGCGACAGCCACGCCAAGCCCGGCCAGCAGAAGCGCCGGCCCCGCGAGCCAGACGATCAGGTTCCACCCGCGGGCCGGCGGGTTCATCAGCACGAAATCTCCATAATTCTCGAGGAACTTCGCCTTCACCTCCGCATCCGTCGCCCCCGCCGCGATCATCTCCCGCACCTGCCTGCGGGCATCCTTGGCCCAGTCGGCATTTGAGGAGGCGATGGATTCGGCCTGGCACTTCACGCAGCGCAACTCGTGGTCCAGCGCCCGCGCCCGCGCTTCGAGCGCCGGGTCGTCGAGCATCTCCGAAGGGTCCAGCGCGAAGGCCGGAAGCACAAGCGCAAAGACCGCAGCGATGATCCAGGCCGCGCGCCTCATTCTGCAGGCACCCCCTGGGGCCCCGCGCGCCGCGCCCCCGCCGCCAGCCGGAACCGCCGGTCGGAGAGCGACAGGAAGCCGCCCAGCGCCATCAGGATGCACCCGCCCCAGATCCAGTTGGCGAAGGGCTTGATGTAGGTGCGCAAGGCCCAGCCGCCCGCCGTCTGTTCGTCTCCGATCACCACGTAGATGTCGCCAAGTAACCCGTTGAGAATGGCCGCCTCCGTGGTGGGCATTGCCTGCACCGGATAGACCCGCTTTTCGGGATGGAGCAGCGTCACCGCGCCACCGTCGCGCGACACCGCGACCTCGGCCATCGTCGAAAGGTAGTTCGGCCCCTGCACCCGCTCCACGCCCTTCAGCTCCAGGGTGATGCCCGCCACCTCGAAGGGCTCGTTCACCTGCACCACGCGAATGTCTTCCTGCTGCCACGCGGTGATCGCCGCCACACCGAGGATGGTGATGCCGAGGCCCCCATGGGCCACGAACTTGCCCCAGTCCGCCCGCGGCAGCCGCCCCAGGCGGCCAATCCGGCTGCCGAGGCTCCCGCGCCCCGTGCGGCTCATCAGGTCGATGATGCCCCCCACGATGATCCAGACAGCGAGGCCGAAGCCCACCGGCGCCAGCAGGCTCCGCCCACTCTGCACCGCCCAGACGAGGCCCAGCACCGCCAGAGCCAGCACCGCCGCCGGGGCGACGGCGCGCAGTGTCCGGCCCAACTTCGCCCGCTTCCAGGGCAGCATCGCGCCAACCGGCAGGATCACCGCCAGCGCCACCATGAAGGGAGTGAAGGCGGTGTCGAAGAACGGCGCCTGCACGCTCAGCTTCTTGCCCAGCGCCAGCTCCGCGATGAGCGGCCAAACGGTGCCCACGAACACCAAGAGCGAGGCTACCGAGAGGAGCACGTTGTTCATCACCAGCGCCGATTCCCGGCTGACGGTCGAGAACAGCCCCTTGGCCTCCATCGCCCCCGCCCGGACCGCGAAGAGCAGGAAGGCCCCGCCCACGAAGACGCCGAGGATGGCAAGGATGAACACCCCCCGCTCCGGGTCGTTGGCGAAGGCATGGACGCTGGTGATCACCCCCGAGCGCACGATAAACGTGCCGATCAGCGAAAATCCGAAGGCGGTGATCGCCAGCAGGATCGTCCAGGCCTTCAGCGCCTCCCGCTTCTCCACCACGATGGCAGAATGCAGGAGCGCCGCGGCAAAGAGCCAGGGCATGAACGAGGCATTCTCCACCGGATCCCAGAACCAGAACCCGCCCCAGCCCAGCTCGTAGTAGGCCCACCACGAGCCCAGCGCGATGCCGATGGTCAGAAAGACCCAGGCCGCCAGCGTCCAGGGCCGCACCCAGCGCGCCCAGGCGGCGTCCACCTTGCCCTCGATCAGCGCGGCTACGGCAAAGGAGAAGGCCATCGAGAGGCCGACGTAGCCGAGGTAGAGAAACGGCGGATGGAAGGCGAGGCCCGGATCCTGCAGCAGCGGGTTCAGGTCCTGCCCGTCGAGCGGCGGATTGGCGAGCCGCAGGAAGGGGTTCGAGGTGAAGAGGATGAAGGCATAGAAGGCCACGCCCACCGTCGCCTGCACCGCCAGCACCCGTGCCCGGAACGTGTCGCTGAGGTTGCCGCCGAAGAGCGCGGCCGCGGCGCCGAAGCCCGAGAGGATCAGCACCCAGAGCAGCATCGAGCCCTCGTGGTTTCCCCAGACCCCGCTGATCTTGTAGATCATCGGTTTCAGCGTGTGCGAGTTGAGCGTGACGAGCCGCAGCGAGAAGTCCGAGGTCACGAAGGCCCAGGTGAGCGCCGCGAAGGAGAGCCCCACCAGCATGAACTGCATCACTGCCGCGGGTTCGGCCATGGCCATCCAGCCCGCCCAGCGCTTCTGGGCCCCGACGAGGGGAACGACGGCCTGAACCACCGCCAGCACGGCGGCAAGGATCAGCGCGAAATGGCCAAGCTCTGCAATCATGACAGCTCTTTTAGGCCATCCGCAGCCCGCCGCCAATTCCCTGCGCCCACCCGTCGCAGGGAGTTGAAGCCCCGAGCCTCGCTACCGCACCACCGAAAGCACCAGCACCGCCGCGCCCAACGTCCCGCCCAGCAGGAAGACGAGCGCCACCTGCCCCAGCCCGAAGGCCCGGCGGATCGCTTCCACATGCAGCAATGTGCCGGTCAGGTACACGCCCAGAACCCCCAGCAGCAGCGGGTTTTCCAGCATCCAGGCCGGCTGGCCCAGCACGTCCTGCATCACCCGCCAGCCCATCAGCGCCGAGGCCCCGGCCCAGGAGAAGGTCATCGCCAGCGCCAGCGGCGTCGCCTTCTCGCGCCAGAGCCAGAGGAAGGTGCCCGACAGCGTCGCCGCCATCGCGGCCAGCGCGGCGCGCGCCACGTCCTGCGCGGTGACAAGGCCGAAGGGCCGCGCCAGCAGCGCAAGCGCCAGAAGGATCAGGGCCAGCAGCCCCAGCGCACGTGTCATTTTCCCAGCATCTCCTTCAGCGTCGCGTCGAGCGCATCGGCGGCGGCGCGGTTGCGGTCGGTCTCGCGCTGCATCTCCCGGCCCAGCAGAAGCCGCCGGAGCCACCCGTGCAGCCAGCTCATTTCTCGCGCCCCGGCAGCCGCTCGCGGATGAGCGTGGTCAGCTCGATGATGATCTCGGTGTTGCGGTGCAGTGCGGCGCGGGTCGTCTCGTCCTTCTTGTGGTCCTTGAAGAGCAGGAAGAAGACGAGCAGCACCCAGGGCCCGTGCTCGGTGAGCAGGCTGACCCAGAGCGCCTCAGGCACCACGGCGCGCCTCCCGCCAGTCGTCGAGCGCCGGGTTGTCCTCCGGCACCTCCGCCGGGATACCCGCCCCCGCCTCCAGCGCCCGCAGCGCCGCCATGTTGGCCTGCACCTGCGGCGCCAGCGCCACCGTGGCCGCGATCGACCGCTGGAAGTCCTGCCCCTTCACCTGGTGCCGCGCACCGAAGTAGAAGCTCACGATGGCGCCCATCAGCCACCAGAGCGGCTCCGGCACCAGGGCGATCCCCTGCATCCGCGCGGCAAACCAGATCGGGTCCACCAGCGAGGCCACCATCAGAAAGATCGTGCCCAGCGCCAGTGCCGGGCGCGGCAGCCGGTTCAGCCCGTCCATGAACCGGTCGAACCAGCCCTTCCGCTCCACCATGAACTCGCGCCCGAACTGCTCCAGCGCCGCGCCCTGATAGGCGGCGGCGCGGGCCGAGGCGGCCTCGGCATTCTCGCGGAACACCTCCACCGTCTCGGCGATCCCGTTGCGCCCGCCACCGAAGAGCGCCGTCAGCAGCCCCGTCATCAGCCCCATTTCGCCACCCGGGCAAGATGTTCGGCCTCCGTCAGGTGGTACTTCGGGCTGATGAACTCCTCCGCGCGGGTGATCCACCCGCCCTTCCCGCCATCCCTCCGCCGGGCATACTTGCGGCTCGACGGGCGCGCATCGGCGAGCCCGTAATAGTAGTTCCGCCGCGCGATCCCGTAGGCATCGGCCAGGTGATCGGGCGCCTGCGCTAGGGCCGCACGCGCGGCGGCGATCGTCTGCGGCCCGATCGCGCCATCGACGGCGCACTCGAGGCCCATCTCGACGAGCAGGCGCTGGAGGATCTTCACTGCGTTGCTGCCTGCGTTGACATGCATGTCGAACACGCTGGCATGCAGCACCACCGGCAGCTCCGCGATCCGCGGCCGCTTGAAGTAATGCTCGATGAAGATCCCCCGCGCCTGCTCGGCCGTCAGCCGCTTCACGTCGCGCAGCGTGGTACGCCCGTCGCCGTCGAGGTCCACCCCCAGCCGCCGAAGCGTGCCGATCGTCACCCCGAAATTCGTCGCGCCCCCCGGGTCATCCGGGTCGTTCACGTAGCCGCCCTCGCGGGCCACGATCTCGCGCGCAATCTCGTCGACAGTGGGCATGACAGCCTCCAGGCGTTTCCTCGAACCGCCCGGAAGCATTCCGGATTTGCTTTAAGATTTATGAAGCAAAGCGCGCGCTGCGCCCCCGCAGAGCCCCGTCATCCTCAGGCTTGACCCGAGGATGACGGCGAAGGTCGCGTCCCTACCCCGCCTTCTCCTCCGCCTGTGCCGCCAGGGCCTCGGCCCGCGCGGCCAGCTCGGCCATGAAGTCCTCCACCTCGCGCGGCACCACCGGCACCTCCACGCGGGCGGGCTCGGGCCGCGGCACCGCCTTCATCTCCTCGATGAGCTTTTCCTGCGCCGCCAGCTTCTCCTCCGCCGCCTGCGCCTTCTCCTCGAAGGCGGCGGTGCGGTCGGCCAGCATCAGCCCGGCCATCAGAAGCATCCGCGCCTCCGGCAGCCGCCCGATCTGCGCCACCAGCGCGCTCGCCTCCCGGTCCAGCATCTCGGCCGCCCCGGTCAGGTAATGCTCCTCGCCCTCCTGGCAGGCGACCTGGAAATTGCGGCCCCCGACGGTGATCTCGACCTCAGCCATGTGCAGCCTCCTCCAGCAGCGGTTCCAGCGCGGCGATCACCGCGTCGAGCTCCTCGCGGTCCTCGGCCTGCTTGGCCTTCAGCGCCGCCTCGGCCTCCTCCAGTTCGGCGATGCGCTCCTGCTGGCGCTCCTTCAGCGCCTTCATCGCACCGATCCGCTCGCGCAGCTGGCCGTTCGCCGTCTGCTCCGCCTCCAGCGCCTGCTTCAGCTGCAGCACCTGCGCCTCGAGCCCGCGGATCGCCGCCTGCTCCTCCTCGCTCGGGCCCGCCGTCGTGTCGTAGGACGCCACCGCCGCGCCGATCCTGTCCATCGCCGCGGTCAGCCGCCGCTCCAGTGCCGATATATCCGTCATTCTGCCGTCCCCTGCGATGTGAGCCACCGCTCTTTTCTCTTGCACCTGTCGCAAGCCGGGCCCTCGCGCCCGAATCGTCGCGGGTCACCGGCTGGCCCGAGTGTAACCAATGGCTCCGCCGATTGCGCCCCCATTGTTCCAAGCACTTACCGCGCGGCCTTGATGCTGCCTTGAACTTGGCCCCGAGCCTGTTATCAGAGCGCATCATTGCCGAACCGAGGGGACTTTCCGTGGACATCGACGCGCTTCGCACCGCCAATCCCGATCACTGGATGAAGGCTGCCTGCATCCGCACGCTCACGCTCGATGCGGTCGCCGCCGCCAACTCCGGTCACTCCGGCGCGCCCATGGGCATCGCCGATGTCGCCACCGTCCTCTTCGAGAAACACCTGAAGTTCGACGCCTCCGCGCCCAACTGGCCGGATCGCGACCGCTTCATCCTCTCCGCCGGCCACGGCTCGATGCTGATCTACTCGCTGCTCTACCTCACCGGCGACGCCCAGATCACCCTCGACGAGATCAAGAACTTCCGCCAGCTCGGCGCCCGCACCGCAGGCCACCCCGAGAACTTCCTGGCCGACGCGATCGAAACCACCACCGGCCCGCTCGGCCAGGGCATCGCCAATGCCGTGGGCTTCGCCATCGCCGAAGAGAGCCAGCGCGCCCACTGGGGCGCCAAGGTGGTCGACCATTACACCTACTGCATCGCCGGCGACGGCTGCCTGATGGAGGGCGTGAGCCAGGAGGCCATCGCGCTCGCCGGCCACCTCAAGCTCTCCCGCCTCATCGTGATGTGGGACAACAACGACATCACCATCGACGGCAAGGTCTCGCTCTCCGACAGCACCGACCAGTGCGCCCGCTTCGAGGCCTCCGGCTGGCACGTCATCCAGTGCGACGGGCACGACCCTGCGGCAATCGACGCGGCGCTTACCGCGGCCAAGGCCTCCGACAAGCCCACCATGATCGCCTGCAAGACCCACATCGCCCTCGGCCACGCCGCGCAGGACACTTCCAAGGGTCACGGCGCGCTGACCAGCAAGGAGCAGCTGGAGGCCGCCAAGAAGGCCTACGGCTGGGATCACCCCTCCTTCACAATCCCCGCCGACCTTAAGAAGGCCTGGGAAGAGATCGGCGCCCGCGGCGCGCAGGACCGGAAGGACTGGGAGGTCCGCCTCGCCGCCCTCTCCGAGCGCAAGCGCGCCGAATGGGAGCGCCAGCAATCCGGCACCGCACCCAGGAAGCTCTCCGCCGTCGTCCGCGCCCTGAAGAAGCAGGTCTCCGACGAGAAGCCCAGCGTCGCCACCCGCAAGGCCTCCGAAATGGCCCTCGAGGTGATCAACCCGGTGATGGGCGAGACCATCGGCGGCTCCGCCGACCTCACCGGCTCCAACAACACCAAGACCGCCGATCTCGGCGTCTTCTCCGCCGACAACCGCAAGGGCCGCTTCATCCACTACGGCATCCGCGAGCACGGCATGGCCGCCGCGATGAACGGCATGGCCCTGCACGGCGGCACCAAGCCCTACTCGGGCACCTTCATGTGCTTCACCGACTATGCCCGCCCCTCCATGCGCCTCTCCGCGCTGATGAGGATCGCGCCGGTCTACGTGATGACCCATGACAGCATCGGCCTCGGCGAGGATGGGCCCACCCACCAGCCGGTCGAGCACCTCGCCATGCTGCGGGCAACGCCGAACATGCTCGTCTTCCGCCCCGCCGACGCGGTCGAAACCGCCGAGGCCTGGGAGATCGCCCTGAGCCAGACCGGCAAACCCTCGATCCTCGCGCTCTCGCGGCAGAACCTTCCCACCGTGCGCACCGAGCACAAGGGCAAGAACCTCACGGAGCAGGGCGCCTACGTGCTGGCCGAGGCCGAGGGCAAGCGCCAGGCGATCCTGCTGGCCACCGGCTCCGAGGTGAGCATCGCTATGGAGGCCAAGGCGCTGCTGGAGGCCGAGGGCATCGGCACCCGCGTCGTGTCCATGCCGTCGATGGAGCTCTTCGCCGCGCAGGACGAGAAGTACCGCAAGCGCGTCCTGCCGGGCGGCACCGTCCGCGTCGCCGTCGAGGCCGCCGTCCGCCAGGGCTGGGACCAGTGGCTCCTGGGCGAGCGCGGCCGCGAGGCCAAGTCCGGCTTCGTCGGCATGTCCTCCTTCGGCGCCTCCGCCCCGGCGGAAGAGCTCTACGAGAAGTTCGGCATCACCGCCCAGGCCGTGGCGGAGAAGGTGAAGAGCCTGCTCTGACCGCGCCGCGCCGGGCAGCGCCGTCCCGCGGGGTGGCGCTGCAACGATGAGGCGGGTGCACTTTATGGTGCAGGGGTCATCGTAGCTCTGAGGTCTGCGAGACGTCGATGAAGCGCCGCCCCGTCACGCCAAAGGCGTGCCGATCAATCACCGGCGCACCTTCGGTGCGACGGGCGGGACGGCGCTGCCCGGCGCCTTCTGCGCGCACCGGGCATGTTCACCCGCATGACCGTCTCAGCTTGGGCAAGTCGGGACTTGTCCCGCCCCCCTACCCGCCCAGCGCAAACCGCCCCGGCCCGGCCACCGCCAGCGCCAGGCACCCGCCGGCAATCGCCCAGTTCTTCACGAAGATGGTCATCTGCCACGGGTCGCTGGGGATGTAGTGAAACATGCTCGTGAACGCGCAATAGGCCGCCAGCGCCAGCGCCACCGGCGTCACCCAGACACCCAGCACCAGGCACAGCGCCGCGCCTGCATTGAACGCCATCGCGGGCCACACCAGCCAACCCGGCATCCCCTTGCCGACAAGCAGATCCATAACTGCCTGCGGCTGCAACTTCTGCACCGCCCCGCCGACAAACAGCGCCGCGATCAACAGCCGCGCCACCAGCAATGCAATCGACTGCCACATCACCCGCGCACCGCCTTCCACACCGGGGCGACCACGAAGTTCACCACCGGGATCAGCACGAACCCGAGCACCAGCCCGAACACACCCGAAATCCCGGCCCCGGCGGCCCATTCCGCCGCGCCGTGCAGGTTCTCCGGCACGCCCGCTGCCGCCGCCACGGCCCAGTCGTGCACCAGCTCCTCCGGCAGATGCCAACCCATCACCGCCAGCGAATGGATGATGATCTGTCCGCCAACCCAGAGCATCGCCGCCGTGCCGACGAACATCAGCGCTTTCAGGAACCACGGCATCCCCACCACGATCCCGCGCCCCAGGGCCCGGGTCAGCCCCAGGCGCCCCCGCTCCGCCATGTGCAGCCCCACGTCATCGGCCTTCACGATCACCGCCACACCGCCGTAGACGGCCGCGGTGATCATCAGGCCCGCAATCGCCAGCGCGGCACCCTGGAACCAGATGTTATAATCGGTCGGCAGGTTCGACAGGATGATCGTCATGATCTCGGCGCTCAGGATGAAGTCGGTCTTGATCGCCCCCTTCACCTTCTGCTCCTCGAGATGCGCCACGTCGCCCTCGATGTGTATGTCCACGTGGTGCGAGCTTGGATGGAGCACGTGCCACACTTTCTCCGCCCCCTCGAAACACAGGTAGGCCCCGCCCAGCATCAGCAGAGGGTAAATGAGCCATGGCGCGAAGGCCGAGAGCAGCAGCGCCGCCGGCAAAAGGATCACCAGCTTGTTGAAGATCGAGCCCCGCGCGATCTTCCAGACGATCGGCAACTCCCGCTGCGGCTCGAAGCCATGCACGTATTTCGGCGTCACCGCCGCGTCGTCGATCACCGCGCCCGCGGCCTTGGCCCCCGCCTTCGCCGCCTGGCTGGCGATGTCGTCGATCGACGCCGCCGCAAGCTTGGCAATCGCCGCCACGTCGTCCAGAAGTGCCAGAAGTCCGCTCATCTCGTATCCCTGTCCGCGCGCGCATTGTTCAGCCCCTCAAAGGTAAGGATTCGGAGGCCCGTGGCAACCAAAACGCACGTTTACGCAAACGGTTGGCGCTAACAGTCGATGTTTACGCTAACACGCTGATTTCCCGCACTTTCCCCGGTATGCATCCGTATGCTACGCGGCTGCCGAGGGTCAGAGAAGGAGCGGCAGGATGACAGTCACCATCGGGATCAACGGCTTCGGGCGCATCGGGCGCTGCACGCTGGCCCATATCGCCGAGAGCGCACGCAACGACGTGCAGGTGGTCAAGATCAACGCCCCCGGCGACATCGAGACCCACGCCCACCTCCTGCGCTACGACTCCGTGCACGGCCGCTTCCCCGGCGAAGTAAAGGTGAAGGGCGACGCCATCGACCTCGGCCGCGGCCCCATCGACGTGATGTCCTCCTACGAGCCCGCCGAGCTGGACTGGGGCGGCTGCGACGTGGTGCTCGAATGCACCGGCAACTTCAACGACGGCCGCAAATCCGCCATCCACCTCGAGCGCGGTGCTGGCAAGGTGCTCATCTCCGCCCCCGCCTCCAACGTCGACCGCACGGTGGTCTACGGCGTCAACCACCGCGCCCTCCAGCCGACCGAGCGGATGGTCTCCAACGGCTCCTGCACCACCAATTGCCTCGCCCCCCTCGCCAAGGTGCTCAACGACACCATCGGCATCGAGCGCGGCATCATGACGACGATCCACAGCTACACCGGCGACCAGCCCACGCTCGACCGCCGCCACAAGGATCTCTACCGCGCCCGCGCCGCCGCCATGGCGATGATCCCCACCTCCACCGGCGCCGCCAAGGCCCTGGGCGAGGTGCTGCCCGAACTCGCGGGCAAGCTCGACGGCACCGCCATGCGCGTGCCCACCCCCAATGTCTCCGCCGTCGATCTCACCTTCGAGGCCGGCCGCGACGTGACCGTTGCCGACGTCAATGAGGTGGTGCGCGAGGCCTGCGCCGGCCACATGGGCATGGTCATGGCCTACGATCCCGAGCCCAAGGTCTCGATCGACTTCAACCACACCCCGCAAAGCTCGATCTTCGCCCCCGACCAGACCAAGGTGGTGGGCCGCACCGTGCGGGTGCTCGCGTGGTACGACAACGAATGGGGCTTCTCCGCCCGCATGGCCGATGTCGCAGGCCACATGGGCCGCCTGAACTGAGCCGGAGACCCTCGCCTGATTGCACAAAGCCCCGGCTCCGCGTCGGGGCTTTCTCGTTGGGCCCAAGGGCATAAACCGAAGTTGAGGCGCGCAAACCTGGGGCCTAGCCGCCCCATCTGCCACCCCGGTCCAATTCCAAACCGCCACCCGCCCCGCCAGATCGGTCCCACAAGCCGCGCCACCCCGGCCGCGGCAGATCCCGAAAGGACCGACCCGATGAAAGCCCTTCTCCTCGCCACCGCCCTGCTCGTCCCCGCCGGCGCCGTGCTCGCCTCCTCCGGCCTCTCCGAAGAGCGCCAGTCCGAGATCCGGCTGAACCTCACCGCACAGGGCTACGACGTCCGCAAGATCGACATGGAAGACGGCATGATCGAGGTCTACGCGCTGAAGGATGGCGCCAGGCTCGAGCTCTACCTCGATGACCAGCTGAACATCGTGAAGACCAAGAAGGAAGACTGATCCCCTCTTCCTTCCCGCGGGCCGCGCCCGTCCCTGCGCGGCCCGCCCCTTGCCCCTCGCCGGAGAACCCCCATGCAACGCATCAAGGTCTGGGACCCGCTGGTCCGCCTGTTCCACTGGTCGCTGGTCGCGACCTTCACCGCCAACGCCTTCTTCACCGACGACGAGAGCAAGCTGCACGAATGGGTCGGCTACACCGTCGCCGGCCTCATCGCCCTCCGCGTCGTCTGGGGCCTGATCGGCCCGCATTACGCCCGTTTTTCGAAATTCACTCCCACGCCCGCCGCCGTCACCGGCCAGATCGCCGACCTGGCCACCGGCCGCCGCCGGGTCCACCTCGGCCACACGCCCCTCGGCGCGCTGATGATCTTCAACCTGCTCCTTACCTTGGCGGCGATCTCCGCCACCGGCTACATGATGACGACCGACGCATTCTGGGGCATCGACTGGGTCGAGGAGGCGCATGAGGCTCTCGTCCTCTGGGCCGAGGTCTCCATCGTCGCTCACATCGCCGCCGTCCTCTGGGAGAGCCGCCGCACCCGCGTCAATTTGCCCGCTGCCATGGTGACAGGTGTCAAAACCGTTCCGCAGGATGCTAAAATCGTCCAATGAACCGGGCTGACTCCTCCACCCCTGCGCTGCTCATTGCAGTGATCGTGCTGCAAGCCATCTGCGCGGGTGTGTTCCTGATCGACGGCTTCACCGAGATCCTCGCCGCCGACACGCTCGAAACCTCCGGCCACCGCGAGGCAGGTGCCTGGCTCGAGCTCACCGCCGCCATCGGCCTCGTCGCGGCCATCCTCTACGAAACCCGCTTCCTGACCCAGTTGCTCCGGCGCCAGGCGCATCTCGAGCGGCAGGTCACCGTTGCCTCCGCCGCCTTCCATGATGTCATAGACAGCCGCTTCACCGACTGGGCACTCACCGCCTCCGAGCGCGACGTGGCCCACTTCACCGTCAAGGGCTGTTCCATCCCCGAGATCGCGCAACTTCGCGGCTCGGCCGAAGGCACGGTGAAAAGCCACCTCGGCGCCATCTACCGCAAGGCCGGCGTCGCCAATCGCGGCGAACTCCTGAGCCTGCTGATCGAAGATCTTCTCACCCCGGCCGAGGCGCCCGGCACCGCCGACACACACGGCTCCGTGCTGCCCCGGGGGGCCTAGCCAGCGCGCCAAGGCGCGGCTAATCAGAACACCATGACCAACCGGCTCGCCATCATCCTCTTCCTGCTCGTCGTTGCCGCGCTCCTCGCAGACGGCCTGCTGAACGAGGCGGCCGCCACGCTCTTCCTGCTGAAGAAATTCGCCGACATGACCGAGTGGCTCGCCTTCTGGCGCTGACTTCCTGACATGCGAAAGGGCCGCCCCGAAGGACGGCCCTGTGAGTGGCAGTCATGCCTCGCCGTGTCAGCTCTCGAAGTAGCTGCGCACCGCCGCGTCGAGGTCCGACGCCGAGTCGAGCGAGTTGAAGTCGTTCACCAGGCTGGCCACCTGCTGGTCGTCGAGCTCCGACACCTGGTAGTCATAGCCACGGATGTCGAGCTTGGCCTGAAGGATCTCGCGCTGGTTGTTCACGTCGAGGTTGATGTCGATGTCGCCATCAGCCAGGTCGGCGTAGTATTCGGCGCGCGTGCCTTCGATGATCTCACCGATGGCGCGGCTCTTGTCACCGGCCGACATGTTCGAGTCCGCGGTCACCATGTAGACCTGACGGATCTGATCTTCGGTGAGGGTTTCGACCTCCACTTCCGGGGCGAACTCCGTCAGCTGGGCGGCCACGTTGTCGCGCAGCTGCTCGGGCGTCGCCGCAAAGGACGCGGTGGCGGTCATGGCAACGGCGGCTACGGTCATCATCAGGCGTTTCATATCGGACAACTCCTTGTTTTCGTTTGGTCCCCGCACATCCCGCACGAGGTCGGCGCCCTGCGCGGCCGTCATTGGCCAGTCGCTGCGCCGTCATTGTCCCCACAACACCGCGATGCCCCGGATCGTTCCAAAAAAAGTTGTGGCCCGGGTCACGGCGCCGTGAGAGCCCCCTCGCCCTCTGGCGGTAGGGATGTATGGTGGCGAAGCAGGCCTCGGGTTGACATGCGGCGTGCAAAGATGATGTTAGCGATAACAGTCCAACCAGGAGGTTCTCATGGCCGTCAAAGTCGCCATCAACGGGTTCGGCCGCATCGGCCGCAACGTGCTTCGCGCCATCATCGAGTCGGGCCGCACCGATATCGAGGTGATCGCCATCAACGATCTGGGCCCGGTCGAGACCAACGCCCACCTCATCCGCTTCGACTCCGTGCACGGCCGTTTCCCGGGCGAGGTCACGGTGGCGGGCTCCACCATCGACGTCGGCCGCGGCCCCATCGAGGTCACCGCCATCCGCAACCCCGCCGAGCTGCCCTGGGCCGATGTCGACGTGGTGATGGAATGCACCGGCATCTTCACCTCCAAGGAAGCCTGCCAGGCCCACCTCGAGAACGGCTCGTCCCGCGTGCTCATCTCCGCCCCCGGCAAGGACGCCGACGCCACCATCGTCTACGGCGTCAATCATGACACCCTGACCAAGGATCACGTGGTCGTCTCCAACGCCTCCTGCACCACCAACTGCCTCGCGCCGGTGGCCAAGGTGCTGAACGACAGCATCGGCATCGCCAAGGGCTTCATGACGACGATCCACAGCTACACCGGCGACCAGCCGACGCTCGACACCATGCACAAGGATCTCTACCGCGCCCGCGCCGCCGCCATGTCGATGATCCCCACCTCCACCGGCGCAGCCAAGGCCGTGGGCCTGGTGCTGCCCGAGCTGAACGGCAAGCTCGACGGCGTCGCGATCCGCGTGCCCACCCCCAACGTCTCCGTGGTCGACCTCACCTTCGAGGCCGCCCGCGACACCACTGTGGAAGAGATCAACGAGGCGATGACCGCCGCCGCCAAGGGCCCGCTCAAGGGCATCCTCGGCGTCACCGATCAGCCCAACGTCTCGATCGACTTCAACCACGACCCCCACAGCTCCACCTTCGCGCTGGACCAGACCAAGGTGATGGAAGGCACCATGTGCCGGATCCTGAGCTGGTACGACAACGAATGGGGCTTCTCCAACCGCATGTCCGATACCGCCGTGGCGATGGGCAAGCTCATCTGACACCGCGCCGCATTGCGGAGCCGCGCGCAACCCCGTAGGGCGGGCCCAGTCCCGCCCTTCTCTTTTTAACACCGGCTCCCATGCTCCCCTTCGAACAGCTCCTCCAGGAATTCATCACCCTCTGGGTGGTGATCGACCCCATCGGCACCGTCCCGGTCTTCCTCGCCGTCACCGCGGGCCTCACTGCCTCCGCCCGCCGCAAGGTGGCGCTGAAGGCCGTGGCGGTCTCGGCCGTGGTGCTGCTCTCCTTCATCCTCGCCGGCCAGCTCGTGCTCGAGGCACTCGGGCTCGGCCTGCCAAGCTTCCAGATCGCCGGCGGCCTCATCCTCTTTCTCTTCGCGCTCTCCATGATCTTCGGCCCGGCCAAGCCCGAGGCCGAGATCGCAGAGGCCGCCTCAACCACCCAGACGGCGATCCATCCGGTCGCTATCCCCTCCATCGCATCGCCCGGCGCGATGCTCGCCGTGGTGGTGCTGACCGACAACGACCGGTTTTCCATCGCCCACCAGGCGCAGACCGCGGGCATCCTGCTGCTGATCCTCACCATCACCCTCGGCTTCCTCTTCGCCGCCACGCCGATCCTCCGGGTGATCGGTCCCGCAGGGGCCTCCATCGTGAGCCGCGTCATGGGCATGATCCTCGCCGCCGTCGCGGTGGATGCCGTGTTGCGCGGCCTCGTCCAGATCGGCGCCCTCGCACCCTTCCCGTGACCGGGCCACACGGCCTCCCGTAGGGCGCGCAATAAGCCCACCACCGAGCCCCCGGGCCGACACCCGCAAGCCATGCACCCACTGCATCCCCGTTAGCGCAAACTGTCCGTTGTGCTGCGGCGCAGCATCCTTATCTGATGCTCCATGAGAGGAGAAACGATCAGACTGAAAGGACAGCACCGATGACCGTCTTCAACACCCTGCGCGCCGCCTACGCAAAGCACCGCGCCTACACCCGCACCCGCAACGAACTCGCCGCCATGCCGCGCGACATCGCGATCGACCTCGGCCTCTTCCCCGAAGACGCCCACAAGATCGCCCACGCCGCCGTCTACGGCTGAGCGCACCTCACCAGACCGACCCCGGCTTCGGTGCGCCCGGAGCTCCCTTCCGGTGATCCTCGGGTCGAGCCCGGGGATGACATCCACAGCGGCCCACCCCACAGACACC
>CAYVQK010000041.1:0-6024 GCA_964454145.1 uncultured Oceanicola sp. | reverse complement strand
GATCCTCGGGTCGAGCCCGGGGATGACATCCACAGCGGCCCACCCCACAGACACCGCGCATGGCGCGGCGGGGTGGGTGGGACCGGCCCAACCTCACGATCACGTCACCGCACGCTCTGTTAGCCCGCTCGCGCCATGTCATCCGACATGTGCATAGGATGTGCATCAGATGTGCATGGGCAGTGCATGCGTTGTGCCTGTGGCCTGAAAGCCCCTTAACGGCACAGCGCACGCCCTGTTAACCCCGCCTCAGGCGGCCGGCATGCGCTTCTCCACGATTTCGGCCCACCAGCTGCAACCCGCTGGAATCGCTTCATCATTGAAGTTGTATTCGGGGTGATGCACCGCCGCCGTGTCGCCATTGCCGACGAGGATGTACGCCCCCGGCCGCTCCTCCAGCATGAAGGCGAAATCCTCGCCCCCCATCACCAGCGGCGCCTCCGCGCAATCCCCCGAAACCGCCTTCGCAACTTCGGCGGCAAACTCGGTCTGCTCCTCGGAGTTCACCATCACCGGGTAGCCCTTCATGTAGGTCACCGTGGCCTTGGCCCCGAACATTTCCGAGCATTTTTCGGCGATCTCCGGCAACCGCTTCTCCACCAGCGCCCGCGTGTCGGGCGACAGCGTCCGTACCGTCCCCTTCAGCTGCACCCGCTGCGGGATCACGTTGAAGGCCTTCGACGAGGTCTCGAAGCTGGTGACCGACACCACGGCCTCCTTCGTCGGGTCCGAGTTGCGGCTCACGATGGTCTGCAGCGCCAGCACCGTGTGCGAGGCCACCACGGTGGAGTCCACGGTCTCCTGCGGCTTTGCCGCGTGGCCGCCTTTCCCTTCGATATCAATGACAAACTGGTCGGTCGCCGCAAAGAAGGCGCCCGGACGGATGGCGAAACTGCCGGTCGGCAGCCCGGGCCAGTTGTGCATCCCGTAGACTTCCTGGATGCCCCAGCGCTCCATCATGCCGTCTTCGCACATCTCCCGGCCCCCGCCGCCACCCTCTTCGGCAGGCTGGAAGATCACCACCACCGTGCCGTCGAAATTGCGCGTCTCGGAGAGGTACTTCGCCGCGCCAAGCAGCATCGCGGTGTGCCCGTCATGGCCGCAGGCATGCATCGCGCCGGGGGTTTTCGAGGCATAGTCCAGCCCCGTCTGCTCTTCGATCGGCAGCGCGTCCATGTCGGCCCGGAGCCCGATGACCTTGCCCGACCCGTTGGCCTTGCCCTTGATCACCGCCACCACGCCGGTGCGCCCGATCCCCTCGGTAACTTCGTCGCAACCGAACTCCCGTAGCTTGTCGGCCACCACCTTCGCGGTGCGATGGGTGTCGAACAGGATTTCCGGATGCATGTGCAGATCCCGCCGCCATTCGGCGATTTCAGGCTGCATCTCGGAGAGGCGATTCTTGATAGGCACGGGGAGTTACTCCTTGAGGTGATCGAGCAGTCGCTCCATGAAGCGCTGTCCCTGCTCGAACTGTGTGATGGTCATATATTCGTCGGCCTTGTGGGCCTGTGCAATGTCTCCGGGGCCGCAAATCACGGTCGAGTAACGGGCATTCTGAAATTGCCCTGCCTCCGAGGCGAAGCTGACAACCTGCCCCGGCCCGTTCTCGCCAGTGAGCGCCCTCACCAGAGGCTCGGCATGAGCCCCCTCGCCCTGCTCCGGCGCGAGCCCCGGCACGTCGAAGAGTTCATGAAGGGTAAAGCCCGCGTCCGGATGCACCGCCTTCATGCCGGTCTCGATCTCGGCCACCCTCGCCTCCAGCCGCGCCCGCCAATCCGCCGTAGGTTCCATGGGCATCACCCTGAAATCAAACAGCAATTCGCAATGCTCCGCGGTGATGTTGTGCACCTCTCCACCCCGGATCCTGCCCACGTGCAGCGTGGTGCAGGGCGGCGTGAACACCGCCTCTTCCGGGCTCGGCGTGCGGGCGAACTGCGCCGCGTTCACCTCGTTCGCCCAGCCGATCAGCCGTGCCGCCTCCATGATCGCGCTCACCCCCTCGTGCATCATCGAAGAATGCACCGGAAAGCCCTTCACCACGATCCGGAAGCCGAGGTTGCCCTTGTGCCCGGTCACCGGCTTCATCATCGAAGGTTCGCCGACGATCACCGCCTCCGCGCGCGGAAGTCCGCTGGCCGCCAGCGCCTCGATCATCGGCGGCGCCCCGAAGCAGCCCACCTCCTCGTCGTAGCTCAGGCCAATCTGCAACGGCCGCGCCACGCCCCGCTCGGCCGCCTGCCCCATCGCCCAGAGCGCCAGCGCGTCGAAGCCTTTCATGTCGGCCACGCCCCGGCCATAGAGCCGCCCGT
Organism: uncultured Oceanicola sp.; assembly: GCA_964454145.1. Lineage (GTDB taxonomy): Bacteria > Pseudomonadota > Alphaproteobacteria > Rhodobacterales > Rhodobacteraceae > Vannielia. Next base: position 3,712 of record CAYVQK010000041.1, on the reverse strand, counting down.
CGCGCTCGCTCACGACCCATGGGTCCGAAGCCCAACTCTGCCCCTCCACCGGCACCACGTCGGTATGCCCAGAGAGCAGCACGCCCCCTGGCGCATCGGGCCCCACGCTGGCAAAGAGTGCCGCCTTCTGCCCGGTGCCGTCCGGCACCCGCGTGCTGCCAATCCCCCGCTCCGCCAGCCAGGACTCCACCCAGTCGACCAGGTCGAGATTGCTCTCCGAGGAGACCGTCGGAAAGGAAACGAGCTTTTCAAGGATGTCGCGCGGGGTCACGGTGTGGGATTGGCCTTCTGATCGGCCCGGTCCGCCGGGCCTGTCCGCAGGGTGGTGCTCCGCCACGCAGAGGTCAAGGCCCCCTGCCCAATCGGCGGGCAGTTGCACAAACGCGCCGCAAGGTCACGCGATCAACCCATTGCCCCGCCCCCGTTTCATGCTAACGTCGCCGGCAGGGGATGGCGCGGCCGCGGGGGCGGTCGCGTGAAAACACCCATAAAAGCAAGGTTGGACAGGGAGAGAGGATGGCCCGCCAAGGCATCTGCTCTACTCAGGGATACGAGTGCATCTCCGGTGCCGGTTCTCCGCGCGCCCTGCACGATTTCCCGCCGTCCGTCCCCCCCAAAAGAAGCAGAGCACCGGCCCACAGGGCACAAGGTGTCATCTATCCAACAAGGAGAACCCCATGAAACTGAAGACAGCTCTTCTCGGAGCCGCCGCAAGCTGTGCATTGGCCCCCATGGCCTTTGCCGAAGCCCATGAGGGCGAGCGCGGCCGCGACGGCAACGTCAGCATCATCTACTGGCAGGCCCCGTCGATCATGAACCCGTTCCTCTCGGGCGGCACCAAGGACGTCGAGGCCGCCAGCCTCGTGCTCGAGCCACTGGCCCGCTACGACGAAACCGGCACGCTGGTGCCCTGGCTGGTGGAAGAAGTGCCCACCGTCGAGAACGGCGGCGTGAGCGAAGACCTCACCACCATCACATGGAAGATCACCCCGGGCATCATGTGGTCCGACGGCACGCCCTTCACCTCGGCCGACGTGAAGTTCACCTACGACTACTGCACCCACCCCGAGGGTGGCTGTGCGCAGCTCACCAAGTTCAACGGCGTGAGCTCGGTGGAAACGCCCGACGAGCACACCGTCGTGGTGACCTTCGAGCAGCCCACGCCCTTCCCCTACGGCCCCTTCGTCGGCGGTGAGAGCCCGATCCTGCAGGCTGCGCAATTCGCCGATTGCATGGGCGCCAAGGCCCCCGAGTGCACCGAGGCCAACTTCAACCCGATCGGCACCGGCGGCTTCACCGTGACGGAATTCAAGCCGAACGACGTGATCACCCTCGCTGCCAACGAGAACTACCGTGAAGAGGGCAAGCCGGCCTTCGCCACGATCACCTTCAAGGGCGGCGGCGATGCCACGGCAGCGGGCCGCGCGGTGATGGAGACCGGCGAGTTCGACTACGCCTGGAACCTCCAGCTCGCACCCGACGTGATCTCCGAGATGGAAGCCGCCGGCAAGGGCACCGCCATCGCCGGCTTCGGCCCCCTGCTCGAGCGGATCATGCTCAACAACACCAACCCCGACCCGGCGCTCGGCCCGGACGAGCGGTCGGTGATCCGTCCGCACCCCTACCTGTCGGATCCGGCAGTCTACAAGGCCATGTCGCTGGCCATCGACCGTCCGCTGCTGGTCGAAGTCGGCTACGGCCAGGCCGGCAAGGTCTCGTGCAACTGGGTGCCCGCGCCCGAGGCGGTGAACTCTACCACCTTCGACTGCTCCACCCAGGACATCGAAGGCGCCAAGGCCATGCTCGAAGAGGCCGGCTGGGTCGACAGCAACGGTGATGGCGTCCGCGAGAAGGACGGCGTCGAGCTGAAGATGCTCTACCAGTCGTCCACCAACGCCGTCCGCCAGGACTTCCAGGCGCTGATCAAGGACTGGTGGGAGCAGATCGGCTTCGAGGTCGAGCTGCGCAACGTCGACAGCTCCGTGTTCTTCGGCGGTGACCCGGGCTCGCCCGACACCTTCCAGAAGTTCTACGCCGACGTGGAGATGTACGCCAACACCTTCAACGGCACCGACCCGCAGAGCTACCTGGGCAACGCCACCTGCGACAAGGCCCCCTCGCCGGCCACCCAGTGGCAGGGCGAGAACATCTCGCGCTGGTGCTCCGAGGAGTATGACGCGCTCTACGCCAAGCTCGGTGTCACCGCCGACGCGGCCGAGCGTGCCGAGATCGCCAAGCAGCTCAATGACATGGTCATCGAGGGCGGCGCGATGATCCCGCTGGTGCACCGCGGTCGTCTCTCGGCCCACTCCAACAGCCTTGGCGGCGTCAAGCTGAACGTCTGGGACAGCGAGATCTGGAACGTCGCCGACTGGTACCGGATCAAGACCAACTGATCCGCCTCTGAACCCGGGCCGCGCGGTGAAACCCCGCGCGGCCCAGCCCTGAACTCCAGTTCGAGCGCCCCCGCATGCTGACCTTCATCATCCGACGGCTCATTCTCGCGGTTCCGACGCTTCTCTTCATCTCCCTGGTCCTCTTCCTGCTGCTCGATCTCGCCCCCGGCGACCCGATGGCGCAGATGCCGCTGACCATTCCCGACGAGGTGAAGCAGAAGATGCGCGAGGCCCTGGGCCTCGGCGAACCGCTGCACATCCGTTACCTCAAGTGGCTCTACCAGTTCTTCGTGGTCGAGCCCGGCTTCTTCCTCGACTGGCTCTTCGGAACCAACATGATGGAAGGCACCCAGCGCGTGGTGAGCTGGCAGTTCCGCTCGCCGGTCTTCGACATCATCGTGCAGCGCCTGCCCCAGACCCTCTGGGTGGTGGCCATGGCCTACGTCGTCGGCGTGCTCATCGCCATCCCGATCGGCATCATCTCGGCCTACCGGCAGTACTCGGTCTTCGACCAGGCCGGTACGCTGGTGTCGATGATCGGCTTCTCCGTACCGCCCTTCTTCTCCGGCGTGCTGGTGATCGTGATCTTCTCGGTCAAGCTCGGCTGGCTGCCCTCGATCTACGACACCACCCACGTCGTGAACGACTGGGAGAGCTTCAAGGTACAGCTGATGCAGATGATCATGCCGGTGATGGTGCTCGCGCTCCAGACCACCGCCCAGATCAGCCGCTACATGCGCTCGTCGATGCTCGACAACCTCAACCAGGATTACGTCCGCACCGCCCGCGCCAAGGGCCTGTCGGAATGGTCCGTGGTCATGGTCCACGTGCTGCGCAACTCGATGATCCCGGTGGTCACCGTCATCGCCCTCGGCATCCCGTCGATCTTCGGCGGCGCGATCATCACCGAGCAGGTGTTCAAGGTGAACGGTATCGGCCAGCTCCTGATCACCGCCATCCAGGCCAATGACATCCCGATGGTCCAGACCATCACCTTCATCTTCGCCGTGCTCATCGTCGTCTTCAACCTGATCGCCGATGTGCTCTACGGCGTGCTCGACCCGAGGATCCGCTATGACTGAGCCCGTCCCCGCAGCGATTGGCGAGCAACAGCCGCGCGGCAAGGAACAGTCGCAATGGGCCGATGTCTGGCGCCAGTTCCGCAGCCACAAGGGCGCGATGATGGGTGCCTTCGTGCTCCTCTTCATCACCCTTGGCGTCATCTTCGGCCCCTGGCTCTGGGATATCGACCCGACCAAGCTCGACATCCGAAACAAGGACTGGCGTCCGGTATACATGCCGCTGTTTTCCTGCTC
>CAYVQK010000040.1:18859-22508 GCA_964454145.1 uncultured Oceanicola sp. | reverse complement strand
GCCGACAGCAGCACGAAGAAGATCCCCTTCAGCAGCTGCTGGCGCAGGCCGATGGACCGGGCGTGGTTTTCATCGAAGAAGACGACCATCAGGTCCTTCCACTTGGCCGTCAGGATCGCCAGGGAAACGACACCGATGATCGCAAGTTGTAGGGTATCTTCGGGCGTGATGGCCAATATGTTGCCCATGGTGATCGTCTGAATCGAGATGGCCATCGGGTTGACGGAGGCCATGAACAGCCCCAGCCCGAAGAATGACGTGAAGATCAGCCCGATGATCACGTCGACCTTCAACCCCGATCGGTCCGACAGGAACAGCATCGCCGCCGCCGCCAGCCCGCCAGAGATGAAGGCGCCAAGGGCGAAGGGCAGGCCCAGCATGTAGGCGCCGGCGACGCCCGGGACGACGGAATGGGACAGCGCATCGCCGATCAGCGACCAGCCCTTGAGCATCAGGTAGGACGACAGGAACGCACAGACCGCGCCCACCAGGGCCGAAACCCACATCGCGTTGGTCATGTAGCCATAGCCGAAGGGTTCGAGAAGGACGCTCATTCCTGGTCTTCCCGGATCCGCGTCTGGTCGCCGTATTGCACGAAGGGCCGTTCGTCATCGGTGAGGATTGAGATGCGGCGCGCGTCGTTGTCATCGTGCAGCGCGGTGCCGCCCAGGGTGAAGTGGCGCAAGACGCCGCCGAACGCCTTTTCCAGGTTCTCGCGGGTGAATGTCGTTTCGGTCGGGCCATGGGCCAGAACGGTGCCCTTTACAAGGATGGTGCGGTCGCAGAATTCGGGCACGGTGCCGATGTTGTGGGTGGAGACCAGCATCACCCGGCCCTCTTCGCGCAACTCGCGAAGCAGGGCGATGATCTGCTCTTCGGTCTTCACGTCGACGCCGGTAAAGGGTTCATCCAGAAGGATAACCTGGCCTTCCTGCGCCAGGGCGCGGGCCAGGAAGACGCGTTTCTTCTGGCCGCCCGACAGTTCGCCGATCTGGCGGTGGCGGTAGTCCTGCATGTTGACGCGGGACAGTGCGGCGTCGACGGCGTCGTGGTCGATCTTCTTCGGGCGGCGAAGCAGGCCCATGTGTCCGTAGCGGCCCATCATCACCACGTCATCGACCAGCACGGGGAAGGACCAGTCGACCTCCTCGGACTGGGGGACATAGGCGACGAGGTTGCGTTTCAGCGCGTCGCGGACGGTCAGACCCAGCAGGCGGATTTCGCCCTTGCCGACCGGGACGAACCCCATGATCGCCTTGAAAAGAGTTGATTTTCCGGCGCCGTTGACGCCGACGAGCGCGGTGACCGTGCCGCGCGGAATCTCGAACGTGGCGTCGCGCAGGGCGGTCATGCCGTTGCGGTAGGTGACGGTCAGGCCCGTGGCCCTGATCCCGCCGCCGGGATCGGCGCGGTCGGGCATGGCCGGGCTCAGGATGTGGCTTTCATGCTTCATGCTGCGTCCTTCTGGACAGGCCGGGCCGCCGCCCGAACCGGGCAGCAGGCCGGTCGATGGGGTCAGTTCGTTCCGGTCTGAAGACCGTCGACGATCGTCTGGGACGTCACCCTGAGAAGGTCCAGGTAGGTGGGCACCGGACCGTCGGGTTCAGAGAGGCTGTCGACGTAGAGCACGCCGCCGTAATGGGCGCCGGTTTCGCGGGCGACCTGTTCGGCGGGGGCCGTGTTGACCGTGCTTTCGCAGAAAACCACTGGAATCTCGTGGTTTTTCACCCCGTCGATCACCTTGCGCACCTGTTTTGGCGTGCCCATGCGGTCGGCGTTCATCGGCCAGAGGTACAGTTCGTGCATGTCGAAATCGCGGGCGAGATAGCTGAACGCGCCCTCGCAGGTGACGAGCCAGCGCTGATCCTCGGGGACCTCGGCGATCTGCTGCCTCAGCGGATCGAGGGTCGCGCGCAGCTGGTCCTTGTAGGCCGCGGCATTGCGCATGTAGGTGTCTGCGTTCCGGGGATCGTGGTCGGAAAAGGCCTGCGCAATGTTGTCGATGTAGATCATCGCATTGTCGACCCCCATCCAGGCATGGGGGTTCGGTTGGCCTTCGTAGGCGCCTTCGGCAATGGGGATCGCGTCGATGCCATCCGACAGGGTGACCGAAGGTACGTCCTTGAGATTGTTCAGGAATTGCTTGAACCAGAGTTCCAGGTTCAGCCCGTTCCACAGGATAAGGTCGGCCCCCTGCGCGCCCACCAGGTCGCGAGGCGTGGGTTCGTAGCCGTGGATCTCGGCCCCCGGTTTGGTGACGGAAACCACGTCGGCCGCGTCGCCGGCGACGTTGCGCGCCATGTCGGCCAGAACCGTGAAGGTGGTGACAACCTTCATCCTGTCCTGCGCCGCGGCCGCGCCGACCGTCAGGACCAGCGCAGCAACCGCGCCGGCCAATCGCGCCCCCATTTGGGCCATGTGGTTTACCTTTCGATACCTGGCTTGATTGGAATGTAAATGCAAATCATTCGCAATAGTCAAGTGCCGTGACCCCAATACACCCTGTCTGCAGCGCGTGCGGACGCTTGGTCCGGGGTCGGAGCAGCGCGGCAATTGAGAGGGAGTCGGGGGGGCGCTGCCCCCGTCCGCCGGGGGCGGACTCCCCCGCGGTATTTGGGCCAAGAAGAAGAAATCGACCGTTTTGTACAAACCTCGCGGCGCGGATTGGCCGTTTTGTACATGTTCGAAACGGGCTAGCGGATCGACTGGATCGAGCTTTCCAGCAGGTGGCGGGTGTAGGGTTGGGTGACATCGAGGCGGCGCATGGCGTCGATGTCGAGGACCTCGACGAATTCGCCGTCCTTCATCACCGCTGCCCGTTCGCAGAGGTGCCCGACGACGCCGAGGTCGTGGGAGACCATCACGTAGGTGAGGCCGCGTTCGGCGCGCAGGTCCGCCAGCAGGTTCAGGATTTCGGCCTGGACCGAGACGTCGAGCGCGGAGGTGGGTTCGTCGAGCAGCAGGATTTCCGGTTCCGGCGCGATGGCGCGGGCGATGGCGACGCGCTGGCGCTGGCCGCCCGACAGCTGGTGCGGGTAGCGGAAGCGGAAGCCCGAGCCGAGGCCGACGTCCGAGAGCAGCTTGCCGATGCGCTTGTCGATGTCGGGAATGCCCTGAAGCTCCATCGCTTCGGAGAGGACGCGATCGACCGTCTGGCGCGGATGGAGGGAGCCGTAGGGGTCCTGGAAGACCATCTGGACCTTCTTGTGGAAGGCGCGGGAGCGTTTGAGGCCGAGGCGTTCGCCGGCGACCTCCATTTCGCCGGTCCAGCCGTCGACGAGACCGGCGAGGACGCGCAGGATGGTGGATTTGCCCGAGCCGCTTTCGCCGACGAGACCGAAGCTTTCGCCCTGGGCCACGTCGAAGGTGACGTCCTTGACCGCGTGGTTGGAATCGTGGCCCGAGCCGAACCAGACGTCGAGGTTTCTGACGGAAATCGCGCTCACGTTCTTGCACTCACGGATGGGGCCTCGCGCCAGGCGGGATCGCGGACCAGGACTTCGAGCCGCTCGCGCGGGTGTTCGAGGTCGGGGACCGAGTTCAGCAGGCCGAGGGTATAGGGATGGCGCGCGTTGCGCAGTTCGGACGCGGGCAGGGTTTCGACGATTCGGCCCGCGTACATGATGACGATCCGGTCGCAGAACTTGGC
>CAYVQK010000040.1:13278-18849 GCA_964454145.1 uncultured Oceanicola sp. | reverse complement strand
CCATGCCGCGGTCCTTGACCAGCTTGTCCATGATGTCGAGCACCTGGAGCTGGACCGAGACGTCGAGCGCCGAGGTGGGCTCGTCGGCGATCAGGATCTCGGGCTTGGGCATCAGCATCATGGCGATCATGATGCGCTGCCCCATGCCGCCCGAAACCTCGTGCGGGTAGAGGTTCAGCACGCGGTCGGGGTTGCGGATGGCGACCTCGTCCAGCATCTCCAGGGCGCGGATGCGGGCCTGGGATTTCGAGACCTTTTCGTGGGTGCGCAGGGCTTCGATCATCTGCTGGCCGACGGTCATGACCGGGTTCAGCGAGAATTTCGGGTCCTGCATGATCATCGAGACCTCCCTGCCGCGCAGCTGGCGCATGCGCTTTTCGGGGATGCTCAGGAGGTCTTCGCCGTTCACGGCCATGCGGTCGGCGGTGATTTCCCCGGGCGGGCGGATCAGGCGCAGGATGGCGCGGCCGGTCATGGATTTTCCGGATCCGCTTTCACCGACGATGCCAAGGCGTTCGCGGCCCAGCGTGAAGGAGATGCCGCGCACCGCCTCGAACGTGCCGGTGCGGGTCGGGAAGGTGACGCGGAGGTTTTCGATGTCGAGGAGGTGGGTCATGCGGCCTCCATCCGGCGCGAAGGGCAGCGCCGGCCCGCGCGGGGCGGGGGTGTGTTGAGCGCGTTGGTGACCAGAAGCCCCGAACGCGCATTATCTGCGATGACATCGCCAGAAGCGCCGCCCCGTGGGGGGGCGGGTCGGCGCGGCCCGGCCTGGGGCCGGGCGAACAGGTTTGAACGTTGCGTCGTCACGAGCTGCTCTCCTTGGGGTCGAGCACGTCGCGCAGGCCGTCGCCGAGCAGGTTGAAGGCCAGCGAGATGGCGAAGATGGCAAGGCCGGGGATCGTGGCGACCCACCAGTAGTCGAGGATGTACTTGCGCCCTTCCGAGATCATCGCGCCCCATTCCGGCGAGGGCGGCTGGGCGCCGAGGCCGAGGAAGCCGAGACCGGCGGCCGTCAGGATGATGCCGGCCATGTCGAGCGTGACCCGGATCATCAGCGACGAGATGCACAGCGGCCAGATGTGGCGGGTGATGATGCGGATCGGTCCCGCCACCTGAAGCCGGATCGCGTGGATGAAATCGGCGGACCGGATGGTCAGCGTTTCGGCACGGGCGATCCGGGCATAGGGCGGCCAGGCGGTGAGCGAGATGGCGAGCACCGCGTTTTCGATCCCCGCGCCCAGGGCCGCAACGAAGGCCAGGGCCAGGATCAGGCGCGGGAAGGCCAGGAAGATGTCGGTGAGGCGCATCAGGATCTCGTCGACCCAGCCGCCCGCATAGCCCGAGATCGTGCCGATCACGAGGCCCAGCAGCGGGGCGACCAGCGCCACCAGCAGGACGATGTAGATCGAGATCCGCGCGCCGTAGAGCAGGCGCGAGTAGATGTCGCGCCCGAGGCTGTCGGTGCCGAGGATGTAACCGTCGGAGCCCGGCGGCAGCAGGCGCGCGCCCAGGTCCTGGGCGAAGGGGTTGTGGGTGGCCAGAAGCGGCGCGAAGATGGCGGCGAGGATGATCAGCACGAGGATGATCAGGCCCACCATGGCCAGCGTGTTGGACCGGAACGACAGCCAGCCCTGGTACCATGACCCGAAACGGGCCTGGCGGCGGCTGTCGGGCTCTTCGGCGAGGAGCCAGTCGCGCAAGGATGCGTTGCTCATTTCGACCTCGGGTCCAGGAAGCGGTACAGCAGGTCCGAGAAGATGTTCAGACAGACGAAGATGGTGCCGATCAGCACGGTGCCGCCAAGGACGGAGTTCATGTCGTTGGCGAGAAGCGAGGTGGTGATGTAGCTGCCGATGCCGGGCCAGGCGAAGATGATCTCGGTCAGCACCGAGCCTTCGAGCAGGTTGGCATAGGCCAGCGCGATCACGGTGATGAGCTGGATGCGGATGTTGCGGAAGGCATGGCGCCAGATGACCTTGCGCTCGCTGAGGCCCTTTACCCGCGCGGTGGTGACATATTCGGAATTGAGCTGTTCCAGCATGAAGCTGCGGGTCATCCGGCTGATGTAGGCGAGGCTGTAATAGCCCAGCAGCGAGGCGGGCAGGATGATGTGGCCGAAGGCGTTCTTGAACACCGTCCAGTCGCCGGCGATGGCGCTGTCGACCAGCAGGAGGCCGGTGCGCTCGGGGACGAGGCCCTGGTAGAAGACGCCGAGGCGGCCCGGCCCTTCGACCCAGTCGAGGATGCCGTAGAAGATGAGCAGGCCGACGAGGCCGAGCCAGAAGATCGGCATGGAATAGCCGATGAGGCCGACGAAGCGGGCGGTCTGGTCGATCCAGGAGCCGCGGTAGACTGCGGCCATGACGCCGAGGGGCACGCCGAGGACGATGCCGAAGATGGTGCCCAGCGTCGCCAGCTCCAGCGTGGCGGGGAAGACGCGGGCGATGTCGGTGGTCACCGGCTGGCCGGTGCGGATGGAGCGGCCGAAATCGCCCGAGAGCACGTCTCGGACGTAGATGAAGAACTGTTCGAGCAGGGTCTTGTCGAGGCCCAGCTCCTTGAAGGCGGCGTCGTATTGCGCCTGTGTCGCGCGTTCGCCGATGACGGCGAGGACCGGGTCGATCGGCATGACGCGGCCGATCATGAAGGTCACGAAGAGGAGGCCCAACAGGGTGACGGCCACGGTGAGCAGCGTGGCGGCCAGCTTCTTGAGCCAGGGGGGGAGGACCGGCCCGCGCCGGTCCTCCGATTGGTGCGAGATGTCCGCCACTTACTTGGTCACGACCCAGTAGGAGACGGCGGTGGTGGCGCCACCCACGACCCAGTTCTCGACGTTCGAGCGCAGTCCCGACTGTTCGATGCGCTGGAACATGATGCCGAAGGGCGCCTCCTGCTGGAACTGCGCCTGGCTGTCGAGATACATCTGACGGCGGGTGTCGGTGTCGTTCTCGACCACGGCGGCGAGCGTCGCGTCGTTGAAGGCGGCCGCATCCCAGGCGTTGCGCCAGGCGAGGTAGCCGGTGTTGCCCGAGTCGTCGGCGTTGTCGGGGTTGGCGGCGAAGGTGCCGGCGTTGGTGTTGGGGTCGGGGTAGTCCGGGCCCCAGGCGCCGACGTAGATGTCATGCTCGCGGGCGCGGTAGCGGTCGAGCGTTTGGGCACCGGTGCCCACGATCAGCTCCACCTCGCAGCCGAGCTGGCCCCAGGTGTTCTGGAGCGACTGGGCGATATCGAGACGTTCCTGTGCTTCGCGCACCGAGATCTTGATCGGGCCGCAATCGGGGTGGCCGCTCTCGGCGAGCGCCGCCTTGGCCTTCTCCATGTCGAAGGTGAAGGCGTGATCCTCGAGCGCGCCGAGGAAGGTGAGCGGCAGGTAGGCCTGGTGGACGATCCACTGGCCCTTCAGGAAGCTGTCGGCCATGCCCTGGTAGTCGGCGGCCCACTTGAGGGCCTCGAGCACCTTGGGATCGGAGAGCATCTCGTTCTTCTGGTTGGCCGACCAGTACATGATCTGGCCGCGCTGCTCGTCGAGCACCTTGATGCCGTCCATGCCTTCGACGCCGGCGACGTCTTCGGGCGAGAGGTTGCGGGCGATGTCGATGTCACCACGCTCGAGCTGGAGGCGCTGGGTGGCGCTTTCCTGGATGTGCTGGACGATGATCCGCTCCATCGCCGGCTTCTCGCCGTGATAGTTGGGGTTGAGGTCCATCAGCACGCTTTCGTTCGGCTTCCACTCGACCACCTTGTAGGGGCCGGAGCCGGCGGTGTTGGTGCGCAGCCACTCGTTGCCCATGTCGCCGTCGACCTCGTTGGCCATGGCGGTTTCCATGTCGACGATGCCGCCGATGGTGGCGGTGAGGCAGTTGAGCACGAAGGACAGCGCATACTGCTTGTCGAGCGTGATCGAGACGGTCATGTCATCGGTCGCCTTGATCATCTCGTCCACGTTGTCGGCGGTGAAGCCGAACTGGGTGAGGATGAACGACGGCGTCTTGTCGAGCTTCACGGCGCGGCGCAGCGAGAACTCGACGTCCTTGGCGGTCACCGGGTTGCCGGAGGAGAAGACGTGGCCTTCGGCGATCTTGAAGGTGATGGTGCGGCCGTCCTCGGAGAGCTCCCAGCTTTCGGCCAGCGAGGGCTGGTAGCCGGCGTCGAGATCCATCGGGTCGAAGTTGACCAGCTTCTCGTAGACGTTGCGCGACACGTCGGCGCCGGCGAACTCGAAGCTTTCCTGGGGATCGAAGGTCTTGATGTCGTCGATCCGGTTGGCGATCACCAGCATGTTGGGCGGCGTCTCGGCCAGCACGGGCGCGGCCACCCCGCCCATCAGAGCGGCCACGAGGGCCGTGGTTCGCAGAAGTGTGCGATGTTTCATGATTTGGAACTCCCTGTTGTTGATGCGGTCTTTGCCTGCCGCCTCGTCGTTCTGGATGGCGCTACTTTCCCCACGTGGCACGCAGGACGCGCAACCAGTTACCGTGGGCCAGCTTGTTCATCAGCGCGGCGTCCACCCCGTGTTTGCGCAGTTCGGCCCTGAGATTGACCATCCCTGCACAATCCTTGATCCCTTCGGGAACCAGTGCGCCGTCGAAATCGGATCCGAAGCCCACGCCATCCTCGCCGAGAAATTTTATCAGATGGTCAAGGTGACGCATCATCAGGTCAAGCGAAAACTCCGCCAGCATCTTTCCGTCGGGCCGCAGGAAGGCGGAGGCGAAGTTGATGCCGACCATGCCGCCGGTCTCGGCGATCTGCGAAAGCTGGCGGTCGGTCAGGTTGCGCGAATGGGGCGTGACCGCGTGGGCGTTGGAGTGCGTGGCCACCAGCGGCGCGTCCGACAGGGCGGCGATATCGTCCATGCCCTTCTCGTTCAGGTGCGAGAGGTCGAGCATGATCTTCAGCCGGTTGCACTCGGCGACGAGCCGCTTGCCGGCCTCCGTCAACCCTCCGCCGATGTCGCCGGTGGAGGGGTAGCGGAAGGGCACGCCCTCGCCGAAGACGGTGGGGCGCGACCAGACGGGGCCGAGCGAGCGCAGGCCCATGCCGTGCAGCTCCTCGAGCTCGACGCAGCTTTCCGACACCGCCTCGGCGCCCTCGATATGGGCGATGGCGGCCATGGTGTCGCCCGCGAGGGCGGCCTCGATCTCGCCCGCCGTGCGGCAGAGGGTGATGGCGCCGGCCTGCTCCATCCCGGAGAGCGCCTGGAACGCGCGCATGACGAAATCCCAGGCCTCGGGCTGGGAGAGCGGCTCGGGCAGGGGCAGGTCGTAGGGCGGGTGCTCCATGATCTCGTAGCGCACCGCCTTGTCGGCGGGGCTGGGCACGAAGATGGCGAAGAAGCCGCCGCCGAAACCGCCCTGGCGCGCCCGGGGCAGGCAGATGTGGCCGTCGGGCAGACCCTTGGCCACGTCCTCCGGCGCGATCTGGCCACGCAGGATGCGCAGGAGCGTGTCGTTGTGTCCGTCGAAGATGCGGGGGGCGGGCCAATCTGTCATGGGATGTCTCCGTGGGTCGGAGAAAGGCTGACAGGGTCAAGTGTTGAGCGCAAGGGGCGGTGTGGGTGACCTCGGGGCG
>CAYVQK010000040.1:0-13178 GCA_964454145.1 uncultured Oceanicola sp. | reverse complement strand
GGGGCCGAGTATGTGCAGCAAGAAAATGCGGCGGGCCTACTCGGGATACATGCCGGGCACCTGCTGGTCGAAGTCGATGCAGGCGCCGGTCATCACGCCTGCCCTCTCGCTCAGCAGGTAGCTGGCGAGGTGGGCGACGTGGTGCGGCTTCACCAGCATGCCGAAGGGCATGCGGGCCTCGGCCTTCTCGAGCCAGTCGTCGCCGCCGTCGTGGTACTTGCGCTGGATCTCGTCCTCGCCCGGCGTGTCCATCCAGCCGATGTTGAGCCCGTTCACCCGGATACGGTGGTGGCGCAGCGTGCTGGCGGCGTTCTTCGTCACGTTGACCATGAGCGCCTTGGAGGCGGCGTAGGGCGACAGGAAGCTCTGCCCGCCGTGGACGACGATGGAGAGGATGTTGAGGATCGCCGCCGGGTGGCCGGCCTCGATGGCGAGTTGGGACATGCGCTGAAGGGCGAAGTAGGGCGAGCGGGCGTTGGCGGTCATCAGCCTGTCCCAGAGCTCGGGCGTGGTGTCGAGCACGGTGCCGCGATCGGTCAGCGCGGCGGAGTTCACCAGCGCGTCGAGGCGGCCCATGTGGGCGGCGGCCTTCTCCACCAGCGCCACGGTGGCCTCGGTGTCGAGCAGGTCGACGGGCAGGAAGGTGGCGCCGATCTCCCCGGCCACGGCCTCGCCCCGGGGGACGTTGCGGGAGGCGATGACAAGGTTGGTGCAGCCTTCGGCCACGAGCTGCTCGGCGATGGCGCGGCCGAGGCCCTGGGTGCCGCCGATGACGAGGGCGTGGGTGTTGGCGTGGGTCTGGGTCATGAGGGCCTCCGGGGTGATCGGGGCGAGGGTAATGGGTGGGCCGGGCGGAGGCCAGCGGATTGGCGCAGCGCGCCCTCGCGGGGGGGGGCGAGACGTGGCGGTGCCCGGCTTCGACACCGCGACGCATTTTGGGTGACGCAGGGACAGCATTTTCCCTCACGTTGCCTGCCCGAGAGCCTCGTGACGATCTTCCCTCTTCCGGCCCTTAGGCTTTTTGAATTGCCAGACCGCAAAAACAATTGGATGGATTGACGCCTGCGCCAGATAGCATGGTGCACCCCCGGCCGATGCTGCATCGAGCCGGACGAAACATATGACGGGAGGGTCATCATGATCAGACAGTTCGGCCTCGCGGCCGCAATCATCGGAGCCTCCGCCCTGGGCGCGACGGCACAGGAGCGGGTTTCCATCGGCACCGGCGGCACCGGCGGCGTGTTCTACGCCGTGGGCGCGGGCATGGCGGACCTGCTGAGCCGCAAGCTCGAGGGCGTGACGGCCAATGCCGAGGTCACCGGCGCATCGGTGGAGAACATCCGCCGGGTTTCGGGCGGCGAGATGACCATCGGCTTCTCCTCGGCCTCGACGCTCTACGAGGCCCAGACCGGCACCGGCGCCTTCGACGGCGACGCGCAGAACGTGGCGGCCATCGCCTATCTCTACCCCGCCGTGCTCCAGATCGCCGCGACCGAGGCGAGCGGCGCCGCAAGCGTGGCCGATCTGGGCGACCTGCGGGTTTCGGTGGGCCCTCCGGGCTCCAACTCGGCGGTCTTCGCCGAGCGTCTGCTGACCTCGCAGGAGGCCTTCAACGTGGGCAACGTGAGCTTCCTCAGCTACGGCGAAGCGACTGCGGCGATCAAGAACGGGCAGCTTGACGGCTCGATCATCCTGGCGGGCACGCCAGCCTCGGCCTTCATCGAGCTTTTCACCACCGAAGACGTGAAGCTCGTGCCGGTGGTGGCCGACAACGTGGGCGGCCTGATCGAGGAGTTTCCCTTCTACGAGGTGATCGAGATCCCCGGCGGCACCTACGAGGGCGAAGACGCCGCCGTGGTGGCCGTGGGCGACCCGGCGATCCTCTTCGCCGCCGCCGATGCCGACGAGGCGCTGATCAAGGGCATCACCGCGACGCTCTTCGACAACCTCGAGGAGCTGGGCGCCGTGCATCCCTCGGCCAAGCAGATCACCAGGGAAAAGGCCACCTCGGTGCCGATCGACCTGCATCCCGGCGCGAAGGCCTATTTCGACGGGCAGTAAGCCCATCCGGCGGGGCTGAATGGCCCCGCCCAACCCGCCCGCGTTGCGGCAGGACACCCCCATGAACCAACTCACAGATATCCTCCCCGGAGCCGCCCTGCCCCGTTGGGAGCGCATGGCGACCACGCTGGCGATGGCGATCATCTCGGTGGCCGTCACCGTGCTCTGCATCTGGTCGGCCTGGTACGGCTCGATCACCGCGCTGGTGCTGCGCTCGACCTTCTTCTCGCTGATGGTGGCGGGCGGGCTGCTGGTGGTGGCCACCGAGCGGCCGGGCTGGATGCGGCCGGTGCTCTATGCGCTGGCCGCGGCGGTGCTGATCCCGGGGCCCTACCTGTGGGTGAACTACCTCAACATCGTCCGCTCTGGCGGCATCGCGACCCAGCTCGACATGGTGCTCTTCACCGTCTGCACCGTGGCGGTGCTGGTGGTGGCGCGCTATCTCATCGGCTGGGTGATGGTGGGCCTTGGCGTGGTGGCGCTGGCCTATGCCTTCTTCGGCGACATGATCCCGGGCACCTATGGCCATGCGGGCTATTCGCTGAGCCGGGTGACCTCCAACCTCTTCCTGCGCACCGAGGGGCTCTTCGGGCTGCCGATGGGCGTGGCGGTGCAATACATCCTGCTGTTCTCGCTGCTGGGGACGCTGCTGCTGAAGACCGGGCTGGGACAGGTGTTCGTGGACCTCGCCCATGCCGCCACGGGGCGTGTGCAGGGCGGGCCGGCGCTGACCGCCGTGGTCTCCTCGACCATGTTCAGCTCGATCAACGGCTCCGCCGTCGCGGGTGTGGTCACCACCGGCACCTTCACCATTCCGCTGATGAAGCGCACCGGCTATCGGCCCAAGGTGGCGGGCGCGATCGAGGCGGCGGCCTCTTCGGCGGGGCAGATCATGCCGCCGGTGATGGGCGCCGCGGCCTTCCTCATGGCCGAGATTACCCAGACCCCTTATGCCACGATCGCCGCAGCCGCGCTGATCCCGGCGCTGCTCTATGTCTTCGCGCTGCTTGTGGGCGTACGCGAGGAGGCGGGCAAATATGACCTTGGCCGCGCCGATCCGAGCGAAATCCCGGCGCTGAAGGACGTGCTCTTGAAGCGGGGGCATCTGCTCATTCCGCTGATCGGGCTCGTCGTCTTCCTGGCCGTCGGCTACACGCCCTCGGCTGCCGCGGTGCTCTGCCTTGCCACCACGCTCGTCGTCTCGGTCTTCGGGAAGGCCACGCGGATCGGGCCGGTGGGCCTTGTCGCGGTGATGATGGAGACGGTGAAGAACGTGCTGCCCATCGTGGCTGCAGTGGGCATCGCGGGGATGCTCATCGGCGTGCTGACGCTGACCGGCATGGCGCTGAAGCTGTCGTCGCTGATCCTCTCGGCGGGCGCGGGCTCGCTGCTGCTGACACTGGTGCTGACCATGGTGGCGAGCTTCGTGCTGGGCCTCGGGATGCCCACATCGGCGGCCTATCTGTTGCTGGCGATCCTGATCGCCCCCGCGCTGGAGAAGTTCGGCCTGCCGGTGATCGCGGCCCATATGTTCATCTTCTACTACGGGCTGCTGTCGGCCATCACGCCACCGGTGGCGCTGGCGGCCTATGCCGGGGCGTCGATTGCCGGGGCGGAGCCGAACGAGACGGCGATCGAATCGATCCGGCTGGGCTTCGTGAAGGTGGTGGCGCCCTTCCTCTTCGTCTACGCGCCGGAGCTGCTGCTGATCGGCACGCCGACGGGCATCGTGCTGGCCACCATCGCGGCCTTCGCGGGCACTTTCGCGGCGGGCACGGCGCTGACGGGCTGGATGATCCGGCCGCTGACGGTTGCGCATCGCCTGGGCTTCGTGGCGGTCGCGGCGCTGGAGACGGTGGCGCTGGTGCTGCCGGTGGGCGGCGCGGCGAGCCTCGGGGCCGAGGTGGCGGGGCTGGCGCTGCTGGGCGCGCTTGTGGTGGTGCTGCGGCGTCCGGCCTAGGCTGCGCCGTGCCTGCGGGCGTTGCGTCGCTTCTGTCGCGCCCGCATGGCCGCGTCGCACTCGGGGGTGCCGTCGTGCCAGGTCCCGAAGAGCTTGTCGAGCGGCACCAGGCCGGCACCACCGTAATTCACCTCGAAATACCGGTGGTGCAGGTAGTGAAGGAAGGCGTGGCTGTCGAGCGTGGTGGTTTCGGTGATCTCGAATTTCTCGAAGCCCAGGTGCCCGTTGACAGAGCCGAACCCCACGGCGTGCAGGGTGAAGTAGGCGCAGACCGGGTTGGAAGGCAGCAGCAGGTGGAGCCACGCCTCGGCCATGTAGGGGAAGCCCTCGCCGGGGTGCATCGAGAGCGACGACCAGGGGCTCGGGTTGACCGAGTTGTGGTGTACCTTGTGGACATGCTTGTAGAGAAACGGGGTGTGGATCAGGCGGTGCAGGCAGAAGAAGTAGACCTCGTGGATCGCCGGTGACAGCAGGATGAGGATCGACAGCCACAGCCAGTGCGTCGTCCAGGGCAGCCAGGTGGCCCAGCTGTTGGCGTAGGCCCAGAGCATCACGATTTCGACCAGGGTCCAGAGCGGGATGGTGACGAAGACGCTGCGCAGGAAATTGTCGAGATTCTGGCTCTTGAACCAGAAGATCTGCGAGGGCGTATCGGCCGGGAACCTGGGATTGTACTTGAACCGGATGTCCTGCTTGCGCCGGACGTAATAGACCAGTTCGAAGCCGCCCAGGAAGAGGATCATTCCGGCCGCGTTCAGCCCGTAGAGCCAGAGGTAATTGCCCACCGAGAGGGTGGCGAGGCTCTCCCAGCTCGGGATCAGGACAAGCACCCAGAGCAGGGCCGTGGCGAGGTGGAAGGCATTCCAGGGCCAGAGATACTCGGGGATCCAGGCAAGGAGCCGGCGCAAGCTGAAGGGGCGCTGCCACATCGGTGCAGGCTGGGCCGGGATGTGGGGCGCCCAGAACCCGCGTTTGTCACGGCTGCCGTAGGCGGTGTCGTCCATCCGCTTCCTCCTCCAAGGGGCACGGTCAACGGGACGAGATTAGCAGGCCGCCGGGCGGAGCGACAGCCGAAGCGGGACCGGACCCATCTTAGGTGGCGCCTAAGCCATGCCAAGGAGAAGGCGACTTTCTCCTGCCGGTGCGGGTGCTAAGCTCGGGGCAGAAAGGAGCCCCCCAGCCATGGCCAAGGATCTCGCCCCCTCCCCGCTCGACGCTTTGCGCGAGGCCGCCGACACGCCCTTCGAGGAAGCGCGGGCGATGCCGCCCTCGGTCTATACCTCGGAGGAGTTCCTGGCACTGGAGCTGGAGCACATCTTCAAACGCGAGTGGTTCTGCGTGGGCCGGGCCTCGGCCCTGGCGGAGCGGGGCGACTACCTGACCTGCGAGCTGGCGGGCCAGCCGGTGGTGGTGCTGCGGGATGGCGAGGGCATCCGGGCGATGAGCAACGTCTGCCTGCACCGGATGTCGACCATCCTGGAGGGCCGGGGCAATGCGCGGGTGCTGACCTGCCCCTACCATGCCTGGACCTACAGCCTGGATGGCACCCTGCGGGGCGCGCCGGCGATGGAGAAGAACGCGGGTTTCTGCAAGGGCGATTACCGGCTGCCGCAGGTGCGCTGCGAGGTCTGGCTGGGGTGGGTCTTCATCACGCTCGACCCGGAGGCCGCGCCGGTGGCGGAACGGCTGGCGGAAGTGGCCGAGCTGATCGCAGGCTACGACATGGGGCGCTACACCGAGAGCTTCTTCGAGGAGCATGTCTGGGACACCAACTGGAAGGTGCTCGCGGAGAACTTCATGGAGAGCTACCACCTGCCGGTCTGCCATGCGGGCACCATCGGCGGGCTGTCGAAGCTGGAGGAGATGATCTGCCCGCCGGGGCGGGAGGCGTTCAACTACCACACGATCCTGAAGGACAATTCTCTGCGGATCGCCATGGCGCATCCGTCGAACGACCGGCTCGAGGGGGACATGCGGCGCACGACCTTTCTGCTGGCGCTCTACCCCTCGCTGCTGATCACGCTGACGCCGGGGTATTTCTGGTACCTCTCACTGCATCCCAAGGGGCCGGGGCAGGTGAAGATCCGCTTTGGCGGCGGCATGTCGGACGATTATGCGGGGGATGCGGATGCGGCGGAGAACTTTACCGCGCTGAAGACCCTGCTCGACGATGTGAACGTGGAGGACCGGGGCTGCACCGAGAAGGTCTATCGTGGGCTCTGCTCGGATGCCGCGCGGCCCGGGCACCTCAGCCACCTCGAACGCCCCAACTACGATTTCGCCCGCTACCTGCTGGCCCGCATCACGGAGACTGCCTGACATGGCGCATACCCGCATTCGCCCCTTCAACACCTCGCAGACCTACCCCGAGCAGCGGCTCGACAACGACCTGGCGCAGGGGGTGGTGACGCAGGGGGGCCGGATCGTCTGGCTGCGGGGCCAGTGCCCGCAGGATCTCGACACGGCGGAGAACCTGCCGAGCAGCGACCCGGCGGAGCAGGCGCATAAGGTGATGCAGAACATCCGGCAGCTGATCGAGGAGGCCGGGGGGCGGATGGAGCACCTGGTGAAGTTGGTGGTCTACCTGACGGATGTGCGGCACCGGGAGGCGGTGTATCGCGTGATGGGCGAATACATTCGCGGGGTTCACCCCGTCTGCACCGGCCTCGTGGTGGTGGCGCTGGCGCGGCCGGAGTGGCTGGTGGAGATCGACGCGACGGCGGTGATCCCGGAGGGGTTCGAGGGATGACTTTTTCGCTGGTGGCGCGCTGTGCGGAGACGGGGATGTTCGGGGTGGCGATTTCGTCCTCCTCGCCCGCCGTCGCGGCGCGGTGCAGCCATGCGCGGGCGGGCGTGGGGGCGGTGGCCTCGCAGAACGTGACCGACCCGACGCTGGGGCCGCTGGCTCTGGACCTGATGGAGGGCGGCATGAGCGCGGCGGAGGCCGTGGCGGAGGTGAAGCGGCGCGGGGCCTTCATCGACTACCGGCAGGTGCTGGCGGTGGACGGGGTCGGAGGAACGGCGATCCACTCGGGGCCGAACTCGCTGGGGATCTGGACGCAGGCCCGGGGGGAGAACGTGGCCTCGGGCGGCAACCTGCTGGAGAATGACGGCGTGCCGGGGGCGATCGTGGAGGGGTTCCTGGGCGCGACGGGGCACCTGGGCGACCGGCTGGTGGCGGCGCTGCGGGCGGGGCTGGCGGCGGGCGGCGAGGCCGGGCCGGTGCATTCGGCGGGGATGCTGCTGGTGGACAGGCAGCCCTGGCCGCTGGCGGACCTGCGCTGCGACTGGACGGAGGACTGCCCGGTGGAGGCGGTTGCCACGGCCTGGGAGGTCTACAAGCCGCAGATGGAGGCCTATGTGCAGCGGGCCTTGGACCCGCGGGCCGCGCCGAGCTACGGCGTGCCGGGGGATGAGTGACGCGTGGCGCAGGCGATGACGACGCTGGAGATCCTCGACCGGCTCATCGGCTTCGACACGGTGAGCGCGAAGTCGAACCTGGAATTGATCGACTGGGTGGAGGGCCACCTGCGGGGGATCGGCGCGGAGGTGGAGCGGGTGCCGGACCCGGAGGCGCCGAAGGCAGGGCTCATCGCCCGGATCGGGCCGGAGGGGCCGGGCGTGATGCTCTCGGCCCATACCGACGTGGTGCCGGTGGAGGGGCAGGCCTGGAGCCGTGATCCGTTTCGGCTGACGCGGGAGGGCGCGCGGCTTTACGGGCGGGGCACGACCGACATGAAGGGCTACCTGGCGGCGATGCTTTCGGCTGCCGGGCGGGCCGCCGAGATGGGGTTGCGGGAGCCGCTCAGGCTGTCGATCTCCTGGGACGAGGAAGTGGGCTGCCTCGGGATCGCCAAGATGCGGGAGAGGCTGGCGGAAGGCCCCCTGCCCCGGCTCTGCCTCGTGGGGGAGCCGACGGAAATGCAGGTGGCGACGGGGCACAAGGGCAAGCAGGCGCTGCTGGCCGTCTGCCATGGCGAGGCCGGGCATTCGGCGCTGGCGCCGCGCTTCGTGAACGCGCTGCACCTTGCGGCGGGCCTGGTGCAGGGGTTGCAGGGGTTGCAGGCGGAGCTGGCGGAGACGGGCGCGCGGGATGCGGGCTACGGGGTGCCCTATTCGACGGTGCATGTGGGCCGGGTCACGGGCGGGACGGCGCTGAACATCGTGCCGGACCGGGCGGAGGTGCTCTTCGAGTTCCGGCACCTGGCGGCGGATGACCCGGAGGGGCTGCTGGCGCGGATCGACGGGATCGCGGCGGAGGTGGCGGCGGCGCATCCGGGCGGGCGGATCGAGGTGGAGCGGCTGAACAGCTACCCCGGCCTCGCCACGCCGGAGGACAGCGAGGCCACGCGGCGGGTGCAGCGGCTGGCGCAGGTGAACGGCACGATGAAGGTCGCCTATGGCACCGAGGCGGGCACCTTCGACGGGCTCGGCGTGCCGACGTTGGTCTGCGGGCCGGGCTCTATGGAGGGCCAGGGGCACAAGCCGGACGAATACGTGGAGGAAGGCCAGCTCGCCGCCTGCGACGCGATGCTGGACAGGGTGCTGGAGGAGCTCCGCTAGGCCTCGGCGCGGGCTGTGGGCAGCGCGCTCGGGGTGAGGCGGGAGAGGCTTTCGGTCACGAGCGCGGCGCCGGTGAAGTCTTCGTGTCTCGTGTAGATCGACGGGGTGACCACGCAGGCGAGGCCGGCGGCGCGGGCGGAAGTCAGGCCGTTGAGGCTGTCTTCGAAAGCAAGGCAGGCCGTGGCGGGGAGGCCGAGGCGGGAGAGCGCGAGCAGGTAGACGTCGGGCGCGGGCTTCTTGGCGGGCACCTCGTCGCCCGCGGCGATCACGTCGAAGACCTCGCCCGCCGGGCGGCCCCAGCAGGCGGTGCAGAGGGCATCGACGTTGGGGCGGTTGGTGGTGGTGGCGACGGCGAGGCGGAGGCCTTCGGCGCGGGCCGCCTCGATCAGCGCGGCCACGCCGGGGCGCAGGGTGAGGCCGCCTGCGGCGAGGATCTCGCCGTAGCGGGCGGTCTTGCGCAGGTGAAGCGCGGCGATCTCGGCGTCGGTCGGGGCCGTGCCGCCGATGTCGTCGCGGTGCCGCGCCATCCGCTCCTTGCCACCGGTGGTGCGCAGGAGGCGGGTGTAGTCCTCGCGGGTCCAGTGCCAGCCGAGGCCGGCCCCGGCAAAGGTCTCGTTGAAGGCCTGGCGGTGCGCTTCCTCCGTCTCGGCAAGGGTGCCGTCAACGTCGAATATCAGCGCCAGCGGACTCACGCGGCCTCCGCCACCATTCGGTCGACGAGGTCCGCGAGGTCGGCGAAGTGGGAGAAGGCGGCACTGTGCGGCAACGCCTGGACCTCGGTCTTCCGGTAGCCCTCGGTGTAGAGCAGGAAGGGCACCATGGCGCGGCGGGCGGTTTCGGCATCGACCTCGCTGTCGCCGACATAGATCGCGGGGCCCTCGCCGAGCGCCGTGAAGGCAGCCTCCAGGGGGGCCGGATCGGGCTTGTGGGTGGGCAGGCTGTCACCGCCGAGGATGACGCCGAAGAAGCGGGTGAGGTCGAGATGCGCCAGCACGGCCTTGCAGGGGACGAGCGGCTTGTTGGTGCAGATGCCGAGCGAATGCCCCGCCGCGGCAAGACCCTCGAGCGCGGGCACCACGCCGGGGTAGATCTCGGTGCGGGTGACGAGGGTTTCGTAGCTCGCCACGAAGGCCTTCAGCAGGCGGGCGTGCTCGCTGTCGGGGATGGTGCGGGCGTGACGCATCTTCTCGATGAAGACGGAGGCCCCCTGCCCTATGAAGCTGCGCGCCTGCGCCAGGGTGATCGGCTCCGCGCCTTCGGCCGCGAGCAACTGGTTGGCGCCTGCGTGGATGTCGGGCGCGCTGTCGATCAGCGTGCCGTCGAGGTCGAAGACGATGCGGGCCATCACTCGAACTCCATCTCGGCAAAGACCTGGCCGGCGTTCTTGGTGGCCAGTTCGTCGAAGGTGTCGAGGTAGCGGTAGGGCTCCTGGTCGACGTAGTAGGCATCGGCGAGTGTGCCGCCCGCATCGAGGTGTTCGCCCACCACCTCGCGCAGGTACTTGAGGTAGCCGATCGTGTCCTTCTCGACCTGGGCCATGTTGGTGGGGCTGCCGTGACCGGGGATGACGTAGGTGGCGCCGAGGGGAGCGAACACCGTTTCCCAGGTTTCGATCCAGCAGCTTGTGCAGGTGTCGGTGAAGATCGGGGTCATGCGGCCGTTGAAGGCGATGTCGCCTGCGATCACGAGGCCGAGGTCGGGCAGCCAGACCTGGGTATCGCCGGCGCCGTGGGCGGGACCGGCGTGCATGACCACGACATGCATGTCGCCCATGGCGATCTCGTGGCGGTCCTCGAAGGTTGTCGTGGGTTCCACCAGCGTGGTGCCCTCGGCGTTCTCGCGGGCGTAGCCCTTCATCCCCTCGAGGATCTGCGGGCCACGGTCGGCGAACTCCTCGGCGGCGTCGACATGGGCAAGGATCTCCACCCCCTGCCCGGCCCAGTAGCTGTTGCCGAGCATGGCATGGCCTTGTCCGTTCTCGTTGACGACGAGTTTTACCGGCTGGTCGGTGACGCGGCGGATCTCGGCGTGCAGCGCCTCGGCCAGCCTGTAATTTGCGCCGCCGTTGATGACGATCACGCCGTCGCCGGTGACGAGGAAGCTGAGGTTGTTGTTGTGGCCCGCGTTCTCGTAGGTGGGCGGCGCGGTGGCGCCGATGGCGGACCAGACGCCGGGGATCACCTCGTAGGGTTTGTCGTAGAGGACCGACTGCGGATACTTGTCGGCGATCTCCTCGGAAGCGAGGGCCGGGGTGGCGAGAAGCGTGGCGAAGAGGGCGAGGCGGATCATGCCCGCAGCGCCGCCTCGGCGGCGTCGCGGATGGCGCGGATGTTCTGGCCGTAGACCTCGGGCGTGTCGACGGAACCGCCCTTGAACACGGCGGAGCCCGCGACGAAGCAATCGGCCCCGGCCTGGACCAGCGGGCCGACGGTGGAGGGGTCCACCCCGCCGTCGACCTGGATGTGGATATCGCGGTCGCCGATCATCCGCCGCACCTCGCGCACCTTGGCGATGCTGGAGGGGATGAACTTCTGCCCGCCGAAGCCGGGGTTCACGCTCATCACCAGCACCATGTCGACGAGGTCGAGCAGTTCGGAGATCACGCTGGCGGGGGTGCCGGGGTTGAGGCTGATGCCGCATTTGGTGCCGGTGGCCTTGATTGCCTGGAGGGTGCGGTGCGGGTGCGGGCCGGCCTCCCAGTGGGCAACGATCATGTCGGCCCCGGCCTCGGCATAGGCCTCGATGTAGGGATCGACCGGGGCGATCATCAGGTGCACGTCCATGAAGGTTTTCACATGGGGGCGGAAGGCCTTCACCGCGGGCGGGCCGAAGGTGAGGTTGGGCACGAAATGACCGTCCATCACGTCGACATGGACCCAGTCGGCCCCGTGCCCCTCGATGGCGCGGATCTCGGCCCCGAAGTTGGCGAAATCGGCGGAAAGGATCGAGGGTGCGATCTTGATGGAACGGTCGAAGCTCATTCGGCGGCCTCCCTGAGCGGCTGGTCATGGTCGAGCCCGCCCCGGAAGACGCGGCTCGCGCGGATGTCAGCCTCGGTTATGGTCGACAGCGCCTCGGCGTCAAGCGGGCCCTTTGCCTCGGTGAAGAGCCGGTTGGCCTGCCGCAGCCTTGCCCGGTCGAGCGCGTTGCGGATCGAGCGGGCGTTGGCGAAGTGGGACTGCTTGCGGCGGTGGGTGATGTATTCGGCCATGGCGGCCTCGGCCTCGGGGGCGAAGCCGTAGTTCTGCTCGGAGAGCATGATCTGGGAGATCTCCAGCAGCTCGCCATCGGTGTAGTCGGGGAACTCGATGTGGTGGGCGATGCGGGAGCGGAAGCCGGGGTTGCTCTCGAAGAAGCGGTCCATCCGGTCGGCGTAGCCCGCGAGGATCACCACGAGGTCGTCGCGGTTGTTCTCCATCACCTGCAGCAGGATCTCGATGGCCTCCTGGCCGTAATCGCGCTCGTTCTCGGGGCGGTAGAGGTAGTAGGCCTCGTCGATGAAGAGCACGCCGCCCATGGCCTTCTTCAGCACCTCCTTGGTCTTGGGGGCGGTGTGGCCGATGTACTGGCCCACGAGGTCGTCGCGGGTGACGGTGACGAGGTGGCCCTTGCGGACGTATCCCAGCCGGTGGAGCAGGTCGGCCATCTTGAGGGCGACGGTCGTCTTGCCGGTGCCGGGGTTGCCGGTGAAGCTCATGTGGAGCGTGGGCGTTTCGGTGGCCAGGCCCATCTGGCGGCGGGCCTGGTCGACGAGCAGCAGGGCCGCCGTCTCGCGGATGCGGGACTTGACGGGGGCGAGGCCGATCATCGTTTCGTCGAGTTCACGCAGCACCTCGCGGACGCCGCTCTGTTCGAAGGCGGCGGCGAGATCGACGGTCTTGGGGGGCTCGGGGGTTTCGGGGTCTTCGCTCATGGGATCACTCCGGGGTGGGAAGCCCGGGCCGGGGAGAACGGTCGGCCCGGGCGGAGGGGTGAGGATGCCCCTCAGGCGTAGCGCTGGCCCTCGGGCTGACGCGCGGCGTAGCTCTCGATCGTGTAGTGGATGCTGCGGCCATTGCCCTCCTGCCGCACGACGCGGAAGCCGGGCTCCTCGGCGGGGCGGTTGACGATGAAGCTCATCCGGATGCTCTCCCAGCCGTGGGAGGCGTCGAAGGCGATGACGCGGATGTACTTGCCGCCATGCTCCTTGCGGCATTCGTTGACCTCGAAGACGACGGCGGCGGCGTCCTTGTTGTCGAACATCGGGTGGCCCCACATCTCCCAGTAGGTGTTGCGGGGGTGGGGATCATCGGTCCATTCGACCGACACCGCCCAGCCCTTGTCGATGGCGTATTGGGCCTGGGCGTGGATGTCGTCGTCGGTGAGGTCGGGCAGGAAGCTGAACTGTCCTTGGCGAAGGCGCATCTTGGGTCTCCTTTCGGCGGGTGCGCGATGACTGCGCACCCTGAGGGGGTTGATTGCGGAGGGCGCGCGTGAACGGCGCACCCCGGGTTGGTCACATCGAGACTTCGGGCGTGGGCGCGAAGTCGGGGGCGTCGGTGGAGGCGTAGTCGAAGGTGACGTCCTTCCAGGTGTCGAGGGCCTGCTTCAGCGG
>CAYVQK010000039.1:0-22565 GCA_964454145.1 uncultured Oceanicola sp. | reverse complement strand
GTGCCGGTGATCCCGCCGAAGAGCATCGAGGCGGCGATGTTGGTCAGGCCAAGGCCGCCCCTGATCCAGCCGACCAGCGCATTGGCGAAGCGGATGATCCGCTGGGTGATCCCGCCCCGGTTCATCAGGTTGCCCGCAAGGATGAAGCCGGGGATCGAGAGCAGCACGAAGACGTCCATGCCGGCATACATCTTCTGCGGCATGACCACCGGCGGAATGCCGGCGTAGAGCAGGTAGGCGAGCGACGACAGGCCGAGCGTGATGGCGACGGGGATGCCGAGCGCGAGGCCCAGCACGAAGACGGTGAGAAGGATCGTCACGTCCATGGTGTCAGTCCTCTTCCTCGGCAGGCTTCACCGGCGTGCCGTCCTCGGCGCCCGCGAGCATGGCGACGCAGCGCAGAACGGCGAAGAGCGCGAGGCCGGCGAGCAGGATGAAGACGGTGAGATGGGCGAAATCCATTCGCATGCCGAGGGCAGGGGCCGTCTGCATCCGGCCGATGGTCACGTATTTCCAGGCGTGCGGCAGCAAGTAGAGCGCCAGCCCGGCGGTGGCAGCGGCGGCAACGAGGCGCAGCAGCCAGGGCAGCTTGCCGGGGAGGGACTCGCTGATGACGTCCACGTTCACCAGGTCACCCGTGCGCAGCGAGAGCCCCGCGCCGAAGGCCACGAGGTAGAGCAGGGCGAAACGGGTCAGCTCCTCGGTCCAGACCGGGGATTGCCCCGTGGTGCGCCCCACGACCTGCACCAGCACGGCCGCCATGAGCACCGCGAAGGCAAGGCCCGCGCCGAGGCGGGCGACGAAGGTAAGAAGGCGGATGAGTTGGGCGGCAAGGCGCATGGCGGGGGCTCCGGCGGGAAGAAATCCGGCCGGCGCGGGGGAGAGCCACGCCGGCCGTGTGCCCGAAGGCGGGGGTTACTCGGCGAAGAGCCCCTCGACGATCGGGCGGATCTCGTCGCTGACGTTCGACAGCACGGCATCCTTGGCGGCAGCGGCGAAGGCCGGGCCGTCGACCTCGACGAAGGTCATGCCGTTGGCCTCGAGGTAGGCGCGGTCATCGGCCACGCTCTGCTCGAATAGACCGCGCTCGTAGGCCTGGGCCTCTGCGGCGGCGGCCAGCACGGCGGCCTGATCCTCTTCGCTGAGCTTGGCCCAGGTGCTTTCGGCGATGGTCAGGTAGATCCACGAGCGCACGTGCTCGGTCAGGTTCACGTGGCTCTGCACCTCGTTGAAGCTCGCCGAGCGGATCAGCGCCAGCGGGTTCTCCTGCGCCTCGATGGTGCCGTTCTGCAGTGAGGTGAAGACCTCGGAGAAGGCCATCGGGCCGGGCGCCGCGCCGAGGGCGGACCACACGTCGATGAAGAGCGGCACGTTGGGCACGCGCATCTTCAGCCCGTTCAGCTCGGCCGGCGTGGTGATCGGACGGTTCGACGTCAGGTTGCGCGGACCGCGGGCGAAATAGGCGATCGGCCGGATCTGCGCGTTGGCAATGATCTGCGCCTCGATCTGGTTGCCGATGTCGCCCGAGGCGACCTCGTCCATGTGCTCGATCGACTTGTAGGCGTAAGGAACAGCCAGCAGGGCCGCCATCGGCGCCCAGTTCTGCAGGCTCTCGCCGGTGATCGTCATGTCCACCGTGCCGAGCTGCATGCCGTTGATCAGGTCGATCTCCTTGCCGAGGCTCTCGTTGGGGAAGACCTCCACCGCGATGCGGCCATCGGTGCGGGCGGCCACTTCCTCGGCGAATTTCACCGAGGCGAGATGCCAGGGGTTGTCCTCGTTGGCGAGGTGCCCGAGCTTCAGGGTCATCTCCTGCGCGAGGGCAGGGACGGCGGTCAGCGCGGCCACTGCGGCGGCGAGAACCGGCTTTTTCCAGTTGAACGTCATTGCGTATCTCCTCCTTGGATGGGTGCATTCACCGGTACGGGCATCTCCCCGTCCGGTGTTTCAAAAAATTCGGGGCTGGCGGCGATGATGCCGGGCAGGTCGCTGAGCACTTCGCGCAGGTGGGTGCGGATCGCAGCATTGGCGCGGGTCATGTCGCCCGCCTCGATGGCATCCACCACCGCAGCGTGCTGGCCCACCAGCTTGGCCACCGGAAAATGGCCGAGCGACAGAAAGCGCACCCGGTCCATCTGCGATTTCAGCCCGTCGATCAGCCGCCAGGCCCCGCGCTTGTCGGCGGCATCGGCCATGGTGCGGTGAAACTGCTCGTCGAGCCCGATGAAGTCCTTCGGGTTGGCACGGGCCACGGCCTTCTGCGCCTCGAGCTGGCGGCGCAGCTCGCGCACGAGGCCCGCGTCGGGGCGGTGGGCGAGGATCTTCACGATATCGGCCTCGATCGCCTCCCGGAGGAAGCGGGCGTTCAGCACGTCGCTGTAGCTGATCCTGGTGATGACCGTGCCGCGCTGGGGCAGGATCGCCAGCAGCCCTTCGCCCGCAAGACGGATGAAGGCCTCGCGCACCGGCTGGCGGCTCACGTTCCACGACCTGGCGATCTCGCTCTCGGAGATCCGGTCGCCGGGGGCGAAGGTGTTGCGGATGATGGCGTCGCGGAGATGGGCGTAGATCTGTGGCGTGATCGGGCCCGACGGATCGAGCGCGGCTGTGGTGATGCGATTGGCCTGCATGATTCGTCCTCCTCCCTGCCGCTGGCTACCATACTTCCATACTAGTCAGCAATCCGCGACAGTGGTAGGGTCCGCCTCAACGACGACTCGGGAGGATATTTCGATGAAACAGACCTGGCGGTGGTTCGGCCCGCGTGACCTCGTGTCGATCGACGACACGCTGCAGGCAGGCGTGCAGGGGATCGTCTCGGCGCTTCACCATGTCCCTACGGGCGCGGTCTGGAGCCCGGAGGAGATCGCGCAGCGCCAGCGCGAGATCGGCACCATGACCGATGGCAGCCCCTCCGGCCTTGCCTGGGACGTGGTCGAGAGCCTGCCGGTCTCGGAAGACATCAAGAAGCAGCAGGGCGACTGGCGCAGCCACGTCGAGAACTACCGCACCAGCCTCGAACACCTCGCCGCGGCGGGGATCGAGGTGATCTGCTACAACTTCATGCCGGTGCTCGACTGGACCCGCACCGATCTCGCCTGGCGGCTGCCCAACGGCGGCACCTGCATGCGTTTCGATCTCACCGACTTCGCCGCCTTCGACCTGCACATCCTCGCCCGCCCCGGCGCAGCGGAGGATTATGACGCGGCGCTCCGCGAGGCCGCGGCAGAGCGGTTTGGCGGGATGACCGACGACCGCAAGGCGCAGCTCGCCAAGAACGTCGTCTTCGGTCTGCCCGGCGCGGCGGAGAACTTCTCGCTCGAAGACGTGCGCGGGCACCTCGCCCAATATGCCGCGATGAGCGAGGACACCCTGCGCAAGCACCTGCTCGACTTCCTCGCCGAGGTCGTGCCCACCGCCGAGCGCCTCGGCCTCCGCCTCTGCTGCCACCCCGACGAC
Organism: uncultured Oceanicola sp.; assembly: GCA_964454145.1. Classification (GTDB taxonomy): domain Bacteria; phylum Pseudomonadota; class Alphaproteobacteria; order Rhodobacterales; family Rhodobacteraceae; genus Vannielia. The sequence goes on along the minus strand of CAYVQK010000039.1, from coordinate 19,106 downwards.
CCGCCCGTGCCGCTCCTCGGCCTGCCGCGGATCATGTCGACCGAGGCGCATTACCGGAAGCTGGTGGAGGGCGTCGACAGCCCCGCCAACGGCATCACCCTATGCTCCGGCTCGCTCGGCGCCCGGCCCGACAACGACCTGCCCGGCATGATGGAGCGGCTGGGCGACCGGGTGCATTTCCTGCACCTGCGCAACGTGAAGCGGGAGACGGCGGAGATCCGCGGCGACTTCCACGAGGCCGAGCACCTTGGCGGCGACACCGACATGGTGGCGCTGATCGAGGCGGCGCTGAAGGAGGAGGCAAAGCGCAAGGCCGCCGGACGTGCCGACTGGTCCATCCCCTTCCGCCCCGACCACGGGCAGGACATTCTCGATGACCTGAAGCGCAGCGCCCAGCCGGGCTATCCCTCCATCGGGCGCCTCAAGGGCCTGGCCGAGCTGCGCGGCATCATCGCCGCCCTCTCGCCCCGGATCGCAGCATGAGGCTCGCCACGCTGGAAGGCCTGCCTGCTGGCGTCGCGGTGCCCGGCTACACGCCCGCCGCCCACGGCACCGGCATCGTCCACCTCGGCCTCGGCGCCTTCCACAAGGCGCACCAGGCCGTCTACACCGACACCGCCCTTGCGGCCTCGGGCGGCGACTGGCGCATCTGCGGCGTCAGCCTCCGAAGCCCCGAGCCCGCCGCCCAACTCGGCCCGCAGAACGGGCTCTACACCCTGATCGAGCGCAGCGCCGAGGGCAGCCACGCGCGGGTGATCGGCGCCATCGCCGAGGCCCATTGCCTGGCCGAGAACCGCGCGGCTGTGCTCGCCGCGCTCACCGCCCCCGCCACCCGCATCGTCAGCCTAACCGTCACCGAAAAGGGCTATGGCATCAGCCGCGCGACCGGCGGGGTGGACGAGGCGCACGCCGCCATCGCCCACGACCTCGCCGCGCCCGACGCCCCCATCGGCGTCGCGGGCCTGCTCGTCTGGGCGCTGAAGGCCCGCCGCGCCGCCGGTGTGCCACCGTTCACCGTGCTCTGCTGCGACAACCTGCCGGAAAACGGCAAGATGCTACGCGGCCTCCTCATCGACTTCGCCCGCCGCGCCGTGCCGGAGATGGAGGCCTTCATCGCCAGCGAAGTGGCCTTCCCCTCCACCATGGTCGACCGGATAACCCCCGCCGCCACCCCGGCTACCCTCGCCGCGGCCGAAGAGATGACCGGTATGCGCGACGAAGCCGCGGTGGAGACCGAGGCCTTCTCCCAATGGGTTATCGAAGACAAATTCCCCACCGGTCGCCCGGCCTGGGAGGCGGCAGGCGCGATGTTCGTGGAGGATGTGCGGCCCTACGAGGAGATGAAGCTACGGATGCTGAACGGCGCGCACTCCATGCTGGCCTACGCGGGCTTCCTCGCCGGCCACCGCACCGTGGCCGAGGTGATGCAGGATGCCCCGCTCGCCGCTCTGGTGCGGCGCCACCTCGCCGCCGCCTCCGCCACGCTGCCCGCGTTGCCCGGCGTCGACTTCGCCGCCTACGCCGAGGCGCTCGTGGCCCGCTTCTCCAACCCGCACCTGAAGCACGAGACCTATCAGATCGCGATGGACGGCACCGAGAAGATCCCGCAGCGGATCCTCGCCCCCGCCGAGGCCGCGCGTGCGGCGGGCCAGTCTCTCGCGCCCTTCGCCTTCGCCCTCGCCGCCTGGATGCGCTACGTGATGGGGCAGACCGAGGCGGGCGAGGCCTATGCGCTGCGTGACCCGCGCGAGGCGGAGCTGCGCGAACGGGCAGGGGTCTCGGCCGACACGGCCACCATCGTGACCAGCCTCATGAGCCTGCCCGGCCTGTTCCCCGCTTCACTGGCCGCGTGCCACGACCTGCGCGAGGCGATCACCACGAAGCTGGACGTCATGCGCGCCCAGGGCATGGCCGCCGCGATCCGCGCCGAGGCCTGAGCGCCGCTCAGGCGGCGGGCTGCTCGAAGACGTGAGCGAGGCCGGGGTCGATCCCGATCGAAAGCTCCTCGCCCGGCGCTGGCGCGTCGGCGCCCTGGTGCACCATCAGCAGCGTCTCGCCATCGGCCAGCTCCACGTGCAGCAGCGTGTCCGCCCCGGTATATTCCGAGGTCAGCAGACGCCCGCCGAGGATCGCCTCCTCCGGCGCCACCAGCTTCAGATGCTCGGGCCGCAGCCCGACCTGTGCCCCCGGCGGCACGGCGCGGCCCAGGGCCGCGAGCCTGTCGGCCACCGTGTCACCGGCCACGAGGTTCATCTTGGGGCTGCCGATGAACTGGGCGACGAAGGTGTTCGCCGGGGTTTCGTAAAGCTCGCGCGGCGTGCCGACCTGCTCGATCCGCCCGTCGCGCAGCACCACGATCCGGTCGGCCAGCGTCATCGCTTCGATCTGGTCGTGGGTGACGTAGATCATCGTGTTGCCCAGCCGCCGGTGCAGCGCCGCGATCTCGGCGCGCATGTGCACCCGAAGCTCGGCATCGAGGTTCGAGAGCGGCTCGTCGAAGAGGAACACCTGCGGCGAGGCCACGATGGCCCGCCCGATGGCGACCCGCTGGCGCTGACCGCCCGAAAGCTCGCGCGGGTAGCGGTCGAGCAGGGCGCCGAGCTTCAGCACCTCCGCCGCCTCGCCCACCTGCCGGGCAATGTCGGCCGCCGGCACCTTCCGCACCTTCAGCCCGAAGCCCATGTTCTCGCGCACCGTCAGGTGCGGGTAGAGCGCGTAGGACTGGAACACCATCGCCACGCCGCGCCTGGCCGCCTGCACGTCGTTCACCACCCGGTCGCCGATGGTGAGCGTGCCGGAGGAGATATCCTCCAGCCCCGCGATCATCCGCAGCAGGGTGGACTTGCCGCAGCCCGAGGGCCCGACGAAGACGACGAACTCGCCCTCCTGCACCTCGAGGCTGACGCCGCGGATCACGTCGACCTTGCCGAAGGACTTTTTCAGGTTGGAGAGGGTCAGACTGCTCATGGTTCGGCCTTTCGGGCGGGGGAGGGGCCTCAGCCCTTCACCCCGGACATTGCGAAGCTCTCGATGATCTGCCGCTGGGCGATAAGGTAGACGATCAGGATCGGCACCACCGCCAGCGAGGTGGCCGCCAGTTGCAGGTGCCAGAGCGGCGCGCCGTAGGGGTCGGTGAAGTTCGACAGCGCGAGCGGCAGGGTGAAGTTGGACAGGCTGGAGACGAAGACCAGCGGCTCGAGGAAGAGGTTCCAGGAGAAGAGGAAGGTGATGATCGCCACCGCGGCGAGGGCAGGGCGCGACATCGGCAGCGCGATCTTCCACCAGATGCCGAGCCGCGAGAGCCCGTCCATCTTGCCCGCCTCCTCCAGCTCCTTCGGCAGCGAGACGAAGTACTGCCGCATCAGGAAGGTGGCCATCACCCCGTGCGGCCCGAAGACCGGCAGCAGGATGAGCGGCACATGGGTGTCCATCACGCCGAGCCACTTCATCAGGAAGAAGTTGGGCAGGATCGTCACCTCCTCGGGCACCATCAGCGCCGAGACGAGGAAGAGCATCAAGAGGCCCGCCCCGGCAAAGCGCATCCGCGCCAGCGCGTAGCCGGCGAGCGACGACAGCACGAGGGTGATCACCGTCACCGTGCAGGCGATGTAGATCGAGTTGAAATACTGCCGCGCGAAGGGCTGGTAGGTGAAGACCTCCAGGTAGTTGCCCCAGCGCCAGGTGTCGGGGATCAGGCTGAGCTGCCCGAAGATCTCGGTGGCCGACTTGAACCCCGAGGAGATCATCCACAGGAACGGGAAGATGAAGGGCACCGCCACCACGCCGAGCGAGAGCGCCCAGCAGATGCGGGTGAGCCTGCGGGTCTGGCTGCGGGTGAGGGCCATCAGGAAGATCCCTTCTGCCGCAGCAGAAGCTGCACGACGGTGAGCGCCAGCACGATGACGAACATGATGATCGCCAGCGCCGCGGCATAGCCGATGTTGAAGAACTCGAAGGCCTGCTCGTAGATGTAATAGGCCAGCACCAGCGTGCCGTTCTCGGGGCCGCCGCCTGTCATCAGGTAGATGTGGTCGAAGACCTTGAAGGAGCCGATGGTGGTGATGACCATGATGATGAGCGTGGTCGGCGCCAGCAGCGGCCAGGTGATGAGGCGGAAGATCTGCCAGCCCGAGGCGCCTTCCAGCCGGGCGGCTTCCTCGTAGTCACGCGGCACGGCCTGCAGTGCGGCGATGTAGAGTATCATGTTGAGCCCGACCATCTTGATGACCCGGGTGACGATCACGGCAAACATCGCCCAGTTGGGCTCGCGCAGCCAGTTGGGCCCGTCGATGCCGATGCCCGCGAGCATCTGGTTCACCGCGCCGGCCTCGCCCTGCAGCAGGAACTTCCAGACGATGGCCCAGGCCACGGCGGAGGTGATGACGGGGGCGAAGAAGACGGTGCGGAAGAAGACCACGCCCTTGCCCGGGCGGCAGAGCGCCGTGGCCAGCGCCAGCGCCAGCGCCATGTTGAGCGGCACGAGGCCAGCGGCGAAGATCACCGAGTTGCGGATCACGTGCCAGAAATCGGGGTTGTCGCGCAGGGCGTCGGTGTAGTTGGCCAGCCCCACGTAGGTGCTCTGCTGGCTCAGCAGGTTCCATTCTGTGAGCGAGTAGAAGACCACGGCGATGAGCGGGCCGAGAAAGAAGATGAGAAATCCGATGAGGGTGGGGCTGACGAAGAGCCAGCCCTCGATCGCCTCGCGCCTGCGAAGCGTGAGCCACGGCGCGCGAGATTTGCGCGCCGTGGTCTCGGAGGTATCGGTCACGGCCATCCGGCGGCGCTCACAGGTCGCCCTGGATGGCGTCGCACACCGCGTCGAGCGAGGCCTGCACGTCGGCATCGGCGCGCCAGAGCGCATCGAACCTCGGCTTCAGCGCCGCGCCGATCTGCGGCGCGTTCTGGTGGCTCGGCAGCACGGTGCCCTCCTCGATCGCCGCGCTGACGCCCGCCATCTGCTCGGCCGGGATCAGCTTGTTGGCCTCGGTGAAGGCGGCGCTGCCCAGCACCGACTTGCGCGCCGGCGGGAAGAACTGCGCCATGACCGCCACGTTCTCGGCATTGGTCATGTGGGCGATGAACTCCTTCGCCAGCTCCGGCTGGTCGCTTTCGGAGAACACCACGAGCCCGGCCTGTCCGATGATCGGCGAGGCCCCGGCGGGGCCGGTGGGCAGGGGCGCGATGCCCCAGTTGAAGCCCGCCTCGGCCATCCGTGAGGCACGGCTGATCTGGTTGATCGTCATCGCCGCGCCGCCCGAGAAATAGTCGCCCTGCTCGCCCGGCGGCACGATGGAGCCGTCCTGAAAGATCATCTCGTGCAGCTGGGTGATCGCGGCGACGGCCTCGGGCTTGTTGAAGCCGCATTCGCCCTCGTTCCAGGCATAGCCGCCATAGGCGCGGATCGGCGGCATGATCGCGTGCATGATCCGGGTGTCGTAGCCCTGGCCGTCCTTGAACTCGAAGCCGTAGGGCGCGCCCGAGTCCTTCAGCGCCTTGGCGACCTCGCGGAACTTCTCCATGTCCCACTCGCCCTTGCCGGCGAGGGTCAGCGGGTCCTCGAGGCCGGCGGCGTCGAACATGTCCTTGTTGTAGTAGATCATGAAGGGCGAGGTGGAGAAGGGCACGCCGTAGATCGCGTCGCCGTCCTTCCAGAGCCCCATCGCCGGCTCGGAGAAATCGGCGAGGTCGTAGCCCTCGGCGGCCTCCAGCGCGGGAGTCAGCTCCTGCACCGCACCGGCGGCGACGAAGGCGGGCATGCTGTCCTCGAACATCCAGCCCAGGTCCGGCGGATTGCCGCCGGCAAGCTGGAAGGTGAGCTTCTGGATGTAGTCGCCCGCCGGGATCGTCTCGAAGGTGACGGTCACCTCGGGGTGGCTCTCCTTGAAGCTCTCGGCGATGCCGTTGAGCATCGCGAGGTGCGCGTCATTGCCCGTCCAGACCGTGAAGCGCAGGTCTTCGGCGGCGAGCGGTGTGGCCAGCAGCAGCGCAATGGCCGTGGCTGGCAGGCTCTGTCTCGGTGTCATGTCTTCCTCCCTTGAAAGTGTTGGTCTTCAGGTCTTCTCCGGCAGCCCGCTCATCGCGTCGCCGATGCTCCATCCGCCGTCGACCGGGATATCGGCCCCGGTGATGTATCCCGCCGCCTCGGAGCAGAGCATGAGCACGGGCGGCACGATGTCTTCCGGCGTGCCGGGGCGTGCGGCGGGTATCTTGGCGTTCACCGCGGCCAGGAAGGCCGGGTCGTCGTAGCGCTCCGCCATCCGCTCGGTGCGGATCGCGCCGGGGGACACGGCGTTGAGCGTCACCCCCTTCGCGGCCACCTCGCGCGCCACGGCGCGCATCGCGGTGAGCTGGGCCGATTTCATCGCGGCGTAGGCCAGCGTCTCGGCCCGGGGGCGGGCGGCCATGATCGAGCCGAGGCACACGACACGGCCAAAGCCGCGCGCCGCCATGCCGGGCACGAGGCCCTGCAGCAGCGTGAGGAGCGACAGGAAATTGGCCTGCACATGCGCCTGGATCGCCTCCGGCGCCAGGCTCGCCCAGTCGCCGCGCCGCTCGATGGCGGCATTGGCGATGAAGATGTCCACCGGCGGCCCTGCGCGCAGCTCGTCCAGCAGCGTCTGCGCCGCGCCGGGCGCGGTGAAATCGCCGTGGGCGACGGAGGCCGCGCGGCCCATCGCCCGCACCTGCCCGGCCACATCTTCCACCGCCTCCGGCTGGCCGTGGTGGTGCAGCACCAGATCCGCCCCTTGCCCGGCGAGCCCGAGGGCCAGCGCACGGCCGATGCCCGAGCTTGCACCCGTCACCAGCGCCCTGCGCCCGGACAGGGAGCCGTCACTCACGCGCCCGGCCTTCCGGGCTCGCCCGCCACCTCGAGCGAGGCGATGTCGGCGGCGGCGTAATGCGCGTCGATGCTGGCGCGGGCGGCTTCCACGTCTCCGGCCCGGATCGCCTCCAGCACCGCCTCGTGGCGGGCGATGGTGCGCTCCCAGTCGGCCTTGCTCCTGTTGGAACGGCGCGAGAACAGCTCCGACACCTCGCGCTGGATCGAGCCGAGCCCCTCCATCTGCACCTGGATCATGCTGTTGCCCGTGGCCGCCGCCATGCCGAGGTGAAAGGCGATGTCGCAGTCGGTGAAACCGCCGGGCTCGAGGATGGTCTCGTGCATGTGGCGCACGGCCTCTTCCATCTGCGCGATGCCCTCCGGCGCGCGGCGTTCGGCTGCAAGCTGGGCGATGCCGGTTTCGACCACGCGGCGCATCTCGTTGGCCTCGCGCAGCCGCTTCAGGCTCGAGCGCACCGCATAGCCATAGAACCTGTCGAGCGGCTCGCCGTTGAGCGCCTTGGCGCGGGCGACCTTGCCCTGCTGGGTGTGGATCAACCCGACCCCCGCCAGCTGGCGCAGCGCCTCGCGGGCGATGGGCTTGGAGATGCCGAACTCCTTGGCGATCTCGCCTTCCGAGGGCAGGGCCTCGCCCGGTGCGATCCGTCCCTCCAGCAGCGCACCCGCGATGGATTGCGACACCGCATCGGCCAGCCGTCCGGTGGGCGGCATGGCTTCGAACAGGGCTTCGCTCTTCCGCTTGTCGATCATCGGGGCCTCTCTGCTTTGCCGGTGACGTTAGGCGAGGCCTCTCAACTTAGCAACTAGGTTTTCTAGTTGTTATGTTCCGGAAATCTGCTACCCCTTGCCCGGTATCGCAGGGCACGGAGGAGCACAGGGCATGGCGGGCGAGGGAGGTCACAAGATCTCGGAATTGAAGGTTTTTCCGCTCGTCCAGCGGCTGCCCCAGCCCACGCGCACCTCCTGGGGCACCTACGACTCGGTCTCGATCCTGCTTGTCGAACTGCGCACGAGTTCTGGCGTCTCGGGGGTCGGAGAAGCGCTGGCGCGATTCGCCCCCAAGGGATACGCAGAGCTGATCGAAAGCGCCCTCGCGCCGCGGCTCATCGGCCAGGACGCCACCGCCATCTCCGCCCGCTGGGCCGACATGCGCCGTGCCCTTTCTGGCCGCGCAGGCGGCATGCTGATCGAGGCGATCTCGGCCGTCGACATCGCGCTCTGGGACATTCTCGGCAAGGCGGCGGGCATGCCGATCTGGCAGTTGCTCGGCGGGGTCGGGCGCAGCCATGTGCCAGTCTACGGTGCCTCGATCCGCTGGGGCGACGACGCGCAGGCCGACGCCGACGTTGAGGCGATGCGCGCCCGTGGCCTCACCGACATGAAGGTGAAGATCGGCGGCCCGGTGCCCGAGGCCTGCCGCCGCATCGAACGGGTGCGGGCCAGGGCGGGCGACGCCATCACCCTCACCGCCGACGCCAACTGGGCCTACACGCTGGACGAGGCCGAAGTGGTCGCCCGCGCCCTGGAAGACAACGGCTATGCCTGGTTCGAGGAGCCGCTGCGCCCCGAGGACGAGGCAGGGTACCGCGCGCTGCACAGCCGCAGCCGCGTGCCGCTGGCAGCGGGCGAAAGCAACTTCACCCTCGATCAGGCCATGCCGCTCATCCGCGACCGGGTGCTTTCGGTCCTCCAGCCGAATGTCACCCGGTCAGGGGGCATCACCGAGACCCGCCGAATGGCCGAGCTGGCCGCGATGCACGATATCGCCTACGCGCCCCATGTCGGCATGTCGGGCATCATCTGCGAGGTGGCGAGCCTGCACCTCGCCGCCGCCATGCCCAACACCCGCACCATGGAATGCGCCGCCAACCCCAACCTCTTCCGCGACGGGCTGGCCGACATCGCCCCCGCCCACAGCCGGATCGAAGGCGGCACCGTCGCGGTTCCGACCGGGCCGGGACTGGGGATCACGCTGAACTGGGACGCGGTAGAGGAGCTTGCAGCATGACCGGCGCGCTCATCACCGATGTCATCGCCCATCCGCTGACCCAGCAGATGCGGCGGCCCACCGTCACCTCCTGGGGCACCTACAACGAGGTCTCAATGGTGCTGGTCGAGGTCCGCACGGACGCGGGCGTGACCGGCGTGGGCGAAACCCTCGCCCGCTTCGCCCCCAAGGCCTACGCCGAGGTGATCGAGACCCTGCTGAAACCCCGGATCGTCGGCCAGAACGTCGCCGACATTTCCGCCCACTGGCAGCAGATGCGCCGGGCGCTCTCGGGCCGTGCAGGGGGCATGCTGATCGAGGCCATATCCGGCGTCGACATCGCGCTCTGGGACATCATGGGCAAGCTCGCCGGCCTGCCGCTGGCCACGCTTCTGGGCGGCGAGAACCGCCGCGAGATCGACGTTTACGCCGCAGCGGTGAATTGGGGCGACGATGCGCAGGCTGATGCGGAGCTGGAGCGGTTCATCTCCCGCGGCTTCCCCCGGATAAAGGTCAAGATGGCCCGTCCGGTGAAGGGGGCCTGCCGCCGGATCGAGCGGATGCGCAAGCGGGCGGGCGACGACGTGGCGCTCTGCGTCGATGCCAACTGGGCCTACGGGCTCGACGAGGCGATCGAGGTCGGCCGCGCGCTCGCCGCCAACGGCTACTTCTGGTTCGAGGAGCCGCTGCGGCCCGAGGACGAGCAGGGCTACGAACAGCTCCGCGCCCGCTGCGATGTGCCGCTGGCGGCGGGGGAGAGCAACTACACCGTCGATCAGGCCATGCGCCTGGTGTCGAACCGCACGCTGTCGATCCTGCAACCCGACGTGGCCCGCGCCGGCGGCGTGACCGAGACCCGCCGCATGGCCCTGCTCGCCGCCGCCCATGACGTGGGCTATGCGCCGCACATCGGCATGTCGGGCATCGTCTGCGAAACCGCCAGCGTGCACCTCTCGGCGGCCATGCCGAACTTCAAGGTGATGGAATGCGAGGGCGACGAGAGCCCCTTCAAGGTGGATATCGCCGACCTGAAGCCCGGCTGCCTGCGCCAGAAGAACGGCACGCTCGACGTGCCGCGCGGCCCGGGCCTCGGGCTCGAGATCGACTGGGACGCGGTGGCGCATCTGCGCAGCAAGTGAAAGTGACGCCCCCGAGGGGCAAGGAAGGACGCGATGCCATGACAGACCAGACCGAGGCGATCCGGCAGGGGATGCTGCTGGCCAACCCCGAGCTCAGCCGGTTCGACCCGATGCGCCGGATCATCTGCCACGACGACTTCGGCCGCGGCCACTGCGGCTGGTCGCAGCTCGTGGGCAATTACGAGGGCTCGCTCGACACCATGCTGCCCGGCTATGCCCAGCACACCAGCGCCATGCTCTCCACGCTCGCCCACTGGGATGCGGGCTCCCACGGCGGCTACGACAGCTCCTACGCCCTCAAGATCGCCACCCGTCCGCGCCCCGGCGCGCAGAACGTGGCGATCAAGCGGCTGACCATGCGCCACCGCGGCCCGATCCGCTTCGAGGCCTATGTCACCTGCAAGCCCGAGGCCACCGAGCTGCGGCTGGGCGACAACGACGTGCGCTCCTGGGGTTTCCTGTTCGACCTTCAGGCGGGAGACCGGGTGGCGAAGCGGCGGGTCATGCCGCACCTGCGGTTTCTCAACGCGCTCAATGGCGAGACCCTGCGCAAGTGGCAGTACAAGCCCGGCCAGACCCAGTTCACCGACATCGGCAGCGAGAAGAAGACCGCCAGCCACTACCACCTCTCGCCCGATGGCTGGGTGGACCTGCCCGGCGGCGACCAGCTGATGTGCTACAACGAGATCGCCACCAAGGTGAACTGGCACTACCTCTGCTTCGACTTCGACCTCGAGGCCATGCGCCCGCTCGCCTTCCGCCTGAACGACCGCGAGTTCGACATGGCCAGCTTCGAGTCCATCGAGATCCCCGCGATGCCGAACCTCTGGAACATGCTCAACTTCGCCTTCTTCGTCGAAACCGACGCGGCCAAGCGGGCCTTTCTCTATATCGATTCCGTCTGCATCTCGGGAGACTTCTGATGCTGCCCGAAAACATCACCGCCATCCTCGCCCGCAACGAGCGCTGGGAGGGGGAGGCCGCGACGGAGCCCTTCGAGGCCGGATGGGCCCGCGAGGCGGTGCTCTTCCTGCGCTCGCTGAAGGCCCCCGAAGGCCCGCAGCCGGTGCTCCGGGTGCAGATCTCGCCCGACGGGATGCACTGGGTAGACGAGGGCGCCACGGTTCAGGTGCCCGCCGAGGGCGAGGTGGCGGCAGTGCGGCTTTCGCACTTCGGCAACTGGCTGCGCCTCGCCGGGGCGTTCGAACCCGGCAGCGGCGCCACCCTGCTGGTGACCCTGCACCTGAAGGCGTGAAGGCCGCGCCTGCTGCGCGGCGCCTTCTGGCGCCCGTTCAGCCCGGCACGCGTTCCGCGAAGCGGTCGAACAGGTCCGGGCTGCCCATCTGCCCGCCCTTCAGCATCACCCGCAGCCCGTTGCGCGGGGCCTCCCCGTGCCGCCCCGCGCAGATGCAGGCGCCCTGACCCATGTCTTCGAGGTAGTCGAGCGCGGTGATGCCCAGCCGTGCCACGATGCGGCTCGAGGTATCGCCACCGGCGAGCCCTATGGCCCGCAGCGGGTGCCGCGTCGCGATCTGCGCCACCAGGTCGGCGCAGGCATCGGCCAGCGCATCGGGGCTGCGACCGTAGTCGGCTTCGGGGTCGAGGTGCAGGAGCATCGGCCTGTCGGTGCCGAGCGCCGCCGCGAGCGTCGCCGAGGTCGCCGGATCGCCGAGCATCGCGGGCGTCAGCGCCACCCGCCGGTAACGCTCCGCCGCCGCCACCTGCGCTGCCGTCACGCTGGAGCGGGAGCCGGCGAAACCGAGCAAGGCGCCCTCCGGCATCGCCGGGGCCGAGACGGCCGCCGGGTCGTCGCCCCGCGCCAGGATCTCCGCCACCGAGCTTGCCCCGATCAGCAGCTGCCGCCCGCCCGCCCGCCGCAGCGCCGCGCCGATCAGCACCAGGTCTTCCCCCCGCATCACGTCGATCAGCGCGGGGCCCTCGCGCAGCCGCTGCGCCACCGCATCCGGGTCCGCCAGCTCCGGCAGGGTGATCCGCGCCAGCTCCAGCCCCTGCGCCGCGAGGTGCCGCCCGAGGTCGGCCTCCTGCATCGGCGTCACCGGGTGACGCGCCATCACCGGGTGCCGGTCGATCCGGTGCACCGCGCCCTCCGGCCCCCGGGCGAAGAGCGTGCCGAAGGCGCAATAGCGCCCGAGGCTCGGCTGCCCGCCGATCACCGCTATCACATCCGGCTCGAAGAGCTGCGCAAGCTGCCGCGCCACCGCGCCGATGGAGCCCACGTGGCGGGCGCTGTCGAAGGTGGAGCAGGTCTTCAGGTGCAGCACCGGCGCGCCCTCGCGCGCGATCACCGGCCAGAGCCGATCCACCACCTGCGCCGCGCGCTCCGGCGGCAGCGAGCGCAGGTCCGTCGCGATGCCCAGCACGTCGAGGCCACTCTCCGGCGCGGCGTTTCCCGTCACCAGCCGCGTGGCGAAGCCGCCGCGCGCATAGGTGGCAAGGCTGTCCGACGCCCCGGTGAAGTCGTCGCCCAGAAAGACGATGCCCGCGCCCATCAGCGCGTGCCGAAGAAGTCGAGCGCCGCCGAGAGGGCAGGGCGGCGCGCCGCCGCCGCCTCCAGGCTCTCGCCCGCCGCAAGCGCCTCGTAGGCCTCCCGCAGCGAGGCGATGCCCGCCGCCGGCCCGCCCGGATGGGCCAGGATGCCACCGCCGCACATGAACATGAGGTCCGCCGAGCCCGCCGCCTCCAGCGCCGAGCCCAGCGTTCCGGCCCATTGCCCCGAGGAGAAGGCCGGCATCACCGCGTCGTCGCAGCCCTCCGCCAGCGGCGCCAGGCAGGCCCGCGCCGCCTCGGTCACCTCTTCGGCCGAGTCCACGAACTTGCCGCCGATCCCGTGCACATGCATGTGGTCCACCCCCGCCAGCCGGTAGAGCGCCTGGTAGGCCGGAAACGCCATGCCGAGCGCCGGGTGGCGGCTCATCGCGCCGAAGCCGTTGCGGTGGCCGTGGATCGCCAGAGGGGTATGCGCCCGCAGGCTCTCCATCGCCGAGAGGCCGCACCAGTTGAGCGAGGCCATCACGCAGGTGCCGCCCTCCGCCGCCACGAGGTCGGCATGGCGGCGCATCGCGTCGGTCTCGTCGGTGATGTTGAAGGCCATCATAACCCGGCGGCCCGAGGCATCCTCGGCCCGCTTGATCGCATCCATCACCAGCGGCACCCGCTGCGCCAGAGGCGCCACGTCGGGGTTGGCGCAGATCTCGTCATCCTTGATGAAGTCCACGCCCGCCGCGCAAAGCTCGCCCACCAGCGCGGCAATCGCCTGCGCCGTCATCCCCACGTTGGGCTTGATGATCGTGCCGAACACCGGCCGCCCCTGCACGCCAAGGCTCTCCCGCGTGCCGGCGATGCCCTGCACGGGCAGCGCATAGCGCGCCCGATACCCTGCCGGCACCTCGACATTCAGCAGCTTCAGCCCGGTCACTTCGCCAAGGTCGTAGAGGTTGCCCGAAACGGTGGAGGCCAGCGTCGGCAGGTTCTTCCCGATATTGCCCACCGGAAAGGCGATCCGCACCCGCGCCCGGCGGAACGGCCCCGGCGCCCCCTTGCGGGCGATGTAGGCCGAGGCCAGCGACGGCGCTTCCACCTCGCCCAGCTCCTCGATGCCGAGCACTTCCGCCGCAGAGCGCGCCCGCAGCTCGTCGGTCTCCCCCGCAACGCGCACAAAGGTGCCCGACGATTGCTCGCCCGCCATCATCGTCGCCACCGCCTCCAGCGGAAACGGCGTCTCGATCAGGTAGTCCGCAGTGATCCGTTCCATCAGATCGCGGAGAGATCGGGGAAGGGCCGCACCGGGTCGGCGCCGTCCCAGCCCTTCGACGCCTCGCGGATCATGTCGAACATCCGGCCCTTCGGCCCCATCACCTCCGACAGCTCGATGCAGGTGCCAGGGTGATGCTCCTGCTCGAAATACACGAACCGCCCGTTCTGACCCACGCAGCCCGACATCTTCACCGTGAAGCCGCGGGCCTCCATCATCGCCAGGTCGTCATCGAACTGCGTCGTCCAGAAGGCCACGTGCTGCAGCCCGCGCAGCCCCTTCTGCATGAAGTCCCGATACATCGAGGGAACGTCGTTGCGGGTCTGGATCAGCTCCACCTGCATCTCGCCCGAGTTGGCGAGCGCCACCGAGTTGTGCGGCTGGTAGCTCTGCCCGTCGTAGGTGTAATCCTCGATCGGCACGTGGCTGTTGTAGAACCACGGGCCCACGCCCATGACCTCCGACCAGTGCTTCATGCCTGCCTCGATATCGTCCACGACGATGCCGAGCTGGCGGATCGGGCCGAGTAGGTTGCTCATGGGAGCCTCATTTCATCAGGGTTTCGGGAAGCCAGGTCGACAGCGCCGGAACGGCGGACACGACCAGAAGCGAAAGAAGGAGCGGGATGAAGAAGGGCATCACCCCGGCAATGACGCGGGTCACCGGCATGCGGGTGATGATGGTGATCATGTAGAGGCTCATGCCCACGGGCGGCGTCAGCAGCCCGATCATCAGGTTGAGCACGAAGACGATGCCGAGCTGCAGCGGGTCCACCCCGGCGGCTGTGAGCGCCGGCGCGATGATCGGCGCGATGATCAGGATCGCGGCGATGCTCTCGAGCACCATGCCGACGATCAGCAGCAGGATGTTGACGAGCAGGAGCAGCAGAAGCGGGTTCTCGGTGAGGCCGAGCAGCAGGGCAGAGACCTTCATCGGCACCTGGTCCAGCGTCAGCACCCAGGCGAAGAGCGCGGCGGTGGCGACGACGAAGAGGATGTTCGCGGTCGAGGTGGTGGTGTCCTTCAGCGCCTCGAAGAGCCCGCGCAGGGTGAGGCTGCGGTAGATGACAACGCCGATGAACAGCGCATAGGCCACGGTCACTCCCGCCACCTCGGTCGGCCCGAAGTAGCCCGACATGAGCCCGCCGATCAGCAGCACCGGCGCCAGCAGGGCAGGGAAGGAGATCGCGGCCTTGCGCGCGATGTCGGCGGGGCGGGCGGCGATGGTGTCGCGCGGCAGCGACTTCACCCGCGCCAGCACGCCCACCTGCACCATCAGCAGCGCGGTCAGCAGCAGCGCCGGGACGATCCCCGCGAGCAGGAGTTGCACGGCGGAGACGTTCGCCACCGAGGCATAGATGATGATCGGGATCGACGGCGGAAAGATCGGGCCGATGGTGGCAGCGGCCACCGTGAGCCCCGCGGCGAACTCGGGCTTGTAGCCCTGCCGCGTCATCTGGTCGATCTGGATCTTGCCGAGCGCACCGATATCGGCCAGCGCCGCGCCGGAGACGCCGGAGAAGATCAGCGATACCAGGATCGACACCTGCGCCACCGCGCCCCGGATGCGGCCCAGAACCATGCGCACGAGGTCGAAGAGATGGGTGGTGACGCCGGTCGCGTTCAGCAGCGAGGCGGCGAAGATGAAGAGCGGCACCGCCAGCAGCGGCGAGCTGTCGAGCGCGTTCAGGCTGCGCTGGGCCAGCACCGAGACGGGCAGCCCCTCGCTCACGATCACCACGGCGGCGGAGAGCCCCAGGCACACCGCCACCGGCGCGCCCGCGATCAGCAGGACGAAGAAGATGGTCAGCAGCAGGGCGGTCATGCGGTTTTCAGGGCCTCTTCCTCGCCCGCCTCGCCATAGGGGGCGGTGGGATCGGTGCCGCGCAGGGTGGCGATGACGCGATCCAGCGCCACCAGCGCCAGAAACAGCGAGCCGGTCAGCGCGAGCGAATAATACACCCAGTTGGGCACCCGCATCGCGGGGGTCAGGAACTTGCCGGCGCGCGGCAGGAACTCGGCAAAGCTCCAGAGCATCAGCGCGGCGAAGGCGAGCGTGGCGATGTCGGCCAGAAGGCCGAACCAGCGCCCGGCCCTTGGGCCGAGCGTGTCGGGCACCATCGTCACCGCCACCAGCGCCTGCCGCCCGGCCAGTGCCGGAACGGAGAGAAACACCAGCCCGATGCAGCAGAACCGGGCCAGCTCGTCGGCCCAGGGCAGGCCGACGTCGGCAAAGTTGCGGGCCGCGACCTGAAGCACCACCAGCCCCGCCATGAGGGCGAGAAGGGTGAGGCCGAGCCCCACCCCCCATCCCGCCACGCGGGCCAGTATCTGCCGGGCGCGGTCCATCCGGATCAGGCCGAGACGGCCGCGATCTTGGCGTAGAGCTCGCCGTATTCGGCGCCGAAGCGCTCCTCGACCAGCTTCGACACGCTCTCGCGGAAGCCTGCCAGGTCGAGCCCGTCCTCTTCGCCGATCACGGTCATGCCGAGATCGCGGAGCTGCTGGGTCTCGCCTTCCTCGTTGTCGAGAATGGCCTTGGTCGCCTTCTCGCGGGTCTGGCTCGCGGCCTCGCGCACGGCGTCCTTCTGGGCGTCGCTCATGCCCTGCCAGACGTCCTCGTTCATCACCACGACCTCGGCGTTGCTCATGTGGCCGGTCAGCATGAGGTGGCTCTGCACCTCGTAGAGCTTCACGTTCAGCACCACGTTCACCGGGTTCTCCTGGCCCTGCACCACGCCGGTGGCCAGTGCCGTAGGCACTTCCGACCAGTCGACCGGCACGGCGACGGCGCCCATGCCCTCGACGGCGGTGGTGTAGATCGGGAAGGGCACGGCGCGGATCTTCACGCCTTCGAGGTCCGCGGGGCCCATGACCGCCTTGTTGCAGGTCAGGTTGCGGCGGCCGAAGTAGTGGGCGTAGATCACCCGCACGTTGGCGGCGGCGATGAGGCCCTCGTTCAGCTCCTGCATCACCGGGCTCTCCACGTCGGTCACCGCCATCAGGTGGTCGATGTCACGGTAGAGGTAGGGCGTGTCGAGCGCGGCGAAGGGCTGGTAGAGCGAGCCGAGCGCGCCGGCGGTGTTGTGCGAAAACGCGATGGTGCCGAGCGAGACGGCCTCCGCCAGCTCCTGCAGCTTGCCCAATTGGCTGTTGGGGAAGACCTGCACCTCGATGTCGCCGCCCGAGGTCTGGCCGAGCGCCTCGGCGAACCAGTCGGCCTGGGCGCCCGCAACCGAGGCCACCTCGTTGTTGTGGCCGTAGCGCAGCGTGGTGCTCTGCGCGAGGGCAGGGCGCGCGACGAGCGGCGCAGCCAGCGCGGCGCCGCCGAGGGCCAGCACGGAGCGGCGGTTGAAACCGGTGAATTGGGTCATGTGTCTCCTCCCGAGATATGTGAGGCTTTGTGAGGTGTGATGGCGGCTGCGCTGCCCTCATTCCCCCTCAAAACGTGGCATTTGACGAATGTTATGAGTTATGGGCATGATTGGTCCAGAAGTTTGGAATGATGGTTTTTGAGGGGTCATCCGGATGCCAGAAAGCGGGCTGAAGCCGTTGCTCACCGACATAGCGGCGCAGGCGAACGTCTCGCTCGCCACCGTGGATCGCGTGGTCAACCGGCGCAAGGGCGTATCGGAGCGTACCCGCCGCCGGGTGCTCGCGGTGGCGCGCGACCTGGGCTACATCGGCGAGGAGGAGGCCGCCCACATCGGCGCCGAGCGCGCGCTGAACATCGCCGTCCTCCTGCCCGCCGGCACCAACCCCTACCTCCGCCTGCTGGGCGAGCGGGTGAAGGCCCGCATCGGCCTCGCCGGGGCCAGCGACCCCTTCCTGCGCTGCCTCTTCATCGAGAGCTTCAACGCCGAGGCGCTGGCCGAGGCGCTGCGCAAGAGCGCCGACTGGGCCGATGGAATCGCCTTCTTCGCCATCGAGCACCCCAAGGTGCGGGCGGCGGCGGAGGAGGTGGCGGCGCGCGGCGTCCGGCTCGTCACCCTCGTCTCCAACCTCGGCGAGCGCGCGGGCGTGGCCCATGTCGGGCTCGACAACCACGCCGTGGGCCGCACCGCCGGGCTGCTCGTCGGCCGCCTCGCGGGCCGAAGCGAGGGCGCGGTGGCCCTCGTCGCCGGCTCCCGCAACTACCGCGCCCACAGCGACAGGGAGGCGGGCTTTCTCAGCCTCATCGACGAGATGTTCCCCGGTCTCACCCTCGTCGGCCTCCGCGAGGGCCATGACGACGCGGGCGAGAACTATCGCCACACGCTTGCGCTGCTCGACCAGCAGCCCGACCTCCTCGGGATCTACAACGTCGGCGGCTCCTCGGGCGGCATCACCCGTGCCCTGCGCGAGCGCGGCCGCGAGGATGTCGTCTTCGTCGGCCACGGCCTCACCGCCGATACGCGCCGTGCCCTGCTCGACGGCACGATGGACGCCGTGTTCGACCAGGATCCCGACGTTCTGCTCGACCGCGCGCTCCTCGGCCTGACCGGGCAGGAGGCGCAGCCCGCGCCGCTGAAGCTCGACATCTACTTCCGCGAGAACCTGCCCTGACGCGCGGCCCGCGACCGCCCGTTTTCCGCCCGGCCGGGGCGCCGGGTCGCGACCATCGGGCGCAGGGCGCCACATCTTGTGACGCGAGCGGTTGGAACCCGGGAGAATCCTCACTATCGTCTTCCCCCGAAGGCAGGCTATGTTGGAATTTCAAACAGGTGCCGGCCGGGCAACGCAAAAGCCCCGGTGAAGGGGCGGTACAGCAACGGGACGGGGATTTGCATTTGGCGGAGAGGACAGCGGCGGAGAGCGACCGTTCCCGGGGCGAGGTGCCCCGCGGTCCCGCGCGGGCCATCCGGCCTGCGGGCATGAGCCTGTCTCGGCACGCCCCCTTCCAGGGCGATCCGCAATCGCGATGCGGCACCACCTCCTGAGCCTCCCCGTGAGGGCCGGGGCCTTCGCACCGACCTTTCCTGCACAGACCACCTAGGATCCGCCGTGTCACTGCTTCTCATCGTCGCTCTCCCCTTCTTTGGCGCCTTGCTGCCGGGGGTGATGAACGCCGCCGGCCGCTCGGCCTGTGCCGGCGTGACCTTCACCGTCTCGCTGGCGGCCTTCATCGGGCTGCTGACGAACCTGCCCGCCGTGCTCGCAGGCGAGGTCGTCACCGCGGGGGTCGACTGGATGCCGGCGCTCGGGCTGAACTTCACCCTCATGCTCGACGGGCTCGGCTTCTTCTTCGCCTTCCTGATCCTCGGCATCGGGCTGCTGATCATCGCCTACGGGCGGCACTACCTCAGCCGTGACGACAACATGGGCGAGTTCTTCACCTACCTGCTGCTGTTCCAGGGCGCGATGGTGGGGATCGTGCTGAGCGACAACA
>CAYVQK010000038.1:0-23938 GCA_964454145.1 uncultured Oceanicola sp. | reverse complement strand
GGCGGGATCGACCTGTCGCCCGGCTCCGTCGTGGGCCTCACCGCGATGGTGGCGATGAGCTTCGCCCAGGTCGAACTGGTCAACGGCAACCCCAACCCGAAGGCCATGTTCGGCCCGGCCTGGATGGACCTGCCGGCCATCGTGCCGGTGTTGGTGGGGCTCGCGGTGGGGCTCTTCGCGGGGCTCTGCAACGGGCTTCTCATCGCCTACACCCGGATTCCGCCCTTCATCGCAACGCTCGGCATGATGGTCGCCGCGCGCGGTGCGGCGAAGTGGTGGAGCAAGGGCCAGCCGATCAGCTTTCCGACCGAGGGATACGCCTCGATCGGCACGGGCATGATGCCGGTGTTCATCTTCATCGCGCTGGCCGTGCTGTTCCACCTGATCCTGCGTTACACGGTCTACGGCAAGCACACCTACGCCATCGGCTCCAACGAGGATGCGGCGCGGATGTCGGGCATCAAGGTGGCCCGCCACAAGGTGCTGGTCTACACCATCGCCGCGATGCTGGCAGCCCTTGCCGCCGTGGTGCTGAGCTCCAAGAACCTCACTGCCCAGGCCGGGATGGGGGTGATGTACGAGCTCGACGCCATCGCCATGACCGTCATCGGCGGCGTCTCGCTCTCCGGCGGGCGCGGCTCGATCATCGGCACGGTCCTCGGCGCGCTGATCTTCGGCGTCATCATCTCCGGCTTCACCTTTCTCAGGCTCGACGCCTACTACCAGGAGATGGTGAAGGGCGTGATCATCGTGGCCGCGGTCGTGCTCGACCAGTGGCGCCAGCATCGCGCCGCGGCGCGGGCATAGGGGGAAACGACAATGTCCGACATCATCCTCGAAACCCGCGACCTGACAAAGCACTACGGCGGCGTTCACGCGCTGGAGGGGGCCAACTTCAGCCTCCGCCGGGGCGAGCACGTGGCGATCATGGGCGACAACGGCGCCGGGAAATCCACCTTCGTCCGCCAGATCACCGGGGTGGAGCAGCGCACCCGGGGCACCGTCGTCTTCGACGGCAAGGAGGTGCATTTCGAAAACCCGATGGACGCAAGGAACGCGGGCATCGAGACCGTGTTCCAGACCCTCGCACTCGCCGACCAGCTCGACGTGCCCGACAACCTCTTCCTCGGCCGCGAGCTCTTCAAGTTCAGGCTCGGGCCGTTCTCGATCCTCGATTACAAGGCGATGCGCGAGCGCACGCTGGAGGCCTTGCAGAAGACCGGGGTGAAGATCCCCAACATCCGCGGCACCATCGAGCGCATGTCGGGCGGGCAGCGGCAATGCGTGGCGATCGCCCGCACCGCCACTTTCCACTCCAAGCTCACCATCATGGACGAGCCGACCGCCGCGCTGGGGGTGCAGGAGACCGCGCAGGTGGAGAACATCATCCGCACGCTGAAAGAGCAGGGCGAGCCGCTGATCCTCATCAGCCACAACATGCGGCAGGTGATGGATCTCTGCGACCGGATCGTGGTGTTCCGCCGCGGCCGCATCTGCGCCGACCTCGACATCACCGGCAAGGACGTGACCGGCGAGGACGTGGTGGCCTACATCACCGGGGCAAAGACGCAGCCCCAGTTCGAAGACGCGGCCTGACCCTGCGGGCCATCTCACGGCCCGGCAGGCGGAACGCCCCGAGACACCCCTTGAAACCCGCCGGCAAGGCCGGCCATTGGAGATCAACATGACCCTTCGTTTTGCCATCCTCGGTGCCGGGCGCATCGGGCAGGTTCACGCCCGCGCCGTCACCTCCAACCCGAGCGCCCGCCTGGTGGCGATGGCCGAGCCCTTCGCCGAGGCGGCGCAGCGGATGCAGGCGCAGTACGGCTGCGAGATCCGGACGATCGACGCGATTGCCGGGTCCGACGACGTGGACGCGGTGGTGATCTGCACCCCGACCGACACCCATGCCGACCTGATCGAGCAGTTCGCGAGGGCCGGCAAGGCGGTGTTCTGCGAAAAGCCGGTGGACCTTTCGGTGCCTCGGGTCAGGCAGGCGCTGGCCACGGTGGAGGCGGAGGGCGGCACCCTCATGGTGGGGTTCAACCGCAGGTTCGATCCGGATTTCGCCGCGCTCAAGGCCGCCATCGACGCGGGCCGGATCGGCGAGGTGGAGATGATCGCCATCACCTCCCGCGATCCGGGCGCGCCGCCGGCGGGCTACATCAAGGTGTCGGGCGGCATCTTTCGCGACATGACGATCCATGATTTCGACGTTGCCCGCTGGCTGCTCGGCGAGGAGGTGGAGACGGTGCAGGCCGCCGCCTCGGTGCTGACCGACCCCGAGATCGGCGAGCTGGGCGATTACGACAGCGTCAACGTCATACTCACCACCGCCAGCGGCAAGCAGTGCACCATCTCCAACAGCCGCCGCGCCACCTATGGCTACGACCAGCGGATCGAGGTGCTGGGCTCCAAGGGCATGGTTCAGGCCCGCAACACCGCCGAGGCGAACATCGTGGTGGCCGGCGCCGAGGGCTTCATGGAGCCGCCGCTGCTGAACTTCTTCATGACCCGCTACACCGCGGCCTATGCCGCCGAGATCGCCGCCTTCATCGCGGCGGTCGAGGGCGGTGCGCCCACCCCGACCACCGGGCTCGACGGGCTGCGGGCCCTGGAGCTGGCCGAGGCGGCCCTGAAATCCGTGCAGACAGGGCAGGCCGTGCGCCCGGCCGCCGTGTGATCCGCAAGACGAGGAAGACGCAGTGATGACCACAATGCCGACCAAACCCCTGGGCGTTGCCCTGATCGGAACGGGCTTCATGGGCAAGTGCCACGCGATGGCCTGGCGCAACGTCGCCACCGCCTTCGGCGGCCCGCCGCCCCGGCTGGAGCTGCTCTGCGACACGCCTGCCGACAAGGCGGAGGCGATGGCCGCGCAATTCGGCTTTGCCCGGGGCACCACCGACTGGGAGGCGGCGGTGCGCGATCCGGCGGTCGATGTGGTCTCGATCACCACGCCCAACGCCTTCCACCGCCCGATGGCCGAGGCGGCGCTGCGGGCGGGCAAGCACGTCTGGCTGGAGAAGCCGATGGCGCTGTCGCTGGAGGACGCGCAGGAGATGGCGGCGCTGGCTGCCTCCCGGCCCGGGCAGGTCACGCTGATGGGCTACAACTACGTCCGCTCGCCGGCCTTTCAGGCCGCCGTGAAGATGGTGCGGGAGGGTGCCATCGGCGTACCCTGGGCCTGGCGCGGCGTGTATGACGAGGATTTCTGCGCCAACCCCGAGCTGCCCTGGAGCTGGCGGATGACCCATGAGGGGGGCGGGCTCGGCGTGCTGGGCGACATGGGCTGCCATCTGGTGAGCCAGATGCTGCCGCTGATGGGCGAGGTGGCCGAGGTGACCGCGCTGATCGACACGGTCGTCCGCGAGCGCCCCGCGCCGGATGGTCCGCGCCCGGTGGAGAACGAGGATAACGCGCTGGCGCTGATCCGCTTCGCCAGCGGGGCGCAGGGCTCCTTCGCCACCAGCCGCGCCGCCTGGGGCCGCAAGTGCCGGCTGCAATGGGAGCTGCACGGCTCGGAGGGCTCGCTTGTCTTCGATCAGGAGAACATGAACGAGCTCTGGCACTACCGGAAGGGCGAGGGCGGGTTCACCCGGCATCTCTCCGGGCCCGAACAGCCCGACTTCGGGGCCTTCTGCCCGGCGCCGGGCCACAACTTCGGCTTCAACGAGATGAAGGTGATCGAGGCCCGCGACCTCTGCCGCGCCATCGCCGGGGGCACGCCCTGCGGGCCGGATTTCGCCGAGGGGCTGAAGATCGAGCGGATCATCCACGCCATGGCCGCCTCGCAGGGACGCCCGGTGAGCCTTCTGGAGGAGCCCCGGGCCCGGACCGCGTGAAGCCGCCCTTGCCGGCGGCGCGGTGGGGGGTGCCTTCAGCACGCCCCGTTCCGGGGTCGGATCAGTTGGACTTGATCACTTGCGGATGGCCGGAGGGGCTTGCCTTCGGCGCTGCACCCCCGCGCCTTCGGCAGGCCCCTTCCGCCGTCTTCATCTGCGCCGTCATTTCCCCGCGCGTTTGCAGGCTTCGCCGGGGCCGCGCATGTAGTTGCGTTCGGGTCGATACGACGGGGCGGACCGCAGGCCCTCCAGCAGGGTCTTGAGGCGTGCACGGACCGGGCGGAAGCCGATCCAGCGATGAAATTCGAACCGCATGTGTCTTGTCCAGGGCGTGAGGTCGGAGGCTCGTCCCGGTGCGGCGCGGCCCCGGGCACCCGGGAGATCTACCCAGACCGCCATGCGAGGTAAAATCGAAGTTATGGACCCCTGCGATAGCCGCAGGGAATGGATGGGCCGCCGCCCCCGGCGGCTTCGACGCCAGAGTCCGTTCCCGCGGTCAGGCCGAGGTCTCTGCACCGGGCAGCTGCGCCGCCACCTGCGCCTCGACCAGTTCGATGAACCGGGTGATCGCGCCGGAACTTGCGGAACTGCTGCGCAGGTAGGCCCCGGTGGGAAGCTGCGTGATGAGCGGGTCGGTGGGGAGGGCGACCAGCCCGAAGTCGGTGATCCGCGCGCTGAGCTGGATCGGGGCGATCATCGCAAACCCGCCCTGTCGGACCAGATCCATCCCGTTGACGAAGGAGCTGGTGCGGACGCAGATCACCGGCTCCGGCAGGCCGTTGCGGATGAAATAGCCGGTGAGCCAGCGTTCGGTCTCGGGGTCATCCGAGTAGATCACCCACTGCCGGTCGAGGATCTCCCTTGCCCGGACCCTCTGGTTTCCGGCGAGCGGGTCCGAGGCGGAGAGGACGATCCCGTGCTCGACGGTCGCAAAGCTCCGCATCAGGATCGAATCGTCGACCCGCGTCGGCTCCAGCACCCCGAAGACGAGATCGAGTTCGCCGTTCTGGAGCTTCGGCAGGGTGTGGTTGTTGGTGTCGGCAAGGAGGTCGAGACGCAGACTCGGCATCTCGCGCTTCAGGGCGGCGAAGGCCGGGGCGATGAAGTTGAGGCTGTAGAGGGGCCCCGCTCCCACCCGCAGAGAGGTGAGCCCGGCGTCGCGCAGGTTGCGCAGCTCTTCCTTCGCCTGGTCGAACTCGTGGCTGATGCGCGTGGCGCGCTTGAGGAACAGCTTGCCAGCGGGTGTGAGCTCCATCCCGCGCCGGTGCCGCTCGAAGAGCTTCACGCCCATCGAGTCCTCCAGCTTGGCCAGGCGCTTGCTCAGGGAGGGCTGCGCGAGGGCCACCTTGTCGGCGGCCAGCGTCAGGTTGCCGGTCTCGGCCACGGCGAGAAAGGCGGTCACGTTGCGATCCATCTGGCATTCCTCTCAGCTATCTCTGACAGCCAACAAAGCGATTATACGGAATTGCTATTCTGCGGCAAGTTGCCCGCCAAGTCAGCAGTCTGCTTGGGAGGAGCAACAGCGTGCGCACAATCTTCGTGCTCTTCGATTCGCTCAATCGTCATGCCCTGGGCGCCTATGGCGGCCAGACGGTGGCGACGCCGAATTTCGATCGCTTCGCCGCGCGCGCCATGACCTTCGACCACCATTACGTGGGCAGCCTGCCCTGTATGCCCGCCCGGCGCGACATGCACACCGGTCGCCTGAACTTCACCCACCGGCCCTGGGGCCCGCTGGAGCCCTTCGACAATTCCTATGCCGCCCTGCTGTCGGAAGCCGGCGTCTACACCCACATGGTGACCGACCATCAGCATTACTTCGAGAACGGCGGCTGGGGCTATGCCAACGCCTTCGACAGCTGGGACTTCGTGCGCGGACAGGAGAACGATCCGCTCCGTGGCATGGCCCGCCCCCCGGTGGCCGCGCTGCGAGAGACCTTCGACGGGCGACACTATCCGCTGGGCGGGCTGGAAGAGGGCCAGGTGGTGACGCGCCGCAACGTCGAGCCCGGCGTCTGGAAGCGGTCGCGCCACGCGGTGAACAGCCTGTTCATGCAGGAGGAGGCCGACTACCCGACACCGAAGTGCTTCGCCAAGGCCTTCGACTTCCTCGAGCTGAACAAGGACGCCGACGACTGGTTCCTGCAACTCGAGTGCTTCGACCCGCACGAGCCCTTCGCCGCGCCGGAGCGGTTCCGCGAGATGTATCCGACCGATTACGACGGCAAGGTTCTGAACTGGCCGCTCTACGAGAAGGTGAGCAACTCGCCGGAGGAGATCGCCGAGATCCGCGCCAATTACGCGGCGCTGGTGACGATGTGCGACACGTATTTCGGCCGGCTGCTCGACTGGATGGACGCGCATGACGCCTGGGCCGATACGGCGCTGGTGCTGAGCACAGACCACGGCTACCTGCTGGGCGAGCACGAGTGGTGGGCGAAGAACCGGATGCCCTACTACGAGGAGATCGCCCATATCCCGCTGATGGCCTGGCACCCCGATCTCGGCGCGCGTGCGGGCACCCGCTGCGACGGGCTGACCCAGACGACGGACCTGATGCCGACGCTCCTCGAGATGCACGGGTTGGCGGTGCCGGAGGAGGTGACGGCGCATTCGCTCATGCCGGCGCTGCGCGGCGAGGGCACGGTGCGCGAGAGCGCCATCCTGGGCATGTTCGCCGGGCCGATCTGCGTGACCGACGGGCGATACACCTACTTCCGCTTCCCCGAGGAGGGGGAGGGCGAGGCGGTGGCGATGTACACGCTCATGCCGTCGCACCTCGAGGCGCTCTTCTCGACCGAGGAGCTGAAGACGGCCGAACTGCGCGCGCCCTTCGACTTCACCAAGGGGGCGCCGGTTCTGCGGATGCAGATGTCGCCCTCGGTGGGCGAGGCCGGCCTGGCCTGCGTGGCCAACTGGCACGAGGGCAACTGCCTGTTCGACCTGGAGACCGACCCGGGACAGGAAACGCCGATCGACGATCCCGCCGTGGTGGCGCGGCTGACCGAGGAGATCATCCGCCACCTCGACATGCATGACGCACCCGGTGACGCCTACCGGCGCTACGGGTTGCAGAAGGCAAGAACCACCGCCCTGGTCTCCTGAACGGCCCGGGCGGGCAATCTGACGTGAACGAAACAGGGAGGACTGACATGTTCAGACGTATAGCACTGGCGGCCGCTGCGGCCGTGACGACCCTGGGCGCCGTGCCCGCGATGGCGGAGTTTCCGGAACGCTCCATCGAGAACATCTTTCCGTGGAGCGCCGGCACCGCGATGGCGACGAGCCAGATCATCGCCAAGGCGATGGGCGAGGAGCTCGGTGTCTCGATCCCGGTGGTCTCGACCCCCGGCGCGGCGGGCACAAAGGCCTTCCAGACCGCGATGAACCGCCCGGCCGACGGCTACACCATCATCGACGGCTACGTGGCCCCGCTGGTGCTGCAGCCCGTCCTCGGTGAGGCCGACTGGTCCTATGCCGATTTCAAGCCGCTGCACGCCGCCGTCTCCAACGCTTTCTCGATCGGCAGCCGGGTGGGCGAGGAGCGCTGGAGCACCTTCGAGGAGATGATGGAATACGGCAAGGCGCACCCCGGCGAGCTGCGCTACTCTTCCGGCTCGCGCAACAACCTGCCGCACATGGTGATCGCCAAGGTGCTGCAGAGCTACGGCGTGGTGGCCCAGAACATTCCGTACAAGACCGACGCCGACGCGCGGAAGGACTTGCAGGCGGGCGTGCTCGACTTCTCCTTCGTCAACATCGGCGGCTACCTGCAGGACAAGGAGGGATATGAGATCCTTCTCGTGCTCTCCGAGCTGCCCGGCGCGAAGGCCTCCTACGACGGCGCGCCCTCCATCGCCGACCTCGACATCGACCTCGGGCTGTCGGGCCTCGCGCCGATGGGCTGGACCTGGTGGCTGGTCCACAAGGACACGCCCGACGACCGCACCGAGGTGTTGCGTGCGGCGATGAAGAAGGCCATGCAACGCGAGGACGTGCGCGCCCAGCTCGAGAAGGTCGGCTTCGTGCCGCTCGACTGGGATCACACCGACTACGAGGCGATCGTGGGCCCGGTGGCCGGCCAGCTTTCCGAGATGGGCAATGCCCTGAAGTGGGAAGAAGAACAGCTGAAAAAGCTCAACTGAGCCAACGGCATCTGGGGGAGGACGAGGCGTGATACTCAGCCGCAAACTGGCCGAATGGCTCGTGATCGGGTTCTTTGCCGCGCTGGTCGCGCTGGTGTTCCAGCAGATCGCCACGTCGATGACCGAACAGGGCATCGCCTCGGGCTCTCCCTATGACAATGCGGCGGCCTATCCCAAGGCCGTCGCCATCCTGATCGCCTTGCTCCTCGTGGTGCAGGCCGGGATCCTGCTCCTGCGGGGCGTGCCCGAGGACGGCGAAGCCCCCGTTGCCGAGAACGCACGGCGGGCCTCCGTCTTCATCCTGATCTTCGCGGGCTATCTGCTCGGCCTCTCCTACGCGGGCTATCACATCGCCACGGTGCTGATGATCGCGGCCCTGATGCTCGCGGGCGGCATGCGCAAGCCGCTGCCTCTCTTGCTCTTTCCCCTCGGTCTGTCGCTGGCCGTCTCCTATTTCTTCGAGGCCCATCTGAAGATCGTCCTGCCGGGCGGGGCCTTCGGATTGGTCATCCCCTGGTAAGCCATCATGCTGATCGACTCCCTCGCCGCGGGCTTCGCCCTGTTCTTCACGCCGCTCGCCATCGGCCTCACCGTTGCCGGGGTGCTCTTCGGCATCGTGGTGGGCGCCCTGCCGGGGCTGGGGCCGCTGATGGGCATCATCCTGATGCTGCCTGTCGCCATCGGGCTGCCGCCGGTGCCGGCGATGGGCTTCCTCATCGCCATCTTCGTCGGCGGCTCCTGTGGCGGCTCGCTCTCGGCGATCCTCTTGCGCATACCGGGCACACCGCTGGCCGCGGCCACCCTGCTCGACGGCTATCCGATGGCGCAACAGGGCCGGGCGGCCGACGCGGTCGGCATCGCGATTTCGGCCTCGGCGCTGGGCGGGCTCTTCGGCGGGGTGGTGCTGGTGCTCTTCGCGCCGCTGCTCGCCCGCTTCGCCAGCGGCTTCGCGCCGCCCGAGTTCGCCGCGCTCGCCGTGACCGGGCTGATCACCATCGCCGTCATCTCCGACGGCTCGCTCCTGAAGGGCCTTGTGGCAGGCGGCTTCGGGCTGCTCATTGCCACCATCGGCACCGACGAGTTCTCCACCGGCTACCGATTCACCTTCGGCTCCTACCACATGCTCGACGGCTTCCACATCGTGGCGGTGGTGGTGGGGCTCTTCGCGATCTCCGAGATGGTCGACCAGTTCACCGGCGGACGGCTGCTGGAGCGCCAGAAGATCGACGTGGTGCGCCCCGGCTTCGGCTCGGTGCTGCTGACGATGCGGCACTGGAAGAACCTGCTCCGCTCCTCGGGCATCGGCGCCTTCTTCGGGGCGCTGCCGGGTGCCGGCGGGGTGATCTCGTCCTTCGCCGCCTATGCCGCCGCGAAAGCCGCCGCCAAGCCCGACGAGCGCTACGGCGAGGGTGCGGAGGGGGGCGTGGTGGCGACCGAAAGCGCCAACAACGCGACGGTGGGCGGCACCCTGGTGCCGTCGCTGGCGCTCGGCATCCCGGGCGATGCCTCCTCGGCGGTTCTGATCGGCTCGCTGCTGATCCTGGGCTTCTTCCCCGGCCCCACGCTCTTCGAACAGCAGACCGAGATCGTCGGCGGCATCTTCCTTGTCTACCTCGCGGCCAACATCGCGTTGCTGCTGGTGGGCATCCTCGTGACGCCGCTCTTCGTGCACATCCTGCGGCTGCGGAAGATCTACCTCGTGCCGGTGATCCTGCTGCTCTGCGCCGTGGGCACCTTCGCCCTGCAGGCCTCGGTCTTCGACCTCTGGGTGATGCTGGGCTTCGGGCTGGTGGGCATCCTGTTCCGGGCGGCGGACTACCCGCTCGCGCCCGTGGTGATCGGCATCATCCTCGGCCCGCTGCTGGAGAACAACCTGCGCCGCGCGCTGCTGATCTCGCGCGAGGGCTACTGGATCTTCCTCGACAGGCCCGTGGCGGCAAGCATCCTGGCGATCAACGTTCTCCTGCTGGCAGGAGCGGCAGCGGTCGTCTGGCGTCGGCGCGGGCGCAGGGCCGGAAGCTGACTGGACCCCACCGGCGCCGGTCGCCGCGCCGCTAGCCGGCGACCCGGGCGGGGGCCTGTCGTTGCGGCATGGCCCGCGGGAACTCGACGTGGAAGGTCGTGCCGAGGCCGAGGCGGCTTTCGTAGCGGATTGTGCCGTCCATCTGGGCAGCCAGTTGCTTGGAGATGTGCAGGCCGAGGCCCGAGCCCTGCGTGGTGCCCTGGCCGCTGCCGGAGACCTGGTGGAACCGGCCGAAGACCTTGTCTTCCATGCCCTGGGGAATGCCGGGGCCGCCGTCGGTGATCGAGAGCCGGACCTGCCCGTCGACGATCTGAAGACTGCCCTCCACGATGCCGTTTTTCTGCGAGAACTTGATAGCGTTGGACACCAGGTTGTCGATGATCTGGCGGATGGCGAAGGCATCGCCGTCGATCAGCGCGTCGGCCTCGACCCGGCCCTTCGCGAGCTTCACGTCGCGCTCCTCGGCGAACATCCGGTTCTCCTCGAAGCTCTCCGCGAGCAGCGCCTCGAGGTCGATCAGGGTGTTCTCCAGCGAGAGCGCCTCGATCTCGAGCTTCTGCGCCAGAAGGATGTTATCGACCAGCCTCGCCAGCCGCACGCAGTTGCGGTGGGCGATGACGAGCGGCGCGCGGAGCGGCGGGCTCAACTCGCCCAGGCGGTCGCTCAGGGCCAGCGTCAGGCCCCCGCGGAGCGAGGTGAGGGGGGTCCGCATCTCGTGGCTCACCACGGAGATGAACTCGTCCTTTGCCCGGTTGGCATCATCGGCGCGCTTCAGCGCCTCTTCCAGCGCCGCGTTGATCGCCAGCCGCTCGGTGATGTCGACGAAGGTGATGCTCCATCCGAGCACGTCGCCCTCCGGGTCCAGCGGGTTCCTGATGTCCTGGATGCGCGGCTCGTAGACCCTGTCGCCCACGGTCAGATGCGGTGCGATCTCGCCACCCCGGGGCCCTGCGTCTTCGGGGCGCATGATGGCCGCCACTGCGGTGCGCAGCCCGGTCAGGTCGCGGCGCCTGGCCTCGGAGTTCATCAGTACCACGGTACCACGCCGGTCGACCAGGACGACCGGCTCGCTCATCCGGTTGAAGAGCGCCGACTGGCCGACGCTCGCCATGTCCATCGTCTTGCTGGTCATCAGCATCCAGGTGAAGACGAGGATGCCGAGGGTGAACATGAAGGCTGTCGGGTCGAGCCCGAAGACGGTCAGGCCGAGGCCGACGTAGGCCGCGTTGGTGAGCAGGGGCGTGAGGGTGACGACAGCCACCACGCCGAGCAGGGGCCAGGCGTTCCGCCGGGCGCGGGGAAAGGCTCGGATGACGCAGACAAGCGCCGCCATGACGAAGGTGTAGAGACTGGCGATGATCGCGTAGAAGGCGGGGCCGTGGACGTAGCGGATGTTGCGCTCGCCGGCGGGAATGGCGGTTTCGGCGCTGTAGACGAGGTGATGCCAGGGGTTGGTCGCCGCCACGGCGAAGGCGGCGAGAGGCACCAGCACGAGCAGGGCGCGCAGCCGGCCGCGGGTGAAACCCTGGGCGCGGTCGAGATAGGCGAAGACGAAGAAGCACCAGGCGACGGGCACCAGCGCGTTTCCGAGCCAGGCCAGGGTGGCCCAGGTCATCTGGCAGTCGAAGCTGGTCGACACGGCCTCAAGGCCCACCATCGTCAGTGTCCAGGCAACGGCGACGAAGGTCAGCACCAGAAAGGGTTGGCCGCTGAAATGCGGCGCCCGCAGCATGCGGATCATCGCGAGCAGCGCGAACAGGCTGACACCGGCCGTACCCAGGAAGACCGGGTTCGCCAGCAATCCTTCAAAGCATGTCATTCCTGCCTGCCCCAACCGTCTGTTGTCCCTACGTAAGATAAACACATGGCGATGTGGTGAAAATTCGGCACTGGATAGGCATTCTGATCACGATTTTGCATCGGCCACCGCCGGAGCCGGCCAAGCGGGGCAGGCCCGGTTGCGGGTTCCGGCGCGCCGCGGTGCTTCGGGCTCGGGCCGCTAGGGGCCGACCAGCCGGAGGCGGTGGGCCCGTCCGGCGCCGCGCTTCTTCTGCACCCGGCTTTCGGCGCGGCCGATGGCGCGGTCGAAGGTGTGCTTCACCCGCTGGGTGCGGTGCAGGCTCGGACGTATCGGATTGCCGATGGAGATATCGACATCGAGCGGCTGGCCGTTGTCGAACTCGATCTGCCGTTCGTCGATGAGGGCCTGGATCCGGGCTTCGAGCGGTGTCGAGGATTCCATCGTGACCTTGTTCGAGACCACCGCGAAGATCCCGTTGCCGGTGTAGGCCATCAGATGCTGCTCGTCGGCGAAGGCGCTGGAGATCGCCTCGGCGATCTCGGTGAGGATGTAGAGAAACTCCTGCTCGGAGGCCCGGTTGAAGATGCTGTCGATCGGTTCGATCTTCACCGCCACCACCTGGGAGCCGGCGATGCCGACGTGGGAGAGCTGGGTGAGGTAGTTCTGCAGGGCGGTGAAGGTGACGAGGTCGGCGACCCCTTCGATGGCCAGTTCGGACCCGAGACCCGTCTCCTCGCCCTCACCGGCCCGGGCATCGGCATCCGCGCCCGAGGGGCGCTTCTGCCGGGCCTCGACGATCTCCTGCGCCATCCGGAGTCGGCTGGTCAGTTCGACGATCTCGAAGGGTTTGTTCAGGTAGTCGGTGGCCCCGGCCCGGAACGCGCGGTCGATGTAGTCCCTGGTCGACATGGCGGTGAGCATCAGGATCGGGGTCCGGTGATAGGTGGGAATGGTCCGAACCAGCGAACAGAGCTCGATTCCGTCCATTTCGGGCATGCTGATGTCGAGCAGCACGCAATCGAAGGGACAGTCCGCGTTGGCGATGGTATCGAGCGCCATCGGGCCGGATGTGGCGGTGGTGATGTCGGTGAAGCCGACCGTCCGTGCCATGGCGATGAGAAGATCGAGTACGAGGCGCTCGTCATCGACTGCCAGAATTTTCATGCCCTTTTCTGCCTCTTTGCGGACCACGTTTTCCGCCCAGACTATTTGGAGAATGCCACCGGAGTAAATGCAACTTCTGGCTGTGAGGTGAGAAATCTCGGGACCGCGGCCAAAGAACACCGCAAGGGTCCGCGGAGCGGAACGTGACTCCCGGCTTCGGTGGGCGGTCAGCGGAGAGGCGTCGGCAGAGGTTTCAGGCCCGTCGGGCCGTCAGGCGCCAGCTTCGCCGGGGAAGTTCACCGTGAAGGTCGTTCCGGCGCCGGGCGCGGTTTCGAAGGCGAGGGTCGCGTCGTGGCTTTCGAGGATCATCTTGGCGATGCCGAGGCCGAGGCCGGAGCCGGATTGGCCCTTGGCATAGCTTTCCGGCGCCCGGGTGAAGCGCTCGTAGAGGCGGGGCTGAAGCTCTGCCGGTATTCCGGGGCCGTTGTCGCGCACCCAGAAGCCGGGGCGCGCCTCGGTCAGGCCGATCTCGACCTTCCCGCCGGTCTGCGAGGCCTTGATCGCGTTCGACATGAGGTTGCTCAGCACCTGGATCAGGCGGATCTCGTCGCCGAGGATCTCGGCCAGGCCGGCCGGGCCGGGCACGACGCGCACCTCGACGCCGTGCTGCGCCGCGAAGGGATGAATGTCGTCACGGGCCTGCGCCAGCAGTGCGGCGAGCGCGACCGGCCGCAACTCGGCCTTCCCCTGTCCGGCCCGGAGGCGCTCGAAATCCAGAATGTCCCTGACGAGCCGTTCCACCCGATCGAGGTTGCGCGCGGCAATGTCGAGCGTGGGTTGCAGGGCAGGGGAGAGGTTGTGCTTCTCGGCCCGAATGAGCCGTACCGAGGCCTGGGCGGAGGTGATCGGCTGGCGCAGCTCGTGCGAGACCGTGGAGACCAGCTCCTCGCGCGCCGCCTCCACCGCCTTCTGCTCGGTCACGTCGCGGATGACGCTGAGGAGGCCGATCCGCGGCCCGCCCTGCTGGCGGAGCGGGGCGATGAAGACCTCCGCGGGGAAGGTCTCGCCCGAACTCCGCCGGGCGAGCATCTCGAGCCGGCCGGCGCCGGCGCGCTTGGCCAGACGATAGATGCTTTCGCCATGCTGCCGGAAGGCATCCTCGTCGGTGTAGAGCATCTCGGTGGTCTGGCCGATCATCTCCTCACGGCTGCGGCCGAAGGTGCGCTCGGCGGCGCGGTTGACCCGGGTGATGCGGCGCTCGAGATCGACGGTGAGGATCACGTCGGGCACGGTGTCGATGATGGCGTCGAGCACCATCGTCTGGTCGGCCAGCTCCCGCGTCCTGCGCTCCTTCAGCCCTTCCTGCTCCAGCCATCGGCCGAGGAGGTCTATGAACTCGGCGTCCTGCGGCGTGAAGGGTGTGCGGGGGTCGGGGCCGGAGAAATTGATGGTTCCGACCCGGGTGGCGCCCTCGCGCAGGGGCACGCCGATGTAGCTCTCGATCCCGAATTCGGAGTAGCAGGGGTGCTCGGCGAGCTGCGACTTGCCGGCGTGGTGGAAGTGCTTCACGCCGTCGGAGGCGAGGGTGAGGGCGCAGTAGGTGTCGGCAAGGTCAAGTTCCATGCCCGCGGCGGGCGCCCAGTCGGGGCCCCTCACGTGCTCGACCCTGTAGCTGTCGCCCTCGATCCGGCTGACGATCCCGAGCGGCAGCCCCAGCGCCGCGCAGCCCAGATCCAGCAACCGCGCCACCTTGGCCTCGAAGGTGATCTCGGGGTCGAGCGACAGGAAAAAGAGGTGCCGGAGCGCGAGGTCGTGCCCGTCAATATCGGGTGCCTGGCCGGTGGCCTCTCTCTCGAAAGGGGTCAGCATGAAAACTCCTCACTTTGAAACACGGCGACAGGAAAAAAATTCGTCACGCGCCTGTCAATATCAGGCTCGACCGAGGGTTGATTTCCTCACGTCACAGTGGTGGTGCCGCGACAGCCATGCCGAAAAATGCGGCAAGGCCTCGGCCCGCCGCTTGCGTCGCCGCGCGGGCTTCGTGGGGGGCTGCCCAGAAGGGGGCGGGACGGAGGATGGTCAGGAGTGGAGGGCGCGGTACATTTCCGACACGAGCTGACCGGCGAGATGCGACAGGTCGCTGCCAGTATCGTCGTTCGACATCTCGACCTCCAGCTTCAGGGCGGTTCGCCCCAGGGCGGGAAAGCTGAGGGTCTCGGCGACGCCGAAGATCCGGTGCGCGCGCCGGGTCAGCGCGTCGGCAACCTCGAGCCGTTCGGCGCGGGCCTCGAGGTTGCAGTAGTTCTCGAAGGCCTCGATGTGCTCGGGGAGCGAGGCGATGAAGGCCGCCCGGACAGGCGCGAGCATCTGCGCGAAGTCCGGGTTGGCCGGGTGTTCAGGCCGCGGTGGCCGGTAGGTGCTGCTCATCAGGCGAGCCTCTTGGTTGCGTAGCCCTGCATTGCCGGACGGGCGCGGGCGGAGATCAGGGTTTCCTCGATGCTCTCATCAATCGTCCTCCGGGAAAAGAAGGAACCGCGCGTGGGCTTGCCGACCCGCACCACCGGAGCGCAGTTGATGAGGTAGGTTTCCTGATAGGCTTCGAGCGCGGTGTTGATCTGGCTTTCGAGCTGTTCCTGCGAGGCGAGGTGGATCGCCGAGGTTACCGCGATGAACTCGCCGCAGCCGGCATAGGCCACCAGCAGGTTCTGCGATTTCAGCGTGTCCACGATCACTTCGGCCACGTCGGCCATGATGTCGAGGAACTCCTCGTCGTTGGTGCGGACGTAGATGTTGGCGGCGTTCTCCACGCTCAGCCCGATGCGCTGGCTCATCGCGTAGCGCGGGCGGCCGATGGCCTTGAGGTAGTTGCGCAGGGCGGTGAAGGAGATCAGCCCTTTCACGTCCGGCGGGGTCTCGGCGTCCTCGAAATCGAACTGGTGCTGGTGCGAGGTGACCTCTTCCAGCTGGTCCTGGATCGCCGCGGCCCGGAGGCGGCTGTCGTGCACCCGCCGGATCGAGGCGAGGCGGGTCTTGAACTCGAGGCTGTCGAGCGGCTTGGTGATGTAGTCCACCGCCCCGGCCATGAAGGCCTGGTCGACGTACTGGCGGCCCGACATGCCGGTGACCATGACGATCTGCGAGCGGCCTTCCGGGTCCATCGCGCGCAGGATGCCGGTAAGTTCGATGCCGTTCATCTCCGGCATCTGGATGTCCACGAAGATGCAGTCGAAGGGCACCGCCTGCCGGCTCACCAGGCGCAGCGCCTCCTGCCCGGAGGCGGCCATCTCGAAATCTTCGATTCCATGGTGCCGGAGAACGGCCTCGAATGCCGCCCGGAAGATCGGATCGTCGTCTACTGCGAGGATTTTCATCAATTTGCTCCTTCTGCCTGAAGGAAACCTAGGAAGCGATTGCGGCGAAATTGGGATCACTCTTAAGTTGTATGAGCCTTTTTCGGGGCAATCGGGTTTCGCCGGAGAAGGCCGTCGATCCGCCGCAGCCACGTCGCCGGAGCGATCAGCCGGCGGCGATGCACTTTCGGACGAACGCGGCCGCTGCGGCGCCGTCCGCAGAAGCCTCGGGAAGGGTCACCTGGCTGTCGTCCTCGTCGAGGTCGAGCTCGAAGTAGAAGGTGGTGCCCGAGTCCGGGTTCTTCCGGTAGTCGATCGCGCCCTTGTGCGCCTGCATGATCTGCTTGGAGATGTTCATGCCCAGGCCGGTGCCGCCGATCTTGCGGGTGTCGGACGAATCGACCTGGCTGAATTTGTCGAACACCCGCTCGCGGTCCTGGTCCGCGAGGCCGGGGCCTTCGTCGATCACCGAGACCCGGGCCCGCCCGGCCTCGACGCCGAGGTGCACGCGCACCAGGCTGCCCTCGGGAGAGAACTTGGCGGCATTCGACATGATGTTGGTGAGCACCTGTTCGATTCGGGCCGCGTCACCCAGCACCGGCGCGCGTTCGACCTCGGCCTCGCAGGCGAGCCGCACGCCGAGACGCGCGGCGTAGGGGGCATTGGCCGCGACCGACTGCTCCACGAGATCGCGCAGGTCGAACCGCTTCATGTTGAAGGGCATCCGCCCGGCCTCGATCTTCTGGAGGTCGAGGATTTCGTCGATGAGCTCGATCAGCCGGGTGCAGTTGCGCTTGGCGATGCCCATGACCTGTTCGGCCTTCTCGCTGATCGGGCCGAGGTGGCCGGCGTGGGCGAGGTCGATCGACCCCTTGATCGAGGTGAGCGGCGTGCGCAGTTCATGGCTCATCGTCGAGATGAACTCGCTCTTCGCCTGGTAGG
Source organism: uncultured Oceanicola sp. (assembly GCA_964454145.1). Classification (GTDB taxonomy): domain Bacteria; phylum Pseudomonadota; class Alphaproteobacteria; order Rhodobacterales; family Rhodobacteraceae; genus Vannielia. The sequence goes on along the minus strand of CAYVQK010000038.1, from coordinate 6,728 downwards.
CCTGCTGGGCTCTGCGGTTCTCGATTCGGAGCGCCTCCATCTGCTCGAGGCTGCGCCGGTAGAACGACAGGTAGATGCGCGAGCAGTCGATCACGAAGTAGAGCACGAAGAGGCTTGTGAAGAGCTGTGCCCAGAGTTCCGAGTGGATCTCTGCGTCCGTCACCCAGATGTCGTAGATCGGGATGAAGAGGAAGGTCGCCCCGTACATGCCGATCCGCACGACGAGGATGGGCACGATCTGGTGATTGTTCATCGCGGCGAAGAGCGCGGCCGCGAAGAGGAAGAAGAGCGACATGAAATGCGTTCCGGGGCCCTGGGCCAGGGCGATCGCCACGGAATAGAAGACGATGACCGCGGCGCTGAGGACCGTGCCGAGGTAGAGCCGGTTCAGCAGCCGACGCGCCACCACGGCGTCGCGCCCGTCCCAGGCCAGGATCCGGCGGAAGACCATGAAGTCGTAGATTTCCGACAGCGCGATGAGGGCCGTGGTGGTCAGGGCGAGGGCGAGGCTGTAGTAATAGCCCGCGAGCGCGAGGGCGGCGGCGAAGATGATCTGCCGCTGCCAGACGAGCTTTCGACCGACTTCGGCGTAATCCTTCATCTGCTTGGCCCGGACCACGTTTCGTCCCGCTCCCAGTCCCGGCCCGTCTTTTCTGGCTTCCTGCGTCACCTTGCCTCTCCGAACCTTCGCGCCGTGCTCGTTGTCTGCGCTTGATCGGTGCCTTTCCGACACACTCATAAGATGAGTACGAGGTTGACGTGGCGAAAATATGGCGTCGGCATGCAACTCGTAAGAAAGATTAACGGCGGGCGGACTACTTGGGGTTGGGGAAGAAATGCGCCATTGTCACGGTCATGATCTGACGAAGGCTCAGCGGGTTTTCCCCGAGCTCGTGACACCTGGGGTTGTAAAGCACTTCGCCTTCGGGCGGGTCGAACGGTCGCAGCCGCGCGTGCCGATACGGCAGGAAAGCGCCGCCACGACCGGGCTGCAGGCCACGTCGATGTCGCTCGAGACGATGCACCAGCATGGCGACCTGATGGTGAAATACCTCCAGGCGCGGCGGCAGGTCTTCATCGTGTCGAAGGGCTGGCAGCTTTCCGAGACCCGGGGAATGGAGTTCGACCAGTACGACACTCCCGAAGCGCGGTGGATCGCGGTGCACGAGGATGGCGAGGTGCTCGCTGGCATCCGCATCGCCCCCACGACGGCGCGCTGCGGGCTGCACTCCTACATGATCCGCGACGCGCAGCTCGGGCTGCTTCAGGGGCTCCCGCTCGACCCGCTCTTCGCGGAGGCGCCGGTCTCGGACCGGATCTGGGAGGCCACCCGCCTCTTCCTGCTCGACACGGTTCCCGCGCAGCGGCGGCCGGAGGTGCAGCGCCTGCTGATGCTGAAGATGGCGGAGGCGGCGCGGGCGGAAGGGGCCGACCACGTCATCGGGATCGTGCCCGCCGTCTTCCAGCGCTGGCTCAAGCGGATCGGGATGGAGGCCGTGCCGGTGGGGCCGCGCTTTGAGCTGGACGGCGACCGCTCGCAGGCCGCGTTGTTCCTCGTCGGCACCGCCCCATCGCCCGATGCGCCGGGCGGAAACTAAGGTTACCGCAGCGCAGAGGTTTCTGGTATCGTTCTTCCATAGGTTTAGTGTGTGAAACGGAAGGTGTTACTCAAGCGACGGATATCTTGGCTTAATGACTGATCCCGCAACGGGCCGACCGCGTGTGCTGCACGTGGACGATGACGACGACATTCGCGCAATCACGCAGATCGCCCTTGCGGTGGTTGGTGAACTCGAGGTGCTTCAGTGCTCCAGCGGGGTGGAGGCCGTGGCGGTCGCCCAGGAGTTCGCCCCTGACATCCTGCTGCTGGACGTGATGATGCCCGACATGACAGGCGAGGAGACGCTGGCCGCGCTGCGCCAGATCGACGGGCTTGCCGATGTGCCGGTGATCTTCATGACGGCGAAGGCGCATTCGGACGACGTGGAGCACCTGATGAAGCTCGGCACGAGGCGGGTGATCGCCAAGCCCTTCGACCCGCTCACGCTGGCCTCGGAAGTCGTCGAGATCTGGCAGCAGGCCGCCGACGGCGCCTGATCAGGCGTCGACCGGGGCCGGACGTTGCCGCCGGGACACCCCCAGCCGCGGTCGACGGGGCACGATGAGGCCCTCGCGCAGGCGGTTCTGGTCCAGCTCCCGTTGCAGGCGGCGCATAAGGCGGTCCTCGGTGGCGCCGGCGATGGCCGTGCGCAGCGTTTCCACGCAGCCCTTGCCCGTCTGCAGCTTCGGCCGCCGGGTCCGGCTCATGGTCACGCGGATGTCGAGCGGCTCGGCGCCGAGCGCGTCGGTGACCAGGTTCCAGAAGTCGGGCGCGTCGAAATCGGTTTCCATTATCCGCCGACCGCTGCCCAGAACCACGCAGCCGAACACGCCGCTGCCGGCGTAGGAGATGAAGTGCTGGCTCGAGGCGAGCTTGGCGGAGATGCTGGCGGCCACCTCCGTGAGCAGGGCGTTGAACTGCTCGGCCGAGCTCTTCTCGTAGAGCGCCTCGATGCCCTCGATGCGCAGGGCGAAGGCCTCGGTGGCGAAGATCTTGCTGGGCAGAAGCACCAGGAGCTGTTCGAGGTCGCGGTCGGACATGCAGGCCGAGACACCCTTGATGGTGAAGGCCTCGGCCAGCGGCCTGCGCGCCAGCTTCTCCAGCCGCGAGGCGAGCTGCGCCGCGGAGCGCTCCAGCCCGACCGAACGCCGCATCTGCTCCGACAGCAGGCGGGCGGTGCGGATGCGGGCGCCCAGCTCGAGGCCGCGGATCGGCTTGGTCACGTAATCCGAGGCGCCGGCGTTGAAGGCCTCCTCGATCGAGGCGTCATCCAGCTTGGCGGTGAGCATGAGGATCGGGGTGATGCGGTAGTCCGGCAGCGCCCGGATGCCGCGGCACAGCTCGATCCCGTCGGTGCCGGGCATGGCGATGTCGAGCAGCACGCAGTCGAAGGGCTCCTCCGCCTCGGTGATGCTGCGCATCGCGTCCTGCGCGGATTGCGCGGTTGCCAGATCCTCGTATCCGGCTTCGCCCAGGACCGTCCGCAGCAGCTGCAGGAAGGTCTCGTCATCGTCGACTGCAAGAATTCGCAAGTCCCGCTCCTTCATGTCCTTCGTCCCTCTCCGGGCAGGCCCGGCCGAGGGTGCGATTCACGTCGCGCCCTCATTCCCGGGGAGCCCGCTCTCGCAGAAGTTGTCGGGCGAATCTGTCATAAGTCTGTCTGGATTGGGTCCATTGTCGGCAGATGGCGCAAGGTAAACCGGTGCGGCGGGCGCGATGCGCCGGCCGGGCAGGGCGGGTGGGCAGGGTGCGCCGGGGAAAGCCGGGATTTTAAGGGGAGCAGAGGGGGAAAGCGCCTGCTCCGGGGGGCGTGCCCCCGGAGCGAGGCCTGTCTGTCAGGCCGCGGCGACGAGCGCCGGGCGGTGGCCTTCGACCAGTGCCTTGTGCAGCGCGGCAGTGGCCGGCTCCAGATCGTCGCGGTCGAGGATGAACTGCACGTCCACGTTGCGCGGGCCCTGGGTGGCACCGATTGCCTCGAGGCCGGCTTCCGCGATGGCCAGCAGGCCGCGGGTGAGCACCGACAGCCCCGAGAGGTCACGCCCGATGGCCGAGGCCATGGAGATGGCGCGCATGGTCACATCGGCCGAAGGGTAGAGCTTGGCGATGTCGTTCTCGACCCGGCGCAGCACTTTCATCGAGGTGTCGACGTAGTGGGTGATGGTGTTGGCATTCGAGACCTTCGACACGATCCGCACCTTGTGGCGCGTCAGCACGTCGAGGATCGCGGCGTCATAGCCCTTCACCCCCACCATGTCCTGCTCGAAGACCTCGAGCGCGAAGAGATCGAGCCCGGTGACGATTTCCACCGCGGGCGTCTCGGCCGGGCGGTCGTCGATCAGGGTGCCCGGATCGTCGGGCTCGAAGGCGTTGGTCACCCGCAGGGGCACCTCGGCCTGGCGCAGGGTCTTGGCGGCCTTGGGGTGAATCGCCTCCATCCCGAGGTTCGAGAGCTGGTCGGCCACGTCGTAGTTGGTGCGGCCGAGCTTGCGCACCGCGCCTTCGCCCACCAGCTTGGGGTCGGCGGAGGAGAGGTGGAACTCCTTGTGGATGATCGCCTCGCGGGCGCCGGTGAGGGCGGCCAGGCGGGAGAAGGTGACCTCGGAATAGCCGCGGTCGAACTCGCTCATCAGCCCTTCGCGGCATTGCGCGTAGCCGGTGACGATGGGCATCTCCGCCATCGGGTCGATGCCCTCGAGCGCGGTGGTGATCCGGGTGTCGAGGTCGAGCCCGCCCTCATCGCGCCAGCCGGAAAGGTCCACGAAACGGGCCTTCACGCCGGCACGCTTCAGCAGAAGCGTGGTGACATGGGCCGAATGCGCTTCGCCCATGCCGGCCAGAAGCTCACGGGTGTGCGCGAGGTTCTCCGACAGGCGGAAGTGGCCGTGGCGGCAGAGGCGGCGCAGGTTCAGCAGGCTGGTGCGGGCGCCCTGGATGCGATCTTCGACGAAGGCATCGGCCTCGGCGCGGTCCTCGGCATCGTCGAGCACGCGGGCATTGGCCTCGCGCATGGCCTCGGCCACACGGGTCAGCCGCGCCTCCCAGCCCTCGCCGTCGGCGTCGTCGCCCACGGCGTAGGCGGCGTAGACACCCGGCTCGCCCGTCTTCTTGTGCTCGAGCAGCAGGTTGGTGATGCCGCCGAAGGCCGAGACCACGAAGATGCGGCCGTAGAGCGCCTCCGCGCCACGCCCTCCGAGGATGAGCGTGTCGCGCAGGTCATGAATGCGGTCCATCGAGGTGCCGCCGATCTTTTCAACCGTGTGGGTCATGTCAGGCCTCCACGGCCTCTTCGGCCGGGGCGTAGGAGCCATCTTCGCGGTGCACCTCGGTGCCGGTCACGGGCGGGTTGAAGCAGCAGGCCATCACCAGCTCCTCCTCGGCGCGCAGGGTGTGCCGGTCGTGCTTGTCGAGGGCATACATGACGCCGGGCTTGATCTCATGGGTCTCGCCGGTGGCGAGGTCGGTGATCGAGCCCTTGCCCTGCATGCAGTAGACGCTCTCGAAGTGGTTCTTGTACTCGAAGGTGTGCTCCGAGCCGGCCTCGAGGAAGGTGATGTGGAACGAGAACCCCATCCCGTCCTGAGCCAGCAGCATCCGCACCGAGCTCCACTGCGCGTCGCTGACGACGCGGTCTCGCTCGTTCTTCACGATCTCGTTGAAATCTCTGACAATCATCGGGTCACTCCGCTGCAATCTTGGCTTGGCTGTCCAGCACACCACGGGCGGCGGTCAGCAGGATGTCGAAGCCTTTAGAGAAGGTCTCGACAGGCGTGGTCAGAGGCGCGAGCACCTTGACCACCTGGTCCTCGTTGCCGGAGGTCTCGATGACGAGGCCCAGCTCGTAGGCGCGGGCGCAGATCGCCCCGGCCAGCTCGCCGGTGCCCACGTCGACGCCCTGCATCAACCCGCGGCCCTTGAGCGTGGCGCCGGGCACGAGGGCGGCCAGATCGGCCAGCCTGTCATGGATCAGCTGCTGCTTCTCCTCCAGCTCGCGCTGGAACGCCTCGTCGGCCCAGAACTTCTCGATCGCCACGCGGGCGGTCACGAAGGCATGGGTGTTGCCGCGGAAGGTGCCATTGTGCTCGGCGGGGCCGAAGACGTCATGCTCGGGGCGCACCAGCACCATCGCGAAGGGCAGGCCGAAGCCCGAGAGGCTCTTGGCCATGGTCACGACATCGGGCGTCACGCCCATCTCCTCGAAGGAGAAGAAGGTGCCCGTGCGGCCGCAGCCGGCCTGGATGTCGTCGATGATGAGCAGCGCGCCGTGCTTCTTGGCGATGGCCGCGATGTGGCGGACCCACTCCGGGCGCGCGGCGTTCAGGCCGCCTTCGCCCTGCACGGTCTCCAGCATGATCGCGGCCGGCGCGTCGATGCCGCCGGAGGCGTCCGAGAGCATCTGTTCGAGCTGGGCCGCGGTGTCCACGCCCTCACCGAAGTAGCCGTCATAGGGCATGCGGGTCACGCCCGAGGTGGCCATGGCGGCGCCGCCCCGGTGGTAGCCGTTACCGGTGGCCGCGAGCGCGCCCATGGTCACGCCATGGAAGCCGTTGGTGAAGGCGATGATGTTGGTGCGGCCGGTGACCTTGCGCGCGAGCTTCATCGCGGCCTCGACGGCGTTGGTGCCGGTCGGGCCGACCATCATCACCTTGTGGTCCATGCCACGCGGCTCGAGGATCAGGCGCTCGAAGGCGTCGAGGAAGGCTTCCTTGGCGTCGGTGTGCATGTCGAGACCATGGGCGATGCCATCGCTCATGATGTGCTCGACCAGCGCCGCCTTCATGTGCGGATCGTTGTGGCCGTAGTTCAGCGAGGAACAGCCGGCCAGGAAGTCGATGTAGGTCTTGCCCTGATCGTCGGTCAGTTCCGAGCCACGGGCAGAGGTGAAGCTCACCGGGAAGGAGCGGCAGTAGGAGCGTGCCTCGCTCTCGCGGCGAGCGTAAATAGTCGGGCCGTTAGACGTGTCTTTCGGCATAACGAAGTCCTTTCTAGAACTTAGAAAAAGATAAGATTAGCGATGTAGGTGGAGCGATCAGGCCGCGGCGCGCAGCGCCTCTTCCTCTTCCGGCAGCTCGATCGTGACCATATGCTCGGTCGCGTGCATGCCGTCGAAGTGTTCGTCGCGCGTATAGTG
>CAYVQK010000037.1:0-24171 GCA_964454145.1 uncultured Oceanicola sp. | reverse complement strand
ACCCCCCGCAGTCGGGCATCCTGGGCATGCACAAGATCCAGGACCGGCCGATGGTGATCGGCGGCGAGATCAAGATCCGCCCGATGATGTACCTGGCGCTGAGCTACGACCACCGGATCGTCGACGGCAAGGGCGCCGTGACCTTCCTCGTGCGGGTGAAAGAGGCGCTGGAAGATCCGCGCCGCCTGCTGATGGACCTGTGAGCAAAGGTGGGCAGATTGCCCACCCTACAGCCGCGTAGGGTGGGCAATCTGTCCACCATCCGGAGTGCACCCATGACCCTCCTCGCCCGCGCCGAAACCATCGCCTTTGCGCCCGAGACCGCCGCTGCCCTGCGCAGCGCGGGGTTCACGCTGGGGCTGGTGTCGATCGCGGGGGTGCTGGCGCTTGGAACCTTCGGGGTGGGCGGGTTTCAGCCCTGGCTGCTGATGTTTGCGGCCATGGCCTTTCTGCCCGCGCTCACCCTGCTCGCCCTCTCGGCCGCCCTGCCCGCGCGGCACCCGGCGGCTGTGGGGCTGGTCTGGCTGCTCTGCGGCTTCGCGCTGATGCTGATCCGCGCCACGGTCGAGGCCTCGACGGGCTTCTGGTTCTCGCCGCTCGTCGGCCTGGCGGCCGCTCTCGAGGTTGCTGCCTCCGTGGCGATGGCTTGGTTCGCGTGGCATCTCTTCCGCCAGGGCGCCTTTCGGGGGGCACTGGAATGAGCGATTTCGCGGACCTCGAGAACGCCATCTGGTCGGCTGCCTCGGCCTATGACCGCGCCGCCATCGAGCGCCTGCTGGCGCCGGAGTTCTTCGAGCTGTCGCGCTCGGGGCGGAAGTACACCCGCGAGGAGTTGCTGACCGACACATCGGAGGGGCGGCCTTCGGAGCATAGGCTGCACGGGCTGGAGACGCAGGCGATCGCGCCAGGGGTCACGCTGGTGACCTACGTGTCGGAAACCCGTTACCCGGACGAAATTCAATGGGCCGCGCGCTCGACCCTCTGGGCGGAAACGCCCGAGGGCTGGCAGGCCCGCTTTCATCAGGGCACACCGCTGCCCGAGGGCGCTCTCGCCCCCTGAACACCCGCAAAGGAGACCCCATGTCTGCATATGACGTGATCATCATCGGCGCCGGCCCCGGCGGCTACGTCTGCGCCATCCGCTGCGCCCAGCTCGGCATGAAGACCGCCGTGGTCGAAGGCCGCGAGACGCTGGGGGGCACCTGCCTCAACGTCGGGTGCATCCCCTCGAAGGCGCTCCTGCATGCCTCGCACATGCTGCACGAGGCGGAGCACAACTTTGCCGAGATGGGTCTGAAGGGGAAGAGCCCCTCCGTCGACTGGCCGCAGATGAAGGCCTACAAGGACAAGACCGTGGGCCAGAACACCGGCGGCATCGAATTCCTGTTCAAGAAGAACAAGATCGACTGGCTGAAGGGCTGGGGCTCGATCCCCGAGGCAGGCAAGGTGAAGGTGGGCGAGGAGGTGCATGAGGCCAAGCACATCATCATCGCCACCGGGTCGGAGCCCGCGAGCATTCCGGGTGCCGAGGTGGAGATCGACGAGAAGGTGGTGGTCACCTCGACCGGCGCGCTGGAGCTGGGTAAGGTGCCCTCGGAGATGGTCGTCGTCGGGGGCGGGGTGATCGGGCTGGAGCTTGGCTCGGTCTACGCCCGGCTGGGCTCGAAGGTCACCGTTGTGGAGTTTCTCGACGCGATCACGCCGGGCGCGGATGCCGAGGTGGCGAAGAATTTCCAGAAGATCCTGAAGAAGCAGGGGCTGGACTTCGTGATGGGTGCGGCGGTGAACAAGGTGGAAACCAAGGGCGGCAAGGCGACCGTGCATTACAAGCTGCGCAAGGATGATAGCGCCCACGAGCTGAAGGCCGACACCGTGCTGGTGGCGACGGGCCGCAAGCCCTACGTGGAGGGCCTCGGGCTGGAGAGCCTAGGCGTGAAGCTCACCAAGCGCGGGCAGGTGGAGGTGGACGCGCATTTCCAGACTGCCGTGAAGGGTGTCTATGCGATCGGTGACGCGATCCCCGGGCCGATGCTCGCCCACAAGGCCGAGGACGAGGGCACGGCTCTGGCCGAGATGCTCGCGGGGCAGAAGCCGCACATCAACTACGGGCTGATACCGGGCGTGATCTACACCGCGCCGGAGGTGGCGAGCGTAGGCGAGACCGAGGAGACGCTGAAGGAGAAGGGCCGCGCCTACAAGGTCGGCAAGTTCCCCTTCATGGGCAACGCGCGGGCCAAGTCGGTGCACCAGGCGGAGGGCTTCGTGAAGATGCTGGCCGACAAGGAAACCGACCGGATCCTCGGCTGCCACATCATCGGGCCGGCGGCGGGCGAGCTGATCCACGAGATCTGCGTGGCGATGGAGTTCGGCGCCTCGGCGGAGGACGTGGCCCGCACGTGCCACGCCCACCCGACCTTCTCGGAGGCCGTGCGCGAGAGTGCGCTGGCCTGCGGTGACGGGGCGATTCACGTCTGATCCTCGAGTCAGGTCGAAGGGGCCGCGGCGGTGACGCTGCGGCCTTTTTCGTGCTCGGGTTGCGCCCAAGCCGCGCCGCATTCGGGTGTTAACGCTTGTGACACTGAATGGGCCAGAGAGCCCGGATCGTTGAGCAAAGCGAGAGGACATGCCGATGCGCAGGTTCGGTTTTCTGGCGGCTGCGGCCGCCCTGGCTTTCACCGCCACGGCCCACGAGGCCGAGGCCCGTCGCGGTGGCGGGGCCATCATGCACAGCCAGCAGCTTCATTTCGTGGCGCATACCACCACCGGAAACGGGGCGGGCGGGCGGATGGCCCTGTGTCACCTGTCGGAGAAGTCGCACATCTTCGGAGTGGGTTTCTGGCGCTCGATGGAGGGCTACGCGCTGTCCTATGCGGATTGCACCGGAGAGCAGTACGTGCCCCTGTCGCCGGAGCGGATGGCCAGGATGATCGCCTCGGGCGAGGTGCCGGAGAGCCTGCCGGTGGAGCCGAACATGCAGATGGCGCAGGTGGTGAGCGGCTTTGCCGGCACAGCGGCCATCGGCGCCACGCTCGGGCTGTTCGGCCTGCTGAAGCTTCTTGCCACAGGACGCCGCCGCCGCCGGCGCGCGGCGATGACGGGCGCGAACGGCTTTGGCCAGCGCGTGCTCGACGTGATGTGCCATGCGGCCAAGGCCGATGGCGTCGTGGACCCGGAGGAAGTGAAGCTGATTGCCTTCGCCAGCCAGAAGCTGACCGGCTCGGCCTACCCTGCCGAACAGATCGAGCGGCTCATCGGCATGGCGGGCGTGAAGATTTCCGACGACGAGTTCAGGGCCTTCGGCGCGGGGCTGGATGCCCACCAGCGCGAGACGCTGATGCGCGGGGCGCTGATGGTGACGGTTTCGGACGGCACCATCACGCAGTCGGAGAAGGGCTTCCTCGCGCGCCTCGCGGCCTCGCTGGGGATCTCGGCGCTGGAGATGCAGGGGATGCTGCGGAGCCTCTGAGGCCCGTCAGGTCGCCAGCATCCTGAGGCCGCCCGTCACATCGGAGCGTACCGCCAGCCGCAGTCCGGGCTCGTCGCCCGCCTTCAGCGCGGCGACGATCAGCCTGTGGTGCCGCGGCACCTCGTTGCGGCGCAGCCTGTCGTAGAGCAGCCGCATGGTGGGGCCGAGCTGGAGCCAGACGGTTTCGGCCAGGGCCAGCATGGCGGGGGCCTGGGCCCGGAGGTAGAGCGTGCGGTGAAATTCGAGGTTGGCGCGGATGTAGCCCGCCGCATCGGCCCGTGCGGTCACTTCGGCAATCGTCGAGTTCACGGTTTCCAGCCGTTCGATCAGCGCGATATGGGCACGCGGCAGGGCGCGGGAGGCCAGCTCGGGCTCGAGCAGCGCGCGAATCGCCGCGAGTTCCTCGATCCGGTCGTTCGACAGGACGGGGGTGGAGACACGGCCCGAGGCCGAAAGGGTCAGCGCCCCTTCCGCTGCAAGCCGGCGCACGGCCTCGCGCGCGGGCGTCATGGAGACGCCGAACTCTTTGCCGACGCCACGGAGGGTTAGGGCATGACCGGGCAGAAGCTCGCCATGCATGATCCGGGTGCGCAGGGACCGGTAGACGCGGTCGTGCGCCGCGGTCACGGCGCCGGAATGCGTGGGCGTCTCGCGGCTGGGCGGGGCGGCATCTGCGGGGGGAGGTTGGATCAGCATGGCGGCAAGCGTGATCACGAATCTGCGATCCGTCAACGGGAAACGCTCAGCCCTTGAAGCCGTAGCGATGAAGCGCCGCACCCTGCTGGCGGAGCCAGCGGCGCGGCGCCTCGTAGCCCGGGCACAGCCGCGCGCAGGCCGCCCAGAAGCGCGGCGAATGATCCATGTGGGCGAGGTGGGCGACCTCGTGTGCGGCGACGTAGTCGAGCACCTCGCGGGGCGCGAGGATGAGCCGCCAGGAGTACATCAGGTTGCCCTCGTGGCTGCAGGAGCCCCAGCGCGAGCGGGTGTCGCGCAGGGTGATGCGGCCGTGGGGGCGGCCGAGGGCGCGGGCGTGGCGCCCGGAGGCCTCGGCAAGCCTGTCGCGGGCCATCTCGCGCAGGAAGGCACCAAGGCGGGCGGGCAGCCGGGTGGTGCCCTCGGGAACCAGAAAGGCCTGATCGGACAGGGTGATCCGCCGCACCGGCGCGGCCTCGATCCGGCGCAGCACGCCTTCGACGGGAAGCTCGGAGCCGAGGGCCACCGGCACGAAGGGGGCCTGCTCTGCGAGCCTGTCGCGGATCCATCCGGCCTTCTCGGCGGCGAAGCTGCGGGCCTCCCGTTCCGGGGCGAAGCGGGGCATCGTGAGGGTGACCCGGCCGTCCACCCCGGAGACCCGCAGGGAGAGCCTGCGCGCCCGCGCGGAACGGCGCAGCGTGACCTCGACCTCCGGCTTGCCCGGTAGCGTGATGGTGCCCATGCCCCTGCCCTGATTTGCCTCGCCCCAGCCTATCCCGCCGCGCCCCGGCAAGAAAGGCCGATACCCCCTTTACAGCCCTTCAAGGCCGTGGCATTGGCCCCGTTCGAACCCTAAAGCATGTGAGGATTTCGATGCCTAAGGAAGAATGGGGCGTCAAGCGCGTCTGCCCGACCACCGGCAAGCGGTTTTACGACCTCGGGAAAGACCCGATCGTGAGCCCCTATACCGGCGAGATCGTGACGCTGGACACCGGCAACAAGTCGCGCTCTGCGCTTAAGGGCGACAAGCCCGATCCGAAGTCGATCGAGGCCGAGGACGAGGATGCCGATCTCGACGTGCTCGACGATGATGATGATGACAGCGACGTCGATCTCGGCGACGATGTTCTCGAGGACGACGACGACGACGATGTGTCGCTCGACGACATTGCCGACGTCGGCTCGGACGACGACGACTGAGGCCGGACGGAAAATCGGCGGGCGGTGAATATTTCGCTTGAAGCCCCCGCCGCGATTCCCTAAACGTCCGCCTCACCGGGGCCTTAGCTCAGTTGGGAGAGCGCTTGCATGGCATGCAAGAGGTCAGGGGTTCGACTCCCCTAGGCTCCACCATTTCCCCCCGACATGATCCGCGCGCCGATGCCTCGGGAGGCACCGGCGCTTTTCGTCATCCGGCGGGTTCGATCATATCGACCCGCGTTGCGTGACGGCCGCCTTCGAACGCGGTGTCCAGGAAGGCATCGACGATCTCGAGCGCCAGCCCCTCGCCCACCACGCGGGCGCCGATGGAGAGCATGTTGGCGTCATTGTGGGCGCGGATCATCCGGGCCGAAAATACATCGCCGCAGACGCCGCAGCGGATGCCGGGCACCTTGTTGGCGGCCATCATGATGCCCTGCCCCGTGCCGCACAGGATGATGCCCAGTGCGCAGTCGCCCGAGGCGACCTTGTCCGCCGCCGCCTTGCCGTGCAGCGGGTAGTGGGTGCTCTCGGGGGTGGCGGGGCCGATGTCGACCACCTCCCAGCCCTTCCCGGCGACATGGGCGGCGATGGTCTGGCGCAGCGGGATGGCGGCGTGGTCGCTGGAGAGGACGATGCGTTTGCTGGCGGTCATGGAGGCGTTTCCCGTGGTTCGTGGTGGAGGGGCGGCCCCGAGAGGGGCCGCCGTCCGGCGCACGATAGCCGAGGGCGCGGCGAGGTCCAGCGGGCGGAGTGCCGCGCCTAGCCGGTCGGGGTGATCTCGCGCTCGGTGAGGCCCATCAGGATATCATCCTTGGAGAGCTGGCCGACCAGCGCGCCGTTCTCGGTGACGCCCACGGGCTCGGCCTGGGCGGTGACGGTTTCGAGACCGTCGCGCACCAGGCTGTCGGCGTCGATGGTGACGGAGGGCGTGCCGGTGGCGGGCTTCATCAGGTCGCGGGCGCGGAGCACGCCGAGGGGGTTCATGTGCTGCACGAACTCGGCGACGTAGTCGTTCTTCGGGTCGCGGAAGATATCCTGGGGGGCGCCTGTCTGGACGATGCGGCCGCCTTCCATGATGGAGATCTGGTTGCCCAGCTTGAAGGCCTCGTCGAGGTCGTGGCTGACGAAGATGATGGTGCGCTTGAGCCGCTGCTGCAGTTCGAGGAGCTCGTCCTGCAGCTTGGTGCGGATGAGCGGGTCGAGCGCGGAGAAGGGCTCGTCCATCAGCAGGATCGGGGCCTCCGTGGCGAAGGCGCGGGCGAGGCCCACGCGCTGCTGCATGCCGCCCGAGAGCTCGCCCACCTTGCGTTCGGCCCAGTCGGTGAGGCCGACGAGGTCGAGCTGGGTGTCGATGCGGGCGTTGGCCTCGGATTTCGGCATTCCGGCCAGCTCCAGCCCGAGGCCGACGTTCTCGCGCACGGTACGCCAGGGCAGCAGGCCGAACTGCTGGAAGACCATTGCCACGTGGTGCATGCGGATTCGGCGCAGCGTGGGCTTGTCGGCGTGGGTGACGTCGACCATGCCGTTGCCGTCGTTCACGTGAACCGCGCCGCGGACCACGGGATTGAGGCCGTTTACCGCGCGCAGGAGGGTGGACTTGCCGGAGCCGGAGAGGCCCATGAGCACGAGGATCTCGCCCTCCTTCACGTCGAGCGAGCAGTTGTGGACGCCGAGCACCTGGCCGGTGGCCTGCTGGATCTCGCCGCGTTGCTGGCCCTCGTCCATCAGCGGCAGGGCCTTTTCCGGCCGTTCGCCAAAGACAATGGAGACGTTTTCGATCTTAACGGCCGTGGTCATTTGCGGGCTCCCACGTTCAGCATCCGGTCGAGCATGATGGCGACGACGACGATGACGAAGCCGCTCTCGAAGCCCAGCGCGGTGTTCACCTGGCCCAGCGCGCGCATCACCGGCACGCCGAGGCCGTTGGCGCCGACAAGGGCCGCGATGACGACCATGGAGAGGGAGAGCATGATGGTCTGGTTCAGGCCGGCCATGATCTGCGGGAAGGCATAGGGCAGTTCGACCTTCCAGAGCGTCTGGGAGGGCGTGGCGCCGAAGGCGCGGGCGGCCTCGAGCAGGGTCTGCGGCGTGGAGGCGACGCCGAGGTAGGTCAGTCGGATCGGTGCGGGCAGCACGAAGATCACCGTGGCGATCAGGCCCGGGACCATGCCGATGCCGAAGAAGACGATGGCCGGGATCAAGTAGACGAAGGTGGGCAGGGTCTGCATCAGGTCGAGCACCGGGCGCAGGTAGGTGTAGAGCTTGGGGCGGTGGGCGGCGGCGATGCCGATGGGCACGCCGACGGCCATGCAGACGAGGCAGGCCGAGAGCACCAGGGTGAGGCTCTCGGTGGTTTCGTCCCAGTAGCCCTGGTTGAGGATGAAGAGGAAGCCGAGGAAGACGAAGAGGCAGGTCTTCCAGCTTTTCTGGAGGAACCAGGTGGCGGCGACGAAGGCGGCGATGACGAGGATCGCGGGCGGCTCCTGCAGAACCCAGAGGATCGCCTCGATCATCGCGTCCATGATGCTGGCGAAGCCGTCGAGCAGCACCTCGCCGTGGTCCCTGATCCAGTCGAAGACGACCTTTGCGCCCCGGCCGACCGGTATCTTGTAGTCTTCCAGCCAGTCTTCCATGGCCCTGTCTCCCCATTGTCCCCGTTTGGCCCGCGCCTTGCCGGCGCCCTGTTCGTATAGGCCAAAAGAGAACCGCCCGCGACGGGGCGGGCGGTTCTGTCTTCAGTCTGCGCTCAGAGGCCCAGGGCCGCGCTGACGGCGGCCTTGGCGTCGGAGCCATCCTTGGCCGTGACGCCCTCGAGCCAGGTGTCGAGCACGCCGGCATTGGCCTTCAGCCACTCCTCGGTGGCATCCGCCGGGTCGGCGCCGTCATCGAGGATCTGGCCCATGATGCCGTTTTCCATCTCCAGCGTGAAATCCATGTTGGCGAAGAGCTTGCCGAGGTTGGGGCACTCTTCGGAGTAGCCCTTGCGGGTGACGGTGTGCACCACGCCTTCGCCGCCGAAGAAATCCTCGCCGCCGGGCAGGTACTTGAGCGAGAAGTTGGCGTTCATCGGGTGGGGCTCCCAGCCGAGGAAGACGATATCCTGCTCATCCTTGTAGGCGCGGTCGACCTGGGCGAGCATGCCCTGCTCGGAGCTCTCGATCACCTCGAGCTCGGCGTCGCCCCAGCCCATCTTGTTTTCCTCGATCAGCGAGACGAGGTAGCCGTTGCCCTCGTTGCCGGGCTCGATGCCGTAGATCTTGCCTTCGAGCGACTCGGCGAACTTGGGGATGTCGGCGTAGGTCTGCAGGCCGCGCTCGTAGGTGTAGGTGGGCACCGCGAGGGTGTACTTGGTGCCTTCGAGGTTCACGTTGATGCTCTCGATCTCGCCCGACTCGATGTAGGGCCCGATGGCGCCGGATTGCGCCGGCATCCAGTTGCCCAGGAACACGTCGACATCGTCGCTTTCGAGCGAGGCGAAGGTGACGGGCACCGAGAGGATCTTCACGTCGACCTCGTAGCCGAGCCCTTCGAGCACGTGCTTGGCGGTCGCGGTGGTGGTGGTGATGTCGGTCCAGCCCACGTCGGACATGACGACGGTGTCGCACTGGGCCCAGGCCGCCGACGCGGCACAGAGTGCGATTGCGGATACGGCTGCGGTGGTTTTCATTCTGGTCTCCCTGTTCGTCGGAGTTGTCGGTTCATTTTATTGATTGACCAATCAAACAATGACCGATTATCCCCGTATTGCAAGCCCTTTTGGAGTCGGCGATGAGTGTGGAACCCAAGCGCAGAGCCCAGTTGGTGGAGGCGACGATACATGAGATCGGCGCGAATGGCTCGCTGGATGTGACCGTGGGGAAGATCGCGAAACGCGCGGGCGTTTCGGCGGCGCTTGCGTTTCACTACTTCGGCGACAAGGAGCAGCTTTTCCTTGCCGCGATGCGCCATGTGCTCACCGTCTACGGGGCCGAGGTGCGCGGGGCGCTGGTGGCGGCGCCCGGCCCGCGCGAGCGGATCGAGGGCATCCTGCGGGCGAGCTTTTCGAGCACCAACTTCCGCGCCGAGGTGATCTCGGCCTGGCTGAACTTCTACGTCCTGGCGCGGCGCAACGACGAGGCGCGGCGGCTGCTCTCGGTCTATCACAGGCGGCTGCGCTCGAATCTGCTGCACGATCTGCGCCCGCTCGCCGGCGATGCGGCGGAGGGCATCGCGGAGCGGATCGGCGCGGTGATCGACGGGCTCTACCTGCGCTACGCCTCGAACCCCGGCGACATGACCGGACGCACCGCGACCGACCATGCGCTGGCCACGCTCAACAACGAACTCGGAGCCCTGGCATGAGCCGCCCCAACTTTCTGATCATCATGGTCGACCAGCTGAACGGCACGCTGTTTCCCGACGGGCCGGCGGAGTGGCTGCATGCGCCCAACATGAAGCGGCTGGCGGCGCGTTCGACGCGGTTCCGCAACGGCTACACCGCGAGCCCGCTCTGCGCGCCGGGTCGGGCGAGCTTCATGAGTGGGCAGCTCCCCAGCGTGACGGGGGTGTATGACAACGCCGCCGAGTTCCCCTCCGACCTGCCGACCTATGCGCACCACCTGCGCCGCGCCGGCTACCAGACCTGCCTCAGCGGCAAGATGCATTTCGTCGGGCCCGACCAGATGCACGGGCTGGAAGAGCGGCTGACGACCGATATCTACCCCGCCGACTTCGGCTGGACTCCGGATTATCGCAAGCCCGGCGAGCGGATCGACTGGTGGTATCACAACATGGGGTCGGTGACCGGCGCGGGGGTGGCCGAGATCACCAACCAGATGGAATACGACGACGAGGTGCAGTACCACGCCGTCCGCAAGCTCTATGACCTGGCGCGGGGGCATGATGAGCGCCCGTGGTGCCTGACGGTGAGCTTCACCCATCCGCATGACCCCTACGTGGCGCGCAAGCGGTTCTGGGACTTGTACGAGGATTGCGAGCACCTGCTGCCGGAGGTGGAGGCCATTCCCTACGAGGAACAGGACGCGCATTCGAAGCGGATTTTCGACGCGAACGACTGGCGGAACTTCGACATCACCGAAGAAGACATCAGGCGGTCGCGGCGGGCGTATTTTGCCAATATCTCCTACCTCGACGAGAAGGTGGGCGAGCTGCTCGACGTGCTGGAGGCGACGCGGCAGGAGGCAACGATCCTCTTCGTCTCCGATCATGGCGACATGCTCGGGGCGCGGGGCCTGTGGTTCAAGATGAACTTCTACGAGGGATCGAGCCGGGTGCCGGTGATGATCGCCTCGCCAGAGATGGCGCCGGGCCTGGTGGAAGCGCCGGTGAGCAACATCGACATCTGCCCGACGCTCTGCGACCTCGCCGGGGTGAGCATGGAGGAGGTGGCGCCCTGGACCGCGGGCGAGAGCCTGAAGCCGCTGGGGCAAGGGGCCGTGCGGGAGAGCGCGGTGGCGATGGAATATGCCGCCGAGGCGAGCTACGCGCCGCTCGTCTCGCTTCGGAAGGGCCGATACAAGCTGAACCTCTGCAACCTCGACCCGGACCAGCTGTTCGACCTCGAGGCGGATCCGCATGAGCTGACGAACCTCGCGGACGACCCGGCCCATGCCGAGGCTTATGCCGCGCTGAAGGCCGAGGCCGATGCACGGTGGGATCTGGACCGCTTCGACGAGGAGGTGCGGCGCAGCCAGGCGCGGCGCTGGGTTGTCTACGAGGCGCTGCGCAACGGCGAATATTACCCCTGGGATTATCAGCCGCTGCAGAAGGCGAGCGAGCGCTTCATGCGCAACCACATGGACCTGAACACCGTCGAGGAAGACGCCCGCTTTCCGCGTGGCGAGTGAGAGAGCAATGACCTACGAGACCCAACCCGAAGCCAGCCACTACGTGAACGGTGCCTACCTGGAGGACGAGGCGGGCGAGGTGATCGAGGTGGTCTACCCGGCGACGGGCGAGGTGATTGCCCGCGTCCATGCCGCCACGCCCGCCGTGATCGACGCGGCGCTCGAGGCGGCGACGGCGGCGCAGAAGGTGTGGGCGGCGATGACAGGCCGGGAGCGCGGCCGGGTGCTGACCCGGGCGGCGCAGATCATGCGGGAGCGCAACCGGGAGCTTTCGGTGCTGGAGACCTGGGACACCGGCAAGCCGTTGCAGGAGACGTTGGTGGCCGATGCCACGAGCGGGGCCGATGCGCTGGAGTATTTCGGCGGGCTGGCGGGGAGCCTGACGGGGGAGCATATCCAGCTTGGGCAGGACTGGGTCTACACCGTGCGCGAGCCGCTGGGCGTGTGCGTGGGCATCGGGGCGTGGAACTACCCGACCCAGATCGCTTGCTGGAAGGGTGCCCCGGCTCTGGCCTGCGGCAACGCGATGGTGTTCAAGCCTTCCGAGACCACGCCGCTCTGCGCGTTGAAGGTGGCGGAGATCCTGACCGAAGCGGGCGCGCCAGCGGGGCTCTACAACGTGGTGCAGGGCATGGGCGAAGTGGGCGCGCGGCTGGTGACGGACCCGCGGGTGGCGAAGGTGTCGCTGACCGGATCTGTGCCCACCGGCCGCAAGGTTTATGCCGCGGCAGCGGGCGAGATGAAGCATGTGACGATGGAGCTGGGGGGCAAGTCTCCGCTGGTGGTGTTCGACGATGCCGAGGTCGAGAACGCGGTGAGCGGGGCGATCAACGGCAACTTCTACTCCTCCGGGCAGGTCTGCTCCAACGGCACGCGGGTCTTTGTGCAGCGGGGCATCAAGGAGGCGTTCCTGGCGCGGCTGGCCGAGCGGCTGAAGGGCGCGGTGATCGGCGACCCGATGGACGAGGCCACCAGCTTCGGCCCGATGGTCAGCGAGCGGCAGATGCAGATCGTGCAGGGCTACATCGCGAAGGGCGAGGCCGAGGGCGCGCGGCTGGTGGCCGGCGGGAAGCAGGTGGAGCGGGAGGGGTTCTACCTCGAGCCGACGGTCTTTGCCGATGTGAAAGACGAGATGACCATCGCGCGCGAGGAGATCTTCGGGCCGGTGATGGCGGTGCTGGACTTCGAGACCGAGGAGGAGGTGATCGCGCGGGCGAATGACACGCCCTACGGGCTCTCGGCCGGGGTCTTCACCCGTGACATCTCTCGTGCGCATCGGGTGATCGGGCAGCTCCGGGCGGGCAGCTGCTTCATCAACTCCTACAACGACGCGCCGGTGGAGGCGCCCTTCGGCGGGGTGAAGGCCTCAGGCGTGGGCCGCGAGAACTCCAAGGCGGCGATCGAGCATTATTCGCAACTGAAGTCGGTCTATGTGCGGATGGGCGACGTGGAGGCGGCGTTCTGATGCAGGCGGAATACGTCATCGTCGGCGCGGGCAGCGCGGGCTGTGCCATGGCGGCGCGGCTCTCCGAAGCGGGTCGCAAGGTTTTGGTGATCGAGCATGGCGGCTCGGACTGGGGGCCGTTCATCAACATGCCCGGCGCGCTGAGCTACCCGATGAACATGAGCCGCTACGACTGGGGCTTCCAGTCGGAGCCGGAGCCGCATCTGGGCGGGCGACGGATGGCCACCCCGCGGGGCAAGGTGATCGGCGGGTCGTCGTCGATCAACGGGATGATTTACGTGCGGGGCCATGCCCGCGACTTCGACCATTGGCGCGACGAGGGCTGCGAAGGCTGGGGCTATGCCGACGTGCTGCCCTACTTCAAGCGCATGGAGCACTGGCACGATGGCGGGCATGGCGGCGACCCGGCGTGGCGTGGCGACAGCGGCCCGCTGCATGTGACCCGGGGCGCGCGGCTTAACCCGCTGGTGAAGGCCTTCGTGGAGGCGGGCGTGCAGGCGGGCTATCCGCGCACGGGCGATTACAACGGCGAGCAGCAGGAGGGCTTCGGCCCCTATGACATGACGGTCTGGCGCGGGGAGAGATGGTCGGCGGCGAAGGCGTACCTGAAGCCCGCTCTGAAGGGGCCGAACTGCGAGCTGGTGCGGGCCTTGGCGCGGCGGGTGGTGATCGAGGATGGCCGGGCCGTGGGCGTGGAGGTGGAGCGCGGCGGCAGGATCGAGGTGATCCGGGCGGAGGCGGAAGTGATCCTCGCGGCGAGTTCGATCAACTCGCCCAAGCTGCTGATGCTCTCGGGCATCGGGCCGGCGGCGCACCTGGCGGAGCATGGCATAGAGGTGGTGGCCGACCGGGCGGGCGTGGGGCAGAACCTTCAGGACCACCTGGAGCTTTACGTGCAATATGCCTCGGCCCAGCCGGTGAGCCTGTACCGCTACTGGAACCTGATCGGGAAGGCCTATGTGGGCGCGCGCTGGCTCTTCACCCGGACCGGACCGGGGGCGTCGAACCAGTTCGAGAGCGCGGGGTTCATCCGGTCGGACGCGGGCGTGGATTACCCGGATATCCAGTTTCACTTCCTCCCGATCGCGGTGCGATACGACGGGCAGGCGGCGCCGGAGGGGCATGGCTTCCAGGCCCACGTCGGGCCGATGCGCTCGCCCTCGCGCGGGGAGATCACGCTGAAATCGGCCGATCCGGCGGAGGCGCCGCGGATCTTCTTCAACTACATGAGCGAGGAGCAGGACTGGATCGACTTTCGCCGTTGCATAAGGCTCACGCGGGAGCTGTTCCGGCAGGAGGCCTTTGCCCCTTACGTGAAGCATGAGATCCAGCCGGGCGACGCGGCACAGAGCGACGAGGCGCTGGATGCGGTGATCCGCGAGCATGCCGAGAGCGCCTATCATCCCTGTGGCACCGCGCGGATGGGGCGGCGCGACGACCCGCGCTCGGTGGTCGACCCGGAGTGCCGGGTGATCGGCGTGGAAGGGCTGCGGCTTGCCGACAGTTCGATCTTCCCGCGGATCACCAACGGCAACCTCAACGCGCCCTCGATCATGGTGGGCGAGAAGGCGGCCGATCACATTCTTGGTCGCAGCCCCCTGCCCCCGGTCAACATGCAGCCCTGGGTCCACCCGGAGTGGCAGGTGGCGCAGCGCTAGCCGGGCGGCGCCCTGGGGCGTAGGATGGGGTCATGCTGCCGCCCCGCTCAGACCTTCCGCACCACGAGGTGACGAACCAGCCCCCTGCTCGCGGGGATGTGGACCTTTGGGCGCATGACACGGTGCTGCGGGAGGCGGTGGCAGCCGCCGGCGGGCAGGCCGACGCCTTGGCCGGATATGGCACGCTCATGGGCCGGGCCGAGATGCGCGAGGCCGGGCGGGAGGCCAACCGGCACGCGCCGGAGCTGGTGCTGTTCGATGCAGGAGGGCGGCGGCTGGACGAGGTGCGGTTTCATCCGGCGTACCACCGGCTGATGGCGGCGAGCACAGAGGCGGGTTATTCGGCCGTGGCCTGGGAAGGCGCAGCCGGCGGGCACGCGACCCATGCGGCGATGGTCTATCTCGCAAGCCAGGTGGAGCCGGGGCACTGCTGCCCGCTGACGATGAGCTATGCCGCGACGCCGGCGCTGGCGGCCTCGCCGGAGGTGGCAGAGGTCTGGGGGCCGAAGCTGGTGTCGCGCAGCTATGACCCCTCGGTGGCCCCGGTGGCGCAGAAGCGCGGTGCGACGCTGGGCATGGCGATGACCGAGAAGCAGGGTGGCTCGGACGTGCGGGCCAATGCGACGCGGGCGGTGAAGGACGGCGAAGGCTGGCGGCTCTACGGGCACAAGTGGTTCTGCTCGGCGCCGATGTCGGACGGGTTCCTGACCCTGGCGCAGGCGCCGGGCGGGCTGAGCTGTTTCCTGGTGCCGCGCTGGCTGGAGGGGGAGCGCAACGGCATCCGGCTGATGCGGCTGAAGGACAAGCTGGGGAACCGCTCGAACGCATCGTCGGAAATCGAGTACGAGGGCGCCCTGGCACTGATGCTGGGCGAAGAGGGCGCGGGGGTGCGGACGATCATCGAGATGGTCCACCACACGAGGCTCGACACGGCGATGGCCCCGGCGGGCCTGATGCGGGCGGCACTGGCGGAGGCGCACCACTGGGTGGCGCATCGCACGGCGTTCCAGCGCAGGCTGATCGACGCGCCGCTGATGCGGGCGGTGCTGGCCGACCTGGTGCTGGACTGGCAGGGGTGCACGGCGCTGGGGCTGCACGTGGCCGCGGCGTTCGACCGGGACGACGCGGAGAGCCGTGCCTTTGCCCGCGTCGGCGTGGCGCTGGCGAAGTTCATCGCCAACAAGCTCTGCCCGATGCTCTGCGTGGAGGCGATGGAGGTGCTGGGAGGCATGGGTTACGTGGAAGACACCGCCCTGCCCCTGCTCTACCGGGAGGCCCCGCTGAACGGGATCTGGGAGGGGTCTGGCAACGTGATCTGCCTCGATATCCTGCGGACGCTGGCGCGTGAGCCGCTTGCGGGCGAGGTGCTGCGGGCGGAACTGGCGGCGGGCAAGGGCGGCTCGGGGGCCTATGACGCGGCGCTGGAGGACCATCTGGCGCGTTGGCCTGCCCTGCCGGCAGAGGCCGAGGCGCGGTGGTTTGCCGAGCGGACGGCCCTGCTGCTGACGGCCTCGATCCTGCTCAGGACCGCCCCCGCGCCGGTGGCCGAGGCCTTCGCCGCTACCCGGTTGGCTGGGCCGCGCGGACGGGTGGCGGGGGCTGTCGCCGAGGCGGATGTCACTGCTCTGCTGGCGCGGCTCGGGCCGGTCGGTTAGGCACGGCCACGCCCTGCGCGGCAGCCCCGCGCTCGACCTGTGACACGCTCGCCTGCGGAAGGTCAGAATGGCTGGGCATCATGTCAGGTTTAGTTGAACTCGGCATGCTTTCCCCTAGAATCGGCGACAGGCCCAAGGAGCGCGAACCACTGTGAAGCCCCCCAAGATCTGCCGCGTCACGATCGCGTTTTTGTTTCTGTCTTTCAGCACCTTGGCAGCCATGGCAGACCCCAGGATCGGGCTCTCTGTCGCGGGCGGAAACCGCGAATTGCGCGAAGAGATCATCTCGGTGCTGTCTACCCGGTCACTGATTGTTGAAGGCGAGACCGGCCCGCAGGCGATGCTCGCCGCGGCTCAGGCGGATTACCGCCGCATCGTGGCGGCGCTCTATGGCAAGGGCCATTACGGGCCGGTGGTTTCGATCCGCGTCGACGGGCGCGAGGCGGCGGAAATCTCGCCCTTCGCGGTGCCGCCCCGGGTGGACCGGATCGACGTGATTGTCGACCCCGGCCCGCTGTTCCGCTTCGGCCGCGCCGAGATCGCGCCGCTGGCGCCGAGCACGGAGCTTCCCTCCGGCTTCCGCAGGGGGCAACCGGCGGAAGTGCCGGTGATCGAGGACGCCGGAGTTGCGGCGATCGAGCGGTGGCGCAAGCTGGGGTATGCCAAGACCGAGGCGACCGGTCAGCAGATCAGTGCCAACCATCCGGCGCGGCGGCTCGACGTGTCGATCGGGCTCAACCCGGGGAGGCGGCTGCGCTTCGGCAACCTCGTGCCGAGCGGCAACCAGCGGGTACGGACCGATCGGATCATCGAGATCGCCGGGCTGCCACGGGGCGAGATCTTCGACCCCGACGAGGTCGCCAAGGCCCAGACCCGTTTGCAGCGGACCGGGGCGTTTCGCTCCGTCACCCTCACGGAACAGCCTGCCGCCAACCCCGATGGCACGCTCGACATCAACGCGGACGTGGTGGAGGCCAAACGCCGCCGCATCGGGGTGGGTGCCGAACTCACCACGCTGGAAGGCGCGACGCTCTCGGCCTTCTGGTTGCACCGGAACCTGATGGGCGGGGCCGAGCGGCTGCGGTTCGACGGCGAGATCAGCAACATCGGGCTCGGCGGCGACAACGGGGTGGATTACAGGCTCTCGGTCCTGTTCGGGCGGCCCGGCACCTTCAACCCGGACACGGACCTCTACATCCGCGCGGCGCTGGAGCACGAGGACGAGCCGCTCTACCTCTCCGACAGCTTCGAGATCGAGGGCGGCGTGACCCGGATCGTGAACGAGGAGTACAAGTTCCAGGCCGGGCTCGGGCTGCTCTATTCGCACACCGAGGATGACATCGGCATCCGCGACTTCACCCTGCTCACCCTGCCCTTCAGCGGCACGCTGGACCGGCGCGATAACGATCTGGACCCCAACAGCGGATACTTCCTGAACCTCGCACTGACCCCCTTCGTCGGGATCTCGGGCTCGGGCAATGGCGCACGGCTCTATGCCGATGCGCGCGGCTACCGGAGCTTTGGCGCGGAGGACCGCTTCACCTTGGCCGGACGGCTCCAGCTGGGCTCGGTGATGGGGACCGATGTGACCGAGACGGTGCCGGACTTCCTTTTCTACTCGGGCGGCGGCGGCACGGTGCGGGGGCAACCCTACCAGTCGCTCGGCGTCACCCTGCCGGGGGGCGAGGAGATTGGCGGGCGGTCGTTCCTCGGGGCCTCTGTCGAGATGCGGGCCGATGTGACCGAGAAGATCCAGGTGGTTGGCTTCTACGATTTCGGCCTCATCAGCGCCGAGAGCTGGCCCGGCGAGGAGGGCGAGAGCCATGCGGGCGCGGGCCTGGGCATTCGGTACCAGACCGGGCTCGGGCCGATCCGGTTTGACGTGGCAACCCCGGTGGGCGGCGACACCGGGGACGGGATCGAGCTCTACATCGGCATCGGGCAGGCGTTCTGAGATGCGCAGAATTTTCCTCACGCTGCTCCTGTTGCTCGCTCCTCTCGCCGCCGTCGCGCAGGAAACCGCCTCGGAGGAGGCGGACAAGGGCTATCTGACCGAGCTTCTGCAGGATGTGCTCTCCAGCGCCGGGCGGGCGGTGGTGATCGACGGGTTCCAGGGCGCGCTGTCGTCGCGCGCCACCATCGAGCGGATGACCATTGCCGACGACGCGGGGATCTGGCTGACCGTCGAAGGCGTGGTGCTGGACTGGAACCGCGCGGCCCTGCTGCGCGGGCGGCTCGAGGTTTCGGAGTTCTCGGCGGAGCGGCTGGTGATGCCGCGCGCGCCGCAGACGGATGACACCCCCTCCCCCGAGGCCGCGCCCTTCTCGATCCCCGAGCTGCCGGTGTCGGTGGATATCGCAAGGCTCGCCATCGAGCGGGCCGAGATCGGCGCGGCGCTGCTCGGGCAGGACGCGGTGATGTCGCTGGCGGGCGAGGCGCATCTCGTGGATGGCGGGATCGACGTGGACATCCAGCTCGACCGGACCGACGGCAAGGAGGGCGAAATCACCCTCGTCGCCGATTACGATCCGGCCGCCGAGACGGCGGCGGTGAACCTGGCCATGCGCGAAGGGCCGGACGGCATTGCCGCGGGCAAGCTCAACATACCCGGCGCCCCCGCGCTCGACGTGACACTGCAGGGCGCGGGGCCGGTGAGCGACCTCACGCTCACGCTGGCGGTCGCCTCCGACGCGGAAGAGCGGCTGGGTGGGACCATCGAACTGACTGCCAGCGAGGAGGCGGGCGCGCCCTTCACGGTGACGGTCGATCTTTCGGGCGATGTGACCCCGCTCTTCGCCCCCGATCTGCGCGATTTCTTCGGGCAGGACATCAGCCTGCAGGCACGGGTGGAGCGGGATGCGGAGGGCGAACTCTCGCTGTCGGGCCTGTCGCTCGGGGCGAGGACGGCGAGGGTGGAGGGGGATTTCCTCTTCTCGCCCACGGGATGGCCGCGGCGCATGGACCTTTCTCTGGAGCTGGAAGATCCGGCGGGAGCACCCGTGGTGCTGCCCTTCGGCGGTGGTGCGACATCAGTGGCGCGCGGCAGCTTGCAGCTCGATTACGACGAGGCGAACGGGCGCGGCTTTACCGCTACGGCGCAGGCCTCGGGCGTGCGGACGACCGGCTTCGTGGCCGATGCGCTGGCGCTCGACGCGACCGGCAACATCACCTCCGGCGATGCCGAGGAGATCGGGTCGGTGGCGGCCAATGTGACCCTCGATGCCCAGGGGCTCGCGCCCGAGGACGAGGCGCTGGCTCGTGCGATGGGCGAGGCGATCTCGGGGCAGGTCACCGTGGCCTACGACCAGGGGCAGCCGCTGCGCCTCTCGGGGATCAACATTTCGGGCGCCGACTTCGGCCTTGCGGGCGAGGCGACGCTGGACGGGGTCGACACCAACCTGCTGGCCGGGCTCGACCTTCAGCTGACGGCCGAGGATCTTGCCCGTTTCGGCCCGCTCGCCGGTGTGGCGCTGGAGGGGGCCGCGACGCTGGGGATCAAGGGCACATATGCGCTGCTTTCCGGGGGCTTCGACCTCGGGCTCACCGGCACCACCACCGATCTTGCCATCGGGCAGGATACGGTGGACAGGCTGCTGGCCGGCGACGGCCGGATCGACGTCAGCGTGCTGCGCAACGAGGAGGGCATCACCCTGCGCCGCGCCGAGGCCCGGACCGAGGCGGCGGAGATCACCGCCGATGGCACGGTGGCCACGGCAGCGACGGTGCTGAACTTCACCGCCGCCCTGCCCGACCTCGCGCCGCTGTTCCCCGATGATCCGGCGCGTGGGGCCGCACGGCTGAGCGGCCGCGTCGCCTTGGCGGGCAGCGAGTTGCAGACGGCCTCGGTGGCCGCGTTGCTAAGCGCGGAGGAAGGCGACGTGCTGCTGCCGGTGGGCGGCGGGCTGACGCTTTCCGGCGGCACGTTCGACGTGACCTATGGCGCCGAGGAAGGGCGCTGGAAGGCCGATGCGGTGTTCCGCGACTTCGTGACCGAGGGCTATGCGGCGGAGGCCTTCACACTCAACGGCGCCGGCACGCTGCGGCAGACGGCCTCGGGCGGCCTGGCTGCCGCGGGTGGAACGCTGGCGCTCTCGGGCGAAGGCATTTCGGCCGAGGACGCAGCGATGGCGGAGGCCATCGGTGATGCGGCAACGCTCGAGACCACCTTCGATTACATGGCAGGCGGGCCGCTGGAGCTGGCCGATATCCGCTTCGTCTCGGGCGACACCACGCTCACCGGTGCAGCGACCCTCGCGGACCCGGTGGGCAACGGGCCGATCACGTTCGACGCGAGGCTCGGCACCCCTGAGCTGTCGCGTTTTGCCGGGCTTGCAGGCCTTCCGCTGACCGGGGCCGCCAACCTCAACGCCACCGGCACCTACCGACCCGAAGAGCGCGCCGCTCAGGTGCGCGTGGACGGGACCACGCAGGGGCTCGGCATCGGCAACGCGCGGCTCGATCCGGTGCTTGCCGGCGCGGGCCGCCTGGGCGCCGATCTGGATTACAGTGCAGAGGGGCCGCTGCGGATCACCAACCTGGCGCTTGCCCTGGACGAGACCGAAGTGACCGGTAACGCCACCCTGGCCCAGCCGCTCGGTCGCGCGGCGATCACCTATGATCTCGCGGTCAATGCGCCTGCCTTGTCGCGGTTCTCGAGCCTCGCAGGGCTGCCGCTGACGGGCGCGACGCAGGCCACGGCGACGGGGCTCTTCAACCCCGCCGACGGTGCGCTCGACCTCGCGCTGGAGGGCAGCGCGCAGGGCATCGGCATCGGGAATGCCACGGTCGACAGGCTCACCGCGGGCAGCAGCACCTATGCGGCGCAGGTCAGCCGGGGCAATTCGGAACAGGAGATCACCATCGACTCCGCGCGCTTCGACGGGCCCAACATCGACGTGACGGCCAGCGGGACGCCGAGCCGGATCACGCTGGATGCGCGGCTGGCCGATCTGGGCCTCGTCGCCCCGGACTTCGGCGGGCCGGCCACGGCCAGCGGCACCATCACCAGCCAGGATGGCACCATCGGGCTCGACGTCAGCGCCACCGGGCCGGGCGGCACCACGCTGTCGGTCAACGGCACCATCACCGGCAACCAGGGCAACCTCGGGATCACCGGGCAGGCGCCGCTGGGGCTGGCCAATGCCTTCATCGAACCGCGGCGGCTGAACGGCACGGCCGCGATCGACCTGCGGCTCGACGGGCCACTGGCGCTGGAAAGCCTCAGCGGCACGATCCGCACCTCGGGCGCGAGTGCGGTGGCCCCCCAACTCGGCATCACCCTGGACGACATCAACGCCAACGTGATCCTCTCGGGCGGCTCGGCGCGGGTGGAGGCGGCGGCGAACGGTGGCCAGGGCGGCGGGCTGACGGTGCTGGGCAGCCTAGGGCTCGCGTCGCCGCAGGCCGCGGATATCACCGTGACGTTCCGGAGCTTCGCCCTGCGCGACCCGCAGATCTACGACACCACCGTCAGCGGCGCGATCACGCTGGCAGGCCCGCTCGCCGGTGGCGCCTCGATCACAGGGCGGCTGGAGCTTGGTCGGACCGAGGTGCGCATTCCGTCGAGCGGGATGACCGGTGTGCACGACATCCCCGATATCCGGCACATCGCGCCGCCGCGAGCCGTTCGGGTGACTCAGGATCGCGCAGGGCTGGATGAGAACGCGGACGGAAACGGATCGGGCGGCAACGGTGGCGGCGGCGGAGGCTTCGCGCTCGATATCACCCTCGCCGCGCCGAACCAGGTGTTCGTGCGGGGCCGGGGGCTCGATGCGGAACTGGGCGGCTCGCTGCGGCTCACCGGGACGACCTCGAATATCATCCCGATCGGCGCATTCGAGCTGGTGCGCGGACGGCTCGACATCCTGAGCCAGCGTTTCCAGCTGACCGAGGGCAGCGCGCGGCTCACCGGCTCCTTCGACGCCGATCTGCGGCTCGTCGCCTCGACGGAGAAAAACGGCTACACCATCTCGGTGGTGCTGGAGGGCTCGCCTTCGGACCCGCAGATCACCTTTACCTCGGCCCCTGCCCTCCCGCAGGACGAGATCCTTGCCCAGCTCATCTTCGGGCGTGACCTGACGACGCTCTCGCCCCTGCAGGCGCTGGAGCTGGCGAGTGCGGTGGCCACGCTGGCCGGGCGCGGTGGCGAGGGGCTCATGGGGCGGCTGCGCGACCAGTTCGGGCTGGATGACCTCGACGTCAGCCAGAGCGAGGATGGCAACACCGCCGTGCGCGCCGGCAAGTACATCAGCGACAACGTCTATTCGGACGTGGTGGTGGAGAGCGACGGCACGACGGAGCTGAACCTGAACCTGCAGATCGGCCCCAACGTGAACGTCAAGGGCTCGACCTCTTCGGACGGGAATGCCGGGGTGGGGATCTTCTTCGAGCGGGATTACTGAGGGTGGGCAGGTTGCCCACCCCGAGGGCGCTGGCGATCAGCCGTCGATGCGGATGACCGCGTTGGTCGGGTCGTAGGGGCTGTCTTCGGTCACTTCGACATCCCAGAGCTTGCCCTGCATCCGTACCTTGAGCCTGGTGCCGGGCTTGGCAAGGTCGAGCGACACGTAGCCCATGCCGATGCTCTTGCCGAAAGCCACGGAGTAGCCGCCCGAGGTGAGGCGGCCCACCTTGGTCTCGCCGTCATAGAGCGCCTCGCGGCCCCAGGGATCGGCATCTTCCGGCCCGTCGATCAGCACGGTGACGCACATCGAGCGTATGCCCTTGGCCTCCATCGCGGCCTTGCCGTGGAAGTCCTTGGAAAGATCGACGAAACGGTCGAGCCCGGCCTCCAGCGGGGTTGCGTCGCGGCCCAGCTCGGTGCCGAAGGCGCGGTAGCTCTTCTCCTGCCGCAGCCAGTTCTGGGCGCGGGCGCCGACGAGCTTGAGCCCGTGCTTCTCGCCCGCCGCCATGAGCTGGTCGTAGAGGTAGGTCTGCATCTCGATCGGATGGTGCAGCTCCCAGCCCAGCTCGCCGGTGTAGGCGACGCGAATGGCGCGCACCGGGCACATGCCGAGCTCGATGTTGCGCATCGAGAGCCATGGGAAGCGCTTGTTGCCGAGCACCGTTGAGGGATCGGCGTCCTTGACGATCTCGTTCAGCACGGCGCGGCTCTTCGGCCCGGCGATGGCGAAGACGCCCCACTGGGTGGTGACGTCGTGGATATCGACGTAACCACCGCCGGCAGCCATGAAATCCTCGGCGGATTTCATCAGGAAGTCGGCGTCATAGGCTGTCCAGGCGCCGGCGGAAACGAGGTAGTACTCGTTCTCGGCGAGGCGGACGATGGTGTATTCGGTTCGGGTGGTGCCGGCGGAGGTGAGCGCGTAGGTGAGGTTGATCCGGCCGACCTTGGGCAGCTTGTTGCAGGTGAACTGGTCGAGGAAGGCAGTGGCGCCCGGTCCGCGCAGCAGGTGCTTGGTGAAGGCGGAGGCGTCGATCAGGCCTGCGGCATTGCGGACGGCCTCGGCCTCGGCCTTTGCGTACTGCCACCAGCCACCGCGGCGGAAGCTGCGGGCGTCATGGTCGAA
This sequence comes from uncultured Oceanicola sp., assembly GCA_964454145.1. Lineage (GTDB taxonomy): Bacteria > Pseudomonadota > Alphaproteobacteria > Rhodobacterales > Rhodobacteraceae > Vannielia. The sequence goes on along the minus strand of CAYVQK010000037.1, from coordinate 656 downwards.
GTTCGACGGCGCATCCTTGGGGCCGAAGTAGTTGGGCCGCTCGAAGCCGTTGACGCAGCCGAACTGGGCGCCTGCCGCCTTCTGGCGCTCGTAGACCGGGGCGGTGCGCAGCGGGCGGCAGGCCTCGCGCTCCTCGTCGGGGTGGTGCAGGATGAAGACGTGCTCGTAGCACTCCTCGTTCTTCCGCGCGGCATATTCGGTGGTGATCCAGTTGCCGTATCGCTTTGGGTCGAGCGCGGCCATGTCGATCTCGGCCTCACCCTCCACCATCATCTGGGCGAGGTAGTGGCCGGTGCCGCCAGCGGCGGTGATGCCGAAGGAAAAGCCCTCGGCCAGCCACATGTTGCGCAGGCCCGGCGCGGGGCCGACCAGCGGGTTGCCGTCGGGCGTGTAGCAGATCGGGCCGTTGAAATCGTCTTTCAGGCCAACCTCTTCGGAGGTCGGGATGCGGTGGATCATGCTCATGTATTCCTCCTCGATCCGCTCCAGATCGAGGGGGAAGAGATCGGCGCGGAAGCTCTCGGGCACGTCGTATTCGAACCGCGCCGGCGCGTTGCGCTCGTAGGGGCCGAGGATCCAGCCCTTGCGCTCTTCGCGAACATACCACTTGGCGTCGGCATCGCGCAGCACCGGGTGCTCGGGGTTGCCTGCGGCGC
>CAYVQK010000036.1:21763-24382 GCA_964454145.1 uncultured Oceanicola sp. | reverse complement strand
AGCCGCAGCTTCAGCCCCAGCGCCATGATCATCCGCGCCAGCCCCATCACCGTGGCCGCGCCGCCCATGTCCTTCTTCATCAGGCCCATCGAGGCAGCGGGCTTCAGGTCGAGCCCGCCGGTGTCGAAGCACACGCCCTTGCCGACGAGGGTGAGTGCGGGCCCCTCCTCGCCCCAGCGCATGTCGAGCAGCCGCGGCGCCTCGGCGCTGGCGCGGCCCACCGCATGGATCATAGGGAAGTTCTGCGCGATCAGGTCTTCGCCCCGCACCGCGCTGGCCTTCGCGCCATGCTCGCCCGCCAGCGCAAAGAAGGCATCTTCCAGCGCCTCGGGCCCCATGTCGGAGGTGGGCGTGTTGATCAGGTCGCGGGTCAGGAACTCACCCGCGGCGATGGCCTCGAGCTTCGCGGCCTCCACACCCTCGGGGCAGACGAGCTGTGCCTTGGGCGCAGGGCCTTCGACGTAGCGGGTGAAGCGGTAGCTCCCGAGCAGCCAGCCCAGCGCGGCCTCCTCGGCCGCGCGCGCATCCCACTCGCCCGCCAGCGCATAGGCGCCTTCGGGCAGCCGCGCGGGCAGGTCGCCGGTGACGAACCGCCGCCGGTCGCGGCTGGCCGCGGAGCCCAGTCCCAGCAGCACCGCGCCCAGGCTGCCGCCCTTGCCGGGCACCAGGCAGGTTTCGCCCGCACCGGCCTTGAAGCCCACGGTCTTCGCCCAGCCCGCCTCTGTCTCGGGCAGGCCCTCCAGCCCCTCGGGGCCGACCGCCCACACAGGGCAAGCCTTGGCATCGGAGGCGGCGAATTTGGGCAAGGGGGTGGGATACATGGGGGCTCCGTCTGGTGTTTCGCCGCCAGACTAGAGCAACCCTTCCGCCGCCGGAAGCCCGGCCCTGTGCCGGCCCGCGCCGGCCTCAGACAGACAGATCCTGCGCGTCCCACACCTCGGTGAGCGAGCGGTCGGCGATGCGGCCGAGCCGCGCCAGCGTGCCGCCGACCGCCGGGATATCCACCGCCCGCGCGCTCTGCGCCACGTCGCCCGCCACCCGCGCGAGCCCGACCATGCCGATCTGTTCGGCGATGGCGATCAGGCTGCGCGCCAGCCGCGCCACACCCGGCCAGTCCTGTGCGCGGAACCGCGCATCCACATCGGCCAGCCGCACCGCCAGCTCTTCCATCGCCCGGCAGACCACGTCTTCCGCCCCCCTGTCGCCCAGCTGGCAGTAGAGCGCCCCGAGCCGGTCGGGATCGAGCCCGATTTCATCCTCCACATGCAACACGGATACATGCGCCATCTCTCGCACCTCTTTGAACACCCCGGTTTTCGCAGGGCAGACAATGGCGCGAAGGGCTGAACAATCCGTTAGGCGCCAAGGGCCAAATGCCTCGTATTGCAGCAGAATGCCCCGATCCTGCCGCGATCCCGCCCTGCCCCGGGCAAAACGCGCGCGAGAGGCCGCCGATGCCCGCGGCTCTTCCGTCGCGCGGGCGGATGTGGTTTAGAACTGCGCAGGCAACAGGAGAGGCACCGCGATGGAAAGGTTGGTCAAACCGCTTCCCGATTATCTCGTCAGCCGCTACGAGGGCTGGAAGGCCACCCGCTACGAACAGAACAAGAGCTGGTATCGGCGCCTGGCCGACGAAGGCCAGCGCCCGCCGATGATGGTGATCGCCTGCTGCGACAGCCGGGTGAACGTGAACGAGCTCTTCGGTGCCCAGACCGGCGACATCTTCCTGCACCGCAACATTGCCAACCTCGTGCCGCCCTACGAGCCCGACGGCGACCCGCACGGCACCTCGGCGGCGATCGAATATGCGGTGAGCGTGCTGAAGGTGGCGCATCTCATCGTGGTCGGCCACTCCAACTGCGGCGGCGTCGCTGGCTGCCTCGACATGTGCGCAGGCAAGATGCCGGAACTCGAGGAGAAATCGAGCTTCATCGGCCGCTGGCTCGACATCCTGCGCCCCGGCTACGAGCGGGTGAAGGACATGGCCGACCCTGAGGAGCAGAAGCGCGCGCTAGAGCGGGAAGCAGTGGTCGAATCGCTGTCGAACCTGATCGGCTTCCCCTTCGTGCAGGGCGCCATCGAGGCGGAGGAACTGAGCCTGCACGGCCTGTGGTTCGATATCCGCGAAGGCTCGCTGGAAGGCTACAACCCGGCGGCAAAGGCCTTCGAGACGGTCTGACCGGTTCCGGGCCGGTTTTCGCGCGGCGATCAACCGGGCGTTAACCGGTTTGTATGCATGGTGCGGCCCATGAAACAGCCTGCCATGAACCTCACCCTCAGGATGCCGCTGAAGCTCCTCAACAAGGCCAACCGCGCAGCACGTGCGGCTGACCAGACGCTTGCCGAATTTCTCCGGCAGGCCATTCTCTCGCAGCTCGACGAGGCGCCCAAGGTGCCCCCCGCCGTGGTCGACAAGCGCCGCGCGCTGGCCCAGGCGATCGAGGATTCCGTCACCTGGCCCGGCCTCCAGGCGCGGCTGCGCAAGCTGGGCTACGTGCTGCGCGCGCCGGGCGCGGCGGGGCGCACCGGCCAACCTCCACTGCTGCTCTGCACCTGGCCCGAGGAAAAGCCGCTGGTGCCGCTCACCCGCCTCGGCGTGAGCCGCGAGGATCTGACGAT
>CAYVQK010000036.1:0-21663 GCA_964454145.1 uncultured Oceanicola sp. | reverse complement strand
GGCCAGTCGAGCGTCACGTCGATCCGCACCAGCTTCTTCTCGCCGGGCGCCAGCGCCATGTCCCACTCGCCCACGCCGCGCTTCTTCTCCCAGTCCTCGCGGCTGGGCGCGGGCCGGGCGGTCACGTCGACCTCGAGATCCTCCTGCTCGGAGTAGGGCAGCGCGTAGAGCGCCGTCAGCTCCACCGGTTCGTCGCTGAGGTTCTCCACGGTGAACTCCATCGCCTGCTCGCGGGTGTCGGAGCGGCTGACGATCCCCCTGTCGCCGGTGTCGTTGTTCAGCAGCTTCCACTCCAGCCGCACCGCCTCGAGCGGCCCGAAGGAAAGCTCCTCCTCCGCCCCGGCGGGGATCAGCGGCACGTTGTTGCGCCCGATGAACACCCCGTCGCGATAGACCGAGGCCTGCCCGGGCAGGATCGGCTCGGGCAGGGTGTTGCGCAGCTCGGCCAGCAGGAAGGCTGTCGCGTCGAAACGCGGCGCGGCGATGATCTTCTCCTCAGCCTCCAGCGTCACCGTGTCGAGCGCCAGTTGCAGCCCTTCGCCGCCGTCGGGCGCCAGCGTCACCTTCCGCGGGTAGTCGTAGCTCACCGCGAGGCCTTCCACCTTCAGCCCGGCGACGATGGGGCTGGTGGCCTCCATCATCGGCTCTTCCATGACCTCGGCCTCGCGCGCCGCGCTGGCGGTGTCATAGGAGGCGCCGCCGCTCACGCTCCGTTTGTAGGCATTGTTGTCGATCATCGCCTGGTTGGGATAGGGCTCGGTCGGCACGATGCCGGCGAAGGGATCGGCGGTGGAAAGCTCCAGCTCGATCCCGTCCCAGATCTCGCCGGTATACTGCTGCACCACAGCCTTGCGGTCGATCTGCACCGAGGCCTGCTCGCCCCGGGTCAGCCGCAGGTCGTAGTCCGGGCGCCAGGCCGCGTTGCCGTCGAGGTAGACCACCTCCAGCACGACCTCCTGCGCGGCATCGAGCTCCAGCGAAACGGCCATCATGTCCACCGGCCCCTCGGGCGGGGTCAGGCGGGCAAGGTCGGCGCGGGCCTGGGCCAGTTGCACCTTCAGTTCGTCCATCTCCTCCGAGAGGACCCGCAACTCCTCGGTCGTCTGCTGCTTCTCGAGCTGAGCGGCGGCAGTCTCGCTGCCGATCAGCCCTGCGGCCGTGCGCAGGGCCTCCGGGTCGATCGCATCCAGCGCCTCGCCCTTCACCGAAGCCAGAAAGGCCAGCCGGGCATTGGCACCATCCAGCGCCACCTGGGCGCGGGCGATCTCGTCAGCCTTGGCGGTCACCTGGTCCTCCAGGCTCTCGACCCGCTCCAGCGCGGCCTGCTGCGCGGGCGAATAGACCGACTCGGCATCGGTCACGTAGCCGGTCAGAAGCTGGGTCGCCCCCAGCGCCACGCCGCCCGAGGGCAAAATGCGCGGCGGCCCGTAGTTCTGCATCCCCTGGCGGACCGGGAAGAGGATGCGGTGGCTGCCCGCAGGAACCTGCGCACGCACGGTGCGCGTCACCGTTGCCCCCTGGGGGTAGACGGTGGCGGCGGTCACCGGGGCGGCGGCCTGGAAATCCTCCGCCAGTGCGGCAACGGGCAGGGTGCAAAGGGCGGTGGCCCACAAAAGCGATCTCATCGATCAAATTCCTCGTCTCAAATGCCTTCGGCGCGGAGTCTGTGGCCCCGGCAGCGCGAAAGCAAGCTGCGTGTCACGGCGCTCTTCCGGCGCCGCTCATCAGGTGAGACGAAAGCGAAGGGCCGATCCTTGGACCGGCCCCCGAAGAATTTCACGAGTCACGAATTTTCGTCGAAAATTCGTGGAAAGGCCTCAGCCCTTCTTCAGGATCCGCTGGCCGTAGAGCTCGGCGATCTGCACCGCGTTCAGCGCCGCGCCCTTGCGCAGGTTGTCGCTCACGCACCAGAAGTTCAGCCCGTTCTCGATGGTCGAGTCCTGGCGGATCCGGCTGATGAAGGTGGCGAAATCGCCCACGCATTCCACCGGCGTCGTGTAGCCACCCGGCTCGCGCTTGTCGACGACGAGGATGCCCGGCGCCTCGCGCAGGATGTCGCGCGCCTCGTCCTCGTCGAGAAACTCCTCGGTCTCGATGTTGATCGCCTCCGAGTGCCCCACAAACACCGGCACCCGCACGCAGGTGGCCGTGACCTTGATGTTCTTGTCGACGATCTTCTTGGTCTCGGCGACCATCTTCCACTCTTCCTTGGTCGAGCCGTCCTCGAGGAACACGTCGATCTGCGGGATCACGTTGAAGGCGATCTGCTTCTGGAACTTCGAGGGCTCCTTTTCCTGCCCCGGCACATACATGCCCTTGGTCTGGTCCCAGAGCTCATCCATGCCTTCCTTGCCGGCGCCCGAGACCGACTGGTAGGTGCTCACCACCACCCGCTTGATCTTGGCCCGGTCGTGCAGCGGCTTCAGCGCCACCACCATCTGCGCGGTCGAGCAGTTGGGGTTGGCGATGATCATCCTCTTGGCATAGCCCTCGATCGCATCGGCGTTCACCTCGGGCACGATCAGCGGAATGTCCGGGTCGTAGCGGTAGAGCGAGGAGTTGTCGATCACCAGGCAACCCGCCTTGGCGGCGCCGGGGGCGTATTTCTTGGTGGCGTCCGAGCCGATGGCGAAGAGCGCGATGTCCCAGCCAGTGAAGTCGAAGGTGTCGAGATCCTGGGTCTTCAGGGTCTTGTCGCCAAACGAGACTTCGGTGCCGAGAGATCTGCGGCTTGCCAGCGCAGCGATCTCATCGACGGGGAACTGGCGCTCGGCCAGAATGTTCAGCATTTCGCGGCCCACATTGCCCGTGGCGCCGGCGACGACGACGCGATAGCCCATCAGGGTCTCCTTTGTTTCATCCGTGCGGGGCCATATAGGGTTTGGTCGCGCGTTTAAAGGGGAAAGCCGCGCACGGCGGGGGCTGGCCTTGCCAATCCCGTCGCGATTCCTAGGATCGCCTCGCAGGTGCAGCATGATTTCCCACAGCCCCGGAGCGCCCCGATGACAGACCTTTCCGCCTTCAAGGCCTACGACATTCGCGGCCAGATCGGCGTGAACCTCGACTCCGCGCTCGCCCGCAAGATCGGCCGCGCCTTCGCCGAGGTTCTGGGCTGCAAGACGGCGGTGATCGGGCGCGATATCCGCCCCTCCTCGCCCGAGATCGCCGAGGCGCTCACCCAGGGCCTCATCGCCGGCGGGGTGGACGTGATCGACATCGGGCTCGTCGGCACCGAGGAGGTCTATTTCGCCACCTCGCATCTCGGCGCCGGAGGCGGGCTCATGGTGACCGCCTCGCACAATCCGATAGACTACAACGGCATCAAGATGGTGGCCGAGGGCTCGCGACCGCTGTCGGCCGATGGCGAGATGATGCGCCTGAAGGAGCTCTGCGGCGGCCCCGACCTGCCCGACGCCGCAACCCCCGGCACCCGCACGGAGGCCGACACCCGCGATGCCTATGCCGAGAAGATCCTCTCCTTCGTCGACATCTCCGCGCTGAAGCCCCTGAAGGTCCTGGTGAACGCGGGCAACGGCGTGGCGGGCCCGTCCTTCGACGCGATCGCCGCCAGGCTCGCCGAACGGGGCGCCCCGCTCACCTTCGAGCGCATGTATCACGAGCCCGATGCCACATTTCCCAATGGCATCCCCAACCCGCTCCTGCCCGAGAACCAGCCGCCCACCGCCGCGCAGGTGAAGGCCACGGGCGCCGACATGGGCGTGGCTTGGGACGGCGACTTCGACCGCTGCTTCCTCTGTGACGAGGCCGGCGAATTCGTGGAGGGCGAGTTCGTGGTGGCCCTGCTGGCAAGGAGCTTTCTGCAGCTCTACCCCGGCGCCAACATCGTGCACGACACCCGCGTGGCCTGGAACTCGCGCAAGTGCATCGCGCAGGCCGGCGGCACCGCCATCGCCTCGCCCACCGGGCACTCGCTGATCAAGGCGCTGATGCGCAAGGAGGATGCCGTCTACGGCGGCGAGATCTCGGCGCATCACTACTTCCGCGACTTCTACTATTGCGACAGCGGCATGATCCCCTGGCTCGCGGTCGCCCAGCTCATGAGCGTGGAGGGGGCGAAGCTGTCGGAGATGGTGGCCGAGATGCGCGCCGCCTTCCCCTCCTCGGGCGAGATCAACTTCCGCCTCGGCAAGCCCGAGACCGCCAAGCAGGCCTTCGAGACGGCTTATGCGAATGAGGCGCTCGAGGCCAACCGGCTCGACGGGCTCTCGCTGGAGTTTCCCGAGTGGCGGGTCAATGTCCGCAGTTCCAACACCGAACCCGTGCTGCGCCTCAACGTCGAAACCCGGGGCGACCGCGCGCTGCTCGAGGAGAAGGTCGCCGAGATCAGCGAACTGATCCGGCAAACCGGCGAACCCGCCTGATTTCCCATCGGATTTTAGCTGTTAAGCCCGGCTTCACGCCCCGCTGATACACCTGCCCCCGGGTGAAGACAGGTGTTTCAGCGAGGGGCGTGCCATGCCTGCCGGCAACGATGTTCGACCGATCATCATCAAGAAGAAGAAGATCATCGCGGGCGGCGGCCACCACGGCGGCGCCTGGAAGGTGGCCTACGCCGATTTCGTGACGGCGATGATGGCCTTCTTCATGCTGATGTGGCTCCTGAACGCCACCACCGAGAAGCAGCGCAAGGGCATTGCCGACTATTTCAACCCCAACGTGCCGCTCTCCCGCGTGTCGGGCGGCGGCGACGGGGCCTTCGGCGGCGACTCTGTCTTCACCGAAGAGACCCTGCCACAGAACGGCACCGGCGCCACGGCCCGGAACCCGGCAGACGCGCAGCAGGCCGCCGGGGAGCAGGGCGAGGCGCCCGGTGTGTCTGACCAGGAGAGCCTCACCCAGTCGGTCGATCTCGAGGATGTCGAGCAGGCGCTGATGGCCATGTCGGGCGAGAGCATGGCCGCCAACGAGGCGCTCCGGCACATCGTCACCAAGGTCACCGACGAGGGGCTGATCGTCGAGGTCTTCGACATCGAGGGCGTGCCGCTCTTCAGGCCCGGCACCAACGAGCCGACCCGCATCATGGTGGAGATCGCCGCCATGCTCGCCCGGGTCTTCGACCTTGCGTCGAACCCGGTCGCGGTGAACGGACACACCGCCTCCGAGCCGGTGGTGCTGGCGAAAAACCCGGTCTGGCAGCTCTCGGCGGACCGGGCGGCGACGGGCCACCGCCTGCTGGTCGAGGCCGGGCTGGGCGATGACCGGTTGCAGCGCGTCTCGGGCTTCGCCGACCGCAAGCCGATGGAGGGCAACCCCATGTCGATCCGCAACAACCGGCTGGAGTTCATCCTGCTGCGCACCGACATCTGATTTGGGCGAGAACCGGGCAAAACCGACTGCATTTTATCTGTTAGCCCTCCCTTAATGACGCGCCTCCATAGTGCGAGCCAAGCAAGGCTCACAGCAGCAGAAAGGCGCTCTACATGACGATTTCCTCCTCGCTCAACGCGGGCGTGGCAGGGCTGGCCGCCAACGCCAGCCGTCTGGCAACGATCTCCGACAACATCGCCAACAGCGCGACCAACGGCTACAAGCGCGCGGTGGCCGACTTTCACGCCATGGTCATCACCTCCGGCCGCGGCACCTATTCCGCCGGCGGCGTGCGGGTCACCACATCGCGGTTCATCGACCAGCCCGGCGCCCTCCTCTCGACCGAGAACCCCACCGATCTCGCCGTGCGCGGCCGTGGCTTCCTGCCCGTCACCACCGAGAGCTCGCTGAACAACCTCACCGGCGACCGGCCGATGTTTCTCGCCACCACCGGCAGCTTCCGCACCAACGCCGACGGCTACCTGGTGACGGAGTCGGGCCTGGTGCTCATGGGCTGGCCCGCCGATTCCGACGGCTCGATTCCCAACTTCCCGCGTGACACCGCCGACGGGCTGCAGCCGATCCAGATCAACGTGAACCAGTTCGCGGGCGAACCCACCGAGAATATGCAGCTCGGCATGAACCTGCCCGCCACCGAAACCAAGTTCGACGCCTCGGGCGATCCGCTCGACCTCTCGATCGAGTATTTCGACAACCTCGGTACCTCCGAGTCCCTCTCCATCACCTTCACGCCGCAGATTCCCGCGGCCGGCGCCTCCAACACCTGGGACATGGTCATCACCGACAGCGCCTCGAGCGGTGCCGTTGTGGGCGAGTACCAGCTCGTCTTCGACGACAGCCGCGGCTCGGGCGGCACCATCCAGTCGGTCACCCTCACCGGCACCGGCGGCGCCTATGACGGGGTCACCGGCATTTTCACCGTCATGGTCGACGGCGGCCCGATCGACATCAACATCGGCGCACTCGGCTCCGGCAACCTGATGACCCAGCTCTCCGACAGCTTCGCGCCGACCTCCATCAGCAAGGACGGCTCGCCGGTGGGCAACATGGTCTCGGTCGAGATCGACGCCAACGGCTTCCTCTCCGCCGCCTTCGACATCGGCATCACCCGCACCATCTACCAGATCCCGCTGGTCGACCTGCCCAATCCCAACGGCCTGCTCGCGCTCGACAACCAGACCTACCAGACCTCCAACGCCTCGGGCTCCTTCTTCCTCTGGGACGCCGCCGATGGCCCCACCGGCGATATCCTGAGCTACGCGCTGGAAGAGAGCGCCACCGACGTGGCCGGCGAGCTCACCGCCCTGATCCAGACCCAGCGCGCCTATTCGTCCAACGCCAAGGTGATCCAGACGGTGGACGAGATGCTGCAGGAAACCACCAACATCAAGCGCTGACCGGCGCCTGATCTGACGCAGGCAAGCGAGGCTCCCCATGTCCCTATCCGCATCCATGTCGGCCGCCCTCTCGGGGCTCAACGCCACGCGCCGGGCGACCGATCTCATCAGCTCCAACGTCGCCAACGCGCTGACCGAGGGCTACGGGCGGCGCAGCATGACCCTCAGCGTGCGTCCGCTCGGCGGCGTCCAGGTGGGTGCCATCGAGCGCAACGTGAACGAGCGGGTGATCGCCGACAGGCGGCTCGCCCAGGCCGCCGCGGGCGAGGCCAGGACCCGCGCCGACGCGCTCCTGCGCATCGAGGGCCTGCTCGGCGCCCCCGACGATCCCAGCGCGCTCACCTCCGCCTACGCCCGCTTCGAGGGCGCGCTGATCGAGGCCGCCAGCCGCCCCGACGTGCCCGCCCGGCTCGACAGTGCCGCCCGCGCCGGCGTGGCCCTCGCAGGCAAGTTCGAGACCATCTCCGACGGCATCCAGGACATGCGGCTCGAGGCCGACCAGGCGATCAAGCGCATGGTCGACAAGCTGAACAGCTCGCTCGAGCAGGTGGCCGAGCTGAACGCGCTGATCTTCAACTCCACCTCCAACGGCCAGGACGTGGCCGCGCTGCACGACCAGCGCCAGGTGCTGATCGACGGCATCGCCGAAATCGTACCGCTCCGGCAGGTGCAGCGCGAGGGCGGCAAGGTCGCCCTCTTCACCCCGACCGGCGGCCTCCTGCTGGAGGGCACGGCGGCCGAGGTCGGCTTCTCCTCCGTCAATCTCATCACGCCCGACATGACGCTCGGCTCCGGCGCCCTCTCCGGCCTCACCCTCAACGGCAACCCGGTGCGCACCAGCGGCGCCAACGCCCCCTTCGCCGGCGGCACGCTGCACGCCCTCTTCGCCCAGCGCGACGAGATAACGGTCGAGGCCCAGGCCAGCCTCGACATGATGGCCCGCGATCTCGTCGAACGGTTCCAGGATCCGGCGCTCGACACCACCCTCGGCGCGGGCGACGCCGGTCTCTTCACCGATGGCGGCGCCGCCTTCCTGGCCACCGACGAGGAGGGGCTCTCCGCCCGGCTCGAGTTCAACATCCTCGCCGACCCGAGCCGCGGCGGCGACAGCTGGCGCCTGCGCGACGGCCTCGGTGCCGCCGCGCCCGGCCCGGTCGGCAATGCCTCGCTCCTGCAGGCCCTCACCGACCGGCTGAACGAGAGCCGCCCTGCCGCCTCCGCCGCGGCCACGGGCCTCTCGCGCTCCGCCTCCGGCCATGCCGCCGATTTCCTCTCCGGTCTCGCCTCCGAGCGCGACGCGAGCGACGTGGAGCTGGGCTACCAGATGGCCCGTTACGACACCCTGCACGCCTCCGAGCTCGCCGGCGGCGTCGACACCGACCGCGAGTTGCAGCACCTGCTCCTAGTCGAGCAGGCCTATGCCGCCAACGCCAGGGTCATCCAGACGATCGACGAGCTGATCCAGCGGATCATGGCCATCTGAAAGGGCTGACGCGATGCTAAGACAACTCGGCCACGGCGACCTCGCCCGCCTGTTCCAGATGAACCGCTCCAGCTTCGACGTGAAGTCGGAGATGAACCGCCTCACGCAGGAGCTCTCCTCCGGCCGCAAGGCCAGCGTCGCCGAGGCGGTGGGCGGCGATTTCGCTCCGATCACCTCGATCGAGATGACGCTGGCGCGCAACGCCGCCTTCCGCACCGCCAGCACCGAGGCCGCCAATTTCGCCGCGGTGATGCAGCACGCCTACCAGACCATCTCGGCCTTCGGCGCCGACAGCGCCTCCAACCTGCTGCAGGCGAGCCAGGCCGCCCAGCCCGAGCTCGTCGCCACCGCCGCCGCCGACACAGCCGCGCGGCTCCAGCCGGTGCTTGCCGCGCTCAACACCGAGTTCGGCGGTCGCAGCGTCTTTGCCGGCGAGGATGTGAGCGGCCCCGCCGTCGCCGATGAAGCCACGCTCATGACCGGGCTCTCCGCCGCTACCGCCGGCGCCACAGACGTTGCCAGCCTGATGGCCGCTCTCGATGCCTGGTTCGGCCCCGGCGGCGGCTTCGAGGCCACCGTCTACCTCGGCTCCACCACCCCGCTCGACCCGGTCGATATCGGCCAGGAGGTCTCTGCCGACCTCGGCTTCACCGCCTTCGTCCCGGAACTGCGCGCCACGCTGAAGGGCATCGCGCTCGCCGGCCTCGTGGCCGATGGCGCGCTCGCCGGCGACACGACTGCCCAGGCCGAGCTGCTGCAACGCGCCGGCGAGATCCTGATCGAGGGCGAATCCGGCCTCACCCAACTGCAGGCCCGTCTCGGCACCGTCGAGGAGCTGATCGAGGCGGCCGACACCGCCCGTGCCGCCGAAACCTCCGCCCTCACGCTCACCCGCGCAAGCCTGCTGGAGGTCGACCCCTACGAAACGGCCTCGCGCCTGCAGCAGGTGCAGGTGCAGCTCGAGACCATCTACGCGATGACTGCCAGACTGCAGTCCCTGAGCCTGGTGAATTACCTCTGATGCTTCGCACTCTTCTCGCCTGCCTTCTCGCGCTGAGCGTCGCCTCCGCCGCCCCAGCCACCCCGGTCCGCATCAAGGATCTCGTCGAGTTCGACGGGGTGCGCGGCAACGATCTCGTGGGCTACGGCCTCGTGGTGGGCCTCAACGGCTCCGGCGACGGGCTGCGCAACGCCCCCTTCACCGAGGAGATCATGCAGAACATGCTCGAACGGCTCGGGGTGAACGTCACCGGCGAGCAGTTCCGCCCCCGCAACGTGGCCGCCGTCTTCGTCACCGCCACCCTGCCCCCCTTCGCCCGCGCCGGTGCCCAGATCGACGTGACGGTCTCGGCCATCGGCGACGCCAAGAGCCTGCTCGGCGGCACCCTGGTGATGACCCCGCTGACCGCCGCCGACGGCCAGATCTACGCCGTGGCCCAGGGCACCATCATCGCCGGTGGCGTCTCGGCCGAGGGCGAGGGCGCCACCGTCACCCAGGGCGTGCCCACCGCCGGCACCGTGCCTTCCGGCGCCCGGGTGGAGCGCGAGGTGCCCTTCGATTTCACCCGGCTGCGCAGCATGCGGCTGGCGCTCCGCACCCAGGATTTCACCACCGCCAGCCGGATCGAGGCGGCGATCAACGCCGCCTTCGGCCGCCCCGTCGCCCGGATGCTCGACGCCGGCACCGTGCAGGTCGACATCTCCGGCAGCGGCGCCCGCTCGCCGGCCCATGTCATCAGCCGGATCGAGAACATCCCGGTCGAACCCCAGCGCCGCGCCATGGTGGTGGTCGATCAGCGCTCGGGCACCATCGTGATGGGCGAGGACGTCCGCATCAGCCGGGTCGCGGTGAGCCAGGGCAACCTGACGATCCGGATCGACGAGCAGCCCATCGCGGTGCAGCCCAACCCCTTCGCCCCGGGCGAGACGGTGGTGCTGCCCAACACCACAGCCACCATCAACGAAGAGCCCGGCATCGGCCTCGCCGAAGTGGCCGCGGGCACATCGCTCTCCGAGGTGGTCGCCGGCCTGAACGCGCTTGGCGTCTCGCCGCGCGACATGATCGACATCCTGAAGAGCATCAAGGCCGCAGGCGCGCTCCACGCGGATTTCATCGTGAGGTAAGCCCCCGCGCCGGCACTCACCGGGTCTCGCTTTCAGGCCCGCCGCCCACCCGAGGGCAATCGCCGCCCGCCGTGGCCCGCTCCGCGATCGCGTCTTCGGCCCGAAATGCACACGCCGCTGCGTCTCCCATGGTCGAGAGCCGTCACTTGCCCCTTCGCAGCTCAACGAGCCCAGCGCGAGTGGCGCCACTTCGCTCCCGCGATCCGTCACCCTCTAGCGATGCGCCCCGTGGCGCGGCGCAGGCCGCGCAACGCCCCCACGGCCAGGCCAACATCGGGCGCGCCGCACCCGCCGGACCCTGCGAAAATCGGTGGAAACGGCGCTCAGAAATAGCTGCGCACCAGCGCACCCGAAATCAGCGCCCAACCGTCGGCGACCACGAAGAAGGCCAGCTTGAACGGGAGTGACACGATCGCGGGCGGCACCATCATCATCCCCATCGACATCAGGACGGCCGCCACCACCAGGTCGATGATGAGGAACGGCAGGAAGATCAGGAAGCCGATCTGGAAGGCACGGGCCACCTCGCTCAGCAGAAACGACGGCACCAGGAGAGACAGTGGCGCCTCCCCGGGCGCCGCGCCCGCCGCCCCGGCCTCGCGCAGGGCGCCGAGCGCGGAGAAGGTTTCCGGATCCACCCGCGCCGCCATGAACACCCGGAAGGGCGCCATGGTGCTGGCGAAGGCCTGCTCCACCCCGATCCGCTCGTCGAGCAGGGGTTGCACACCACGCGTCCAGGCCTCCTGGAACACCGGGTCCATGATGAACCAGGTCAGGAACAGCGCCAGCGAGACGATCAGCATGTTGGGTGGCGACTGCTGCAGCCCGATGGCCTGCCGCAGGATCGACAGCACCGTGACGATGAAGGGAAAGCAGGTGATCATCACCGCGATCCCCGGCACCAGGCTCAGAATGGTGACGAGCGCGAAGAGCCCTATCGTCTGGTTGCTCAGCGCGCCTGCGCCTTCGCCCAGGTCGATCGTCACGTCCTGCGCCGCGAGGGGGCCGGCGGCGAGCGCCAGCAGAACCGCCAGCCCGGCGGGCCAGGCCATGCCCGCGCCAGACCGGCGGGCCCGCGCCACCGGAGCTAGCGTCAAAGCCCGCCCTTGAGATCCGCCACTTCGGTCAGGCGCACCGCGAGCTGGCCCGGCTGGCCGTCCTCGGCCTCGGTCAGCTCGCCCCGGGCGATCAGCTTGTCGCCGACGTAGAGCTCCACCGGGTCTTCCACCCGGCGGTCGAGCGGCAGCACCGCGTCGGGCCCCAGTTTCAGCAGCTCCGACACTCGCGGCCGGGCCTTGCCCACGGCGACCATGATCTCCACCGGCACCTGGGTGAAGGGGTTCGAGGCCCCCTGCGTCTCGTCGCTCATCCGTCATCCTTCCCGGGTCGCCTGACCCTCAAAAAACCCCTCCACCATCTCCTCGATTCCGGCGAGAACGGCATCGAGGTCGATGATCTCCTCGGCGCTGGCGAAGCGCAGCACCGCCTGGCCGGGCCCGAGGCTCGGCTCCTCGGCAAGCCGCACCGGAATCGTCCCGCCGCCCTTGAGCAGGGGCGCGACGCGGGCCATGTTGTCGGGCGCGACCACCACCTCGACCGACACCTCGCTGCGGGCCTTCGTCGCCGCCTCGATCCGCTCGAGGATCATCGGGCCGAGACTGCCGCGCAGGGTTTCGGGCAGCACTCTGCCAACGATCGCCGAGATCAGCGCCCGCATCTCGCCCAGCATCGCCCGTCGGGCCTCGTGATAGGTGAAGCTCATGTCATCGAGCGCCCGCGCGAGGTCGGCCCCGATCGCCTTCTGCTCCTCGGCATGGGCGCGGGCCGCATCTTCCCAGCCCTCGCGGTAGCCCTTGTCGAAGGCGGCGAGCTGGGCCTCGGCGAGGGCGCTTTCGCCGACGGATTTCTCGCGCGGCGCCTTCGTGCCCTTGCCGAAGTCCTCCAGCGTGAAGCTGCCCTTCGTCACGCCCGGGCCTCCTCATCCTCTTCCATCCAGCTCTTCAGGATCTCGATGGTCTCGTCCTGGCGCTCCTCGATCAGCGCACGCAGCCGGGCCACCGGATCGTCGCTGTTGCCACCGAAGCCGCCGAAATCGCCCATGCCGGGCACACCGGACACGTCGAAATCGTTCACCACGGCCATGTCAGGCAGGTCGATGTCGCTGTCGTCGATCTCGCCGGTCAGCGCGTCGGGCAGCGGGATGTCCTCCGGCGCGCCGCCCGGTTTCGCCGGCCCGCCCGGCGGCAATGCGGCCACCGTCGCCTCGGGCGCCGGCAGCGCACGCGCGGTGAGGGCGGGCTTGAGCACGAAAAGGCCCAGGCCGAGCGTGACAAGGGCCAGAATCGCAAGCTGGATCAGCGTCATGATGTTCAGCCGGTCGAGCAGGGAGCCGCCTGCCGCGGTGCCGACCTCGGCCACCGGCTCGAACTCCAGCGACTTGATGGTGATCTGGTCGCCCCGGGCCTCGTCGTAGCCCACCGCACTGGCCACCAGTTCGCGCAGCGCCTCCAGCTGGGCCTCGTCCCGGGCGGTCCAGGTCGGGGTGCCGCTGGCATCCTCGCCGCGCACGCCGTCGACCAGCACCGCCACGGTCAGCCGTTTGACGGCCCCCGGTGCGCGCAGCAATTCACGTTGGGTTTCAGAGACTTCGAAGTTGGTGCGCTCGCGCGTGGAGCTCTCCTGGCTCTGGCTCTCGCCCCCATTTGCGCCGGCCTCGCCATCGGGCAGGTTCGAGGCCACGGTGACCGCAGCCGGGTTGGTGCCGCTCGCGCTGTTGCTGCGCTCCTCGGTTTCCGAACTCACCGCCACCCGCCCCTCCGGGTCGAACCGGCGCTCGATGATCTGCTCGCGGTCGGTCTGGGTTTCCACCGAAACCTCCACCACCGCGTTGCCGGGGCCCACGTGAGCCTCGAGCAGCCTTTGCACGTTCCGGCGCAGCGCCTCGGCGCGCTCCTCGCCCGCCGGGTCGCCCATCACGTCATCCGCGGCCACCACGGCGCCACTCGCCCCGTCGATCACCGAGACACCCTCGGGGCTGAGGCCCGCCACCGCGCTGGCGATGAGGAACTTGAAGGCCTTCGCCTCCGCCGGGGTCACCCGCCCGCCATTGGCCGTGACAGAGACCGAGGCCGAGGCCGCGGTGTCGCGCCCGAAGCCCTGGGTCGCCGGGTTGGAGATATGCACCCGCGCCGCCCGCACCCGGGGCGAAGCGAGGATCGTGCGGGCCAGCTCACCCTCCTTCGCGCGCCAGTAGGCGGCGTCGAACATCTGGCTCGTCGTGCCGAAGCCCGACAAACCGTCAAGGATTTCATAACCTTGCCCGCCATTTGCGGGCAGCCCCTCGCTGGCCAGGGTCATCCGCAGCTCGTCGCGCCGAGCCGAATCGACATAGATCGCGCCGCCGCGGATCTCGTAAGCCACGCCGCGCTGGTCGAGCGAGGTCACCACCTCGCCCGCCGCCGAAGGCTCCAGCCCCGCATAGAGCAGCGCCATCCCCGGAGCGGTGGCCATCCGGCTCAGCACCAGCACGGCCGCGAACACCGCAAGCGTCGCCACCAGCACCGTCAGCTTCCGCCGGGCATCAAGGCCGTTCCAGGTATCCATGAGGTTCTGCAAGCGCATTCTCCGCCGTCATCGGGGCTTCTGCCCGTCTCCCCCTGAATCGCCTATCCGCCTTAACATTCGGTTAGCCACCTTGGGGCTATGAACAGATCGAGTGATTTGTTCAGGAGAACTCCCGCGATGGCCGAGAAAGACGGCGCCGAAGTGGATGGCGAGCCGGGCGAAGCCCCGAAGAAGAAGTCGAAACTGCCGCTGATCCTTGGGGTGATTCTCATGATCGCGGGCGGCGGCGGGGCTTTCTTCGCCACTTTCTCCGGCATGCTGGGCGGTGGCGGGGAGGCCCATGGCGAGGAAGGGCACGATCAGGTGGCCGAGGCCGAGCCGCTCCAGCCGGTGGCCTTCGTTCCGCTCGATCCGATCATCATCGCCATGCGTGCCGAGGGCCGTTCCGCGCACCTGCGGTTTCGCGCGGAGCTCGAGGTCGCGCCGGATCGGCAGGAGGAGGTGACGCTGCTCATGCCGCGCATCCTCGACGTGCTGAACACCTATCTCCGCGCCGTGGAAATCTCGGAAATCGAACGGCCGAGCGCGCTGATGAGCCTGCGGGCGCAGATGCTGCGGCGCATCCAGATCGTCACCGGCGAGGGCCGCGTGCGCGATCTGCTCGTGACCGAATTCGTGGTGAACTAGGAGGCCCCGATGCTGAACCTGATTGCAGACATTCTCATGGCCGCGGGGTCGATCGGCGCCGGTATCTATTGCCTCGTCCTGTCGCGCCGGTTGTCGCGCTTCACCGATCTCGAGGGCGGGATGGGTGGTGCGGTGGCGGTGCTTTCGGTGCAGGTCGATGACCTGACGAAGGCGCTGTCCGAGGCGCGCAGGGCCTCCGCCGGCAGCGTGTCGCAGCTCACCGAGCTGACGAGGCGGGCCGAGGAGAGTGCCGCGAAGCTCGAGATCCTGCTTGCCTCGATGCACGACCTGCCCGAGCCCGGCGACGCCGCCGGAAAGCCGCGGGTCAGCCGCCGCCGCCGCCCTGCCCGCAGCGAGGAACAGGAGGCCGCGTGATGGCGCAGCGAAAGCGCGCGAAGCGGGCCGCGCGGCCGATGCGCCGGCTGGGCCGCAAGCTGGGCCGTGGCCTGCTCAGGACCCTTGCGGTGCTGCTGATCGCCTCGGCGGTGCTCCGGCTCGCCGGCGGCAGCGGCGCGGCGATCGCCCGCGAAGTCGCGGGCCTGGCGGAAGATGCGGCGGAAGGTGGGCCCGTGGTCGCCGGCTGCGAGCCCGCCCCCGAGATCGCGGCACTGCTCGGCGCCCTCCAGGCCCGCGAGGCCGCCGTGGGCGCGCGCGAGGCGGCCGTGGGCGACGAGCTTCTCGCGCTGCAACGCGCCCGCGACGAGATCGCCCGCGAGATGGTGGCCCTGCGCGCGGCCGAGGCCCAGCTGGAGGAAACCCTCGCGCTGGCCGATGGCGCCGCCGAGACCGACCTCGCCAGGCTCACCCGCATGTACGAGGTGATGAAGCCCAAGGAGGCCGCCGCCCTCTTCTCCGAGATGGACCCGATCTTCGCCGCCGGGTTTCTCGGCCGGATGCAGCCCGAGCGCGCCGCCGCCGTGCTCGCCGGGATGGAGCCGAAGGCCGCCTACACGCTCTCCATCATCCTCGCCGGCCGCAACGGATCGGTGCCCACCGAGTAGCCGGCGGACCATCAGGGAATATTAACCGCGGGATGCGAGAAGAGGCTCGGGCCAGGCCCGGTGACGAAGAGCAAGGGCGAGCAGAGCATGATCGGAATTGTCGGCATCATCATCATCTTCGTGATGGTCTTCGGCGGCTATCTGGCCGCCGGCGGCAAGATGGGAATCATCCTCAAGTCCCTGCCCTTCGAGATGACGATGATCGGCGGCGCCGCCATCGGCGCCTTCGTTCTGGCCAACGACATGGCCTCGATCAAGCACACGCTGAAGGACATCAAGAAGGTGTTCAAGGGCCCGCACTGGAGCCACCACGACTACCAGGATCTGCTCTGCCTGCTGTTCGAGCTGATCCGCCTGGCCCGGCAGAACCCGGTGGCCCTCGAGGAGCACATCGAGAACCCGGCCGAAAGCGCGATCATATCGCGCTACCCCAAGATCCTCGCCGACAGGGAGGCGATCGAGCTGATCTGCGACACGCTCCGCTCCGCCTCGATGAATTACGATGATCCGAACCAGGTCGAGGAGGTGCTGGAAAAGCGGATGTCCGCCAACATGCACCACGCAATGCATTCCTCGCACGCCATGCAGACGATGGCCGACGGTCTGCCGGCGCTCGGCATCGTCGCCGCCGTGCTGGGGGTGATCAAGACGATGGGCTCGATCGACCAGCCGCCGGAGATTCTCGGCAAGCTGATCGGCGGCGCGCTGGTGGGCACCTTCCTCGGGGTGTTCCTGGCCTATGGCATCGTCGGCCCCTTCGCGACCAAGATGAAGGCCGTCATCGAGGAAGACGCGCATTTCTACCAGCTCATCCGCGAGGTGCTGGTCGCCAACCTGCATCAGCACGCCACCAACATCTGCATCGAGGTGGGCCGGCAGAACACGCCGGGGCATTGCCGCCCGAGCTTCGCCGAGCTGGAGGAGGCGCTGAAGAATCTCAAGTCGGAGGCGGCATGACGTCCGGCCTGCGCCTCGCCGCGCTCCTGCTCGCCCTGCTGCTCGCCCCGCCGCTACGGGCCGAGGTCGTGCGCGTGCAGAGCGGCGAGCATCCGGGCTTCACCCGCATCGCGCTGGTCCTCGCCAGCGAGTCGGCCTGGAACGTGGGGCGCACCGACAATGGCTACGGGCTCGACCTCGGGCGCGACGATATAAGCCTCGACCTGTCCGATGCCTTCGAGCTGATCCAGCGGCAACGCATCCGCGACCTCGCCTGGGACGGTGAGAAGGGCCGCCTCGCGATTTCGTCCGAGTGCGCCTGCCACGCCCAGGCCTTCCAGATCGGCAGCCGCATCGTCGTGGTTGACATCACCGATGGCCCCGCCCCGCCCGGCCACCCCTTCGAGGCCCGGCTGGATTCGCCAGCCGCCGAAACCGCAACCGCCGCTGCGCCTGCGCCCGGGCCGGAGCCCACCGAGGTTGCCGCCGAGGCCCTGCCGCCGCTGCTGTCCGAAGAGCTTCGCCGCCGCTATGACCGGCGGGCCACCCTGCCCGCGCTCGACAGGCCGCGCGACCCGCCGCAGCCTGCCGTGGCCGCGCGGGAGGCGCCCGAGCCGACCGACGCCTTCGCCGAGGCCGAGCAACGTCGCCGGATCGCCGAGATCGAGGCCGAGCTGCTCAAACAGCTCGCCCGCGCCGGCTCGCAGGGCATGGTCGAGCCCAACCCGGAATATGGCGGCAGCGACGGCGGTGTGAGCCAGCCCGACCCGAGCACGCCGCCCAGCAACCATCCCGGCGAGAACGTCGATGCCATCACCGGGGTCGATCGCGCCGCGCCCGATGCCCCGCCACCCGCCGAGGATGCGCGCGAGGCCTGCGTGCCACCTGCCGCATTCGATTTCCTCGTCGCCGAGCCCGAGGCCGAGCCGCACAAGATGATCTCCACCGCGCGGCAGGTGCTGGTGCGCGAGTTCGACGCGCCCGACCGGGTCGCCGCCGCCGCGCTCGCGCGCTCCTACCTCTACCTCGGCTTCGGCGCAGAGGCCCGCCAGGTGGTGGACGGCTTTCTCTCCGACGCGCCCGAGGCGCCGCTCTATCGCTCCCTCGCCGCCGGGCTCGACGATACGCCGGAGCGCGCCGGACCGGCGCTGACCGGCCAGGTCGGCTGCCCCGGCCCGGCGAGCTTCTGGGCGATGCTCGTGGGCCCGGTGCCCTCCGCCGTCACCGAAGACACCCGCCGCGCCGTCGCCGCCACCGCTTCCGACCTGCCGCTGCACCTGCGCCGCCACCTTGTGCCCCGCCTTGCCCAGCGCCTGCTCGCCCGCGGCCACGAGGATCTCGCCGCCACCCTGCGGGATGCGCTTTCGCGGGTCGAGGGGAGCCATGGCACCGGCTTCCAGATGCTCCAGGCCGCCCTCGCCGAACAGGGCGACATCGGCGCGGGCGGCGATGGCAGCCCTTCGCCCGGCAGTCGCGCCGCCGCCGAGGAGTTGTTCGAAGAGGTGGCCGAGAGCAACGACGCCGAGGCCCCCGAGGCCCTGGTGGAGCTGATCCGCCTGGCCAACGCCCGGGGCAACCCCCTGCCGCCCGACAGGATGGAGCTCGCCGAGGCGCTCATCTTCGAGCACCGCGACACGCCGCTCGCCCGCACCCTGCTCGCGGCCCTTGCCCCCGCCTATGCCCGCGATGGCGCCTTCGACACCGCCTTCGGCCATCTCGCCCGCGCCGCCGCGCTGCCAGCGGGCGAGGCGCCCGATCCGGTGCCCGAGGCGCGCGATACCGTCGCCGCCCTGCTCGCCGCCACGGCCTCCGACGAGGTCTTCCTGCGCAGGCTCTTCGATCCGGCCCAGGCCGCGCTCGGCGCAGAGGTCACCGCGCCCACTGCCTTCGTCCTGGCCGAGCGCCTGCTGAAGCTGGGTTTCCCCGAACAGGCGCTGGCCCAGTCCGAGAGCCTGCCGCCCGAGCCCGCCTACCGCCTGATGCGCGTGCGCGCCCTCATGGCGCTCGGCCGCAACGAGCGGGCGCTGGCCTCGCTGGCCGGGCTCCAGGGCCCCGAGAGCGATGCCCTGCGCGGCGAGCTGCTCGCCCGCCTCGGCGAACATGAGCGCGCCCATGTGCTCAGCCGGGTCGCGGGCGATGAAGATGCCGCCCGTCGCGCCGCCTGGGCCAGCGGAGATGCCGAGGCAATTCGCGCCTCGGGCAGCGAGACGGAGGCCGGTTTCACCGAGGCCACGCGCCCCGAGAACACCCCGGCCGCCCCCGTCCAGCCCAGCCTCGCCGGGGCCCAGGACCTGCTCGAGCAGATCCGCGCCCGCCGCGCCGCGATCGAAACCCTGCTGGAGGAGAAATCCGCCGCCACCGGCGAGATCGCCCCACCCGACGGTGGCGAAAATCAATCGCCCGGAACCTGAAGCTGGAAACGGTTTGGTAACCGCGGTGCCCTACCCTCGGGCCATATTGGATTAGCCAGAACTGCGATCTGACATGACCCTGCACTTCCCGCCGGAAGGCGGCCCGAGCGTTCCGCCGCGCGGGTTCCTCCCACCAGCGCCCCGGCGCCCCCTCTCGAAGCGTCGTGCGCGCCGCATCTTCATCCTGCTCGCCGCGCTCGCGCTGGCGATGCTCACGCTGCCGGCCCTCGCCAGCCCCACAAGGCCCGAGCTTTGCGAGGCCGCGGCCCGTGAGGCCTCCACCAAGACGGGGGTGCCGCTCTCGGTGCTGCGCGCCATCATGCTCACCGTCAGCGGCCGCAAGAGCGAGGAGGGGCTCGTGCCCTGGCCCTGGACGGTCGGCGCCGAAGGCCAGCGCGTCTGGTTCGAAACCGCCGACGATGCCCGCGCCTATGCCTACCAGCAGCTGAAGGCCGGCCAGGAGCAGCTGGGGCTCGGGTGCTTCCAGGTGAATTACGGCAAGTACGGCGCCGAGTTCGCCTCGCTGGAAGACATGCTGACGCCGCGGATCAATGCCGAGTTCGCCGCCTCCCTGCTCGCCGCCCTCGAGGCGCGCACAGGCGGCTGGGGCAATGCCGCCGCCGCGATGCAGGGCCTCGCGCCCGACGCCGAGGAAGCCTGGCTCGCCACCTTCTATCGCCACCGCGATGCGCTGGGGGGCGACGATGGGGCGGCCATGGCCGGCCTCGCCCCAGACCGGGCCGAGGAGGGCCCGCGGCTCAACACCTATCCGCTCCTGCAGAGCACCGGCGAGGCGCAGGTGCTTGGCTCTCTCGTGCCCGTCGGCCCGCCCGGGCCCGGGGCCAGCCTCTTCGCCCCGGCCGAAGGCCTCTGACCCATGCCACTCGCAAAGGGCGCGCTCTTCCAGCCCACGATCCTTCTGGCGCTCGCGCTGATGGGCGTCATCACCATGATGATCCTGCCCATGCCCTCCTGGGTACTCGACGTCGGGCTCGCGGGCAGCTTCGCGCTGGCGATCCTGATCTTCACCGTCACCCTCTTCATCGAGCGCCCGCTCGACTTCTCATCCTTCCCGACGATCCTCCTCGCCTCGCTCATGCTCCGCCTCTCGCTCAACGTCAGCTCGACCAAGCTGATCATCGGCGAGGGCCACACCGGCACCCGTGCCGCCGGCACCGTGATCGAGGGCTTCGCCATGTTCGTCATGGGCGGCTCGGTGTTTCTCGGCCTCGTCGTCTTTGGGGTGCTGATGATCGTGAACTTCATGGTCATCACCAAGGGCGCCGCCCGCATGGCCGAGGTCGGCGCCCGCTTCGCGCTCGACGGGATGCCGGGCAAGCAGCTCGCCATCGACAGCGACATGTCGGCAGGCGCGATCGACCACGCCGAGGCCAAGGCCCGGCGCGAGCGCGAACAGGCCGAAACCACCTTCTTCGGCTCGCTCGACGGCGCCTCGAAATTCGTCAAGGGCGATGCCGTGGCGGGCCTGCTCATCACGCTGCTGAACTTGGTCATGGGGCTTGTGATGGGCGCCGCCGTCCATGGCCTGCCCCTCGGCGAAGCCTTTGAAACATATGCCATTCTCACCGTCGGAGACGGGCTCGTCACCCAGATCCCGGCGGTCATCATCTCCATCGCCTCGGCGCTGCTGCTGGCCCGCGGCGGCGAGAAGGGGGCGACCGACCTCGCCCTTGTCGGCCAGCTCGGCAAGCACCCCGCCGCCATCGCCACCGTGGCCGTGCTCATGGCGCTCTTCGGCCTCGTGCCCGGCCTGCCCATCCTGCCCTTCTTCGCCGGCGCCGCCGCGCTCGGGCTCTTCGCCTGGCGCCGCCGCAAGGTGCTGAAGGCCGAGGCGCTTGCTTCCGCCCGCCCCGCGCAGGAGGTGCCGAAGCCAGCCCGCAAGTCGATCGGCGACATGCTCGACCTCGACGACATCCACGTCGAATTCGCCCCCGATCTCGTCGCCATGGTGCTCGATCCCGCCACCGGGCTCGACGCCCGGATCGAGAACATGCGCGCCCATGTCGCCGCCTCCTATGGGCTGATCCTCCCCGAGATCCGGCTCACCGACAACGCCGCGCTGCGCCCCGAGACCTACGCGATCCGCATCCACGGGGTGGTGCAGGCGACCAACGTGCTGCACCCCGAGCGGGTGCTGGCGCTGGCCGGCGATGCGCCGCAGCTCCTGCCGCCCGGCGAGGATTGCAACGAGCCGGTCTACGGCGCCCCGGCCCGCTGGATCTCGGAGAATGACCGCGAAACAGCCGCGTTGCAGGGCTCCACCGTGGTCACGCCCGCCGAGGTGCTCGCCACCCACCTGCTCGAGGTGCTGAAGCGCAATTTCGCCCGCCTGCTCACCATGAAGGCCCTGCGCCGCCTGCTCGAGGAGCTCTCCAACCTCTCCGATCCCGCCCGCGCCGAGGCCAACCGCCGTCTGATCGACGAGCTTGTGCCCGACAAGGTGCCGATCGAACTCCTGCTCGCGGTGATGCGCCTCCTGCTCGACGAGCAGGTCTCCGTCCGCAACCTGCCGCTCATCCTCGAGGCCATTTCCGAGGCGCGCGGCACCTATGCCGCGCCCGAGGCGATCTGCGAGCATGTTCGCCAAAGGCTCGGCTTCCAGCTGGTATCCGAGCTGCGGCGCGAGGACGGCACTCTGCCGCTGCTGCAACTGGCCCCCGAGTGGGAGGAGAAGTTCCTCGCCCACCAGG
>CAYVQK010000035.1:3356-25011 GCA_964454145.1 uncultured Oceanicola sp. | reverse complement strand
ATACCAACACATCGACCTGCCGCAGCTTCGCGACGATCTCTTCGGGCTTGTGCTTTTTCTCGGGCATTCCTTCATCCTCCATCTGGCTCGAAGGGCCTACTTCAGGGAGGACCACTTTTCAGGGGGAAGGCCACCCCATTCGGCATTGGGCTGCCAGATCCCGCGGCTTACGTCGCCCAACTCGCCGCAACGGGCAAGCGGGCGAATGTCACCCACGGGCTCTGGTTTCAGAGGGATGAATGTCGGGGGTGAAGACCACAGACGGAGAACCTCAATCAGTTTCGTAGTCGTGCGAGAACTCCTGATGCCCGGTCAGATCCACGGCCTGTGCGTAATCGGCATAGTTCGCAGGCGGAGGTGAGGCGGGTCTCTGGGTCTCAAGTAGCGAGGACATCGCCTGCTTCACACCGGCAATCGCCGCGAACAGCGCCGTCACGGCATAGAGCGCGACCGTGAAGCCCATCTCCTCCAGTTCCGGCAACGTCAACTGCGCGGCATCGGTGCCGTCCACGAGGCTCACGACCTTCGGGCCGTCGAGCCCGCGGGCGATGCCCTCGACCTCCGCGCGGGTCTTCACGCCATCGACGAAGACGAGGTCGATCCCCGTGTCTCGGTAAGCCTTCGCGCGGTCGAGCGCGCTGACGAGGCCTTCGGGCTGCAGGGCATCGGTGCGTCCGATCAGCACCGTATCGGCCTGCATCTCCTCCCGGGCCGCGACGAGGGCGCGCAGGCGGGCCGCAGCCTGGCCGCGCCCGACCAGCCGGACCCCGGCCAGCTGGCCGCAGCGCTTGGGGCTCTCCTGATCCTCGAGGTGCAGCGCCGCAACGCCTGCGAGCGCATAGTCCTGGAGCATCCGGCGCACGTTCAGGGGCCCTCCGTAGCCGGTATCGGCGTCAGCGATGACCGGAAGTGGGCAGGCGCGCACCATCGCGCGGGCCTGATCGGCCATCTCGGACTGGGTCATCAGCCCGAGGTCGGGCGTGCCCAGCCGAACCGCGGTGGCGCCGAGGCCGGTCATGTAGACGGCTTCGAACCCCGCAGCGGCGATCAGTCGGGCGGTGAGGGGATCGGCGGCACCGGGGCACGCGAGCAGCCCCCCCTTCGCCAGGCGCGCGCGCAGTCGGCTTGCGCCGTCGGTCAGTCCGGTCTGTCTCATGTCGCGGTGTCCTTCGAGGCGCCCGCATTGCCAAGGTGCCCGTCTTCCAGCGCCTTGCTGTAGACGACCTCGGTGCGGCGGATGTGGGTTTTCAGTGCGGCGTCGAATGCCTCCAGATCGCCGTCGGACAGAAACCCGGCCAGCAGCACGTGCTCGGTCATGGATTCCGCCCGGCGCTCGGCATAGGGCGCGGTGATGTTTGCGCGCAGCGCCGCGATCCGGCCGGCGGCGAGGGAGTTCGCGTCCTGCAGGTAGGAGTTGCCGCCATGCCTGAACGCGGCATTGTGGAACTGGGTGTCGAGGGTGCCATAGGCGTCGGCATCATCATCCGCGAGCGCAGCCTTCATCGCCTCCACGATGGTGGTCAGATCGGCCAGGTAAGCCTCGCGCGCGACCCGGAGCGCCAGGCGGGCGCCCTGGGTTTCCAGAAGCTCGCGGTAGTCGCAGAGGGCCTTGATGTCCTCCAGCGATGTCTCGAACACGAAAGACCCGCGCTTGGGCCGCACCACCACCAGCCCCTCTCGGGCCAGCAGCGCCATCGCGTCGCGGATCGGCGTGCGCGATACGCCCAGCAGTTCGACCAGCCGGTCCTCGGAGATGTTCTGCCCAAGCCGGAAGGCGCCCGACAGGATGGCCTCGCGGATGTTGTCCGCCGCGGTCTCGGCCAGAGACTTTGCAGGCACGATGCGGGTCAGGGTCATGTGAGGGCCCTCTTCTTGCGGCGTCCGACGGCCCACAGGATAACCGGTGTCGCCCAGACCACCAGCACCAGGAGCGCCAGCCCCGCCGCGATCGGGCGTTCGACGAAGCCGAGCGCCATCCCGTCGGCCTTGATCAGCGAGGTGACGAAGTTGCGCTCGACCAGCAGCCCCATCACGATGCCGAGGATCGCGGGGGCGACTGGAAAGCCGTTCTCTTCCATGAGGTAGGCGAAGACGCCCAGCACCAGCATGATCACGATGCCCGAGGCGGAGGAGTCGATCGAGTAGGACCCGACCACGCAGAACCCCAGGATCAGCGGCGCGAGCGTGAGCTTGGACACCCGCAGCACCTGCGAGGCCAGCGCCACGGCGAGCAGTCCCAGCGGCACGATCATCAGGTTGGCGATCACGAAGACGAGGAAGATCGCCATGATCTTGTCGCCCGAGGTCAGGAACACCATCGGCCCCGGGTTCAGCCCCTTCACGTAGAGCACGCCGATGACGATGGCGGTGATGCTGTCGCCCGGGATGCCGAACACCATGGCCGGCACATAGGCGCCCGACAGTGCCGAATTGTTGGCCGCGCAGGCCTCGACAAGCCCCGGTTCACTGCCTTTGCCATACTCCTCGGGCCGCTTGGAGAACCGCTTGGACACGGCATAGGAGATCCATGATCCGATGTCGGAGCCGGCGCCGGGCAGGATGCCGATGACGGTGCCGATGACCGAGCCGCGGAACAACCCGGTCTTGCTCCCCCACAACAGCCGACCCATGCCGCTGAACATCCGCAGCGGGTTGCCGATGGGGGCCACGGGAGGCACGGCCTCGCGGTTGACGAAGGTGCGGATGAGCTCGGGGATCGCGAACATCCCGATCAGTGCGGGCACGAAGGCGACACCGCCGAGCAGCGAGGTGACGCCGAAGGTGAAGCGCGGGAAGCCCGAGGTGGTATCCATCCCGACGCTCGCGATCATCAGGCCGAAGAGCAGCGACATCAGCGATTTCAGGATCGAGCCGGTCCCCAGCATGACCGCCGCCGACAGGCCGAGCAGTGCCAGCCAGAAATACTCGAACGAAGTGAAATTGAGCGAGATGAGCGCCAGCTGCGGCGCTGCGACCATCAGCACCAGCGAGCCGAAGATGCCCCCGATGGCCGAGGCGGTAACGGATATCCCCAGGGCGCGCCCGACCTTTCCGGCGCGCGTCAGCGCGTTGAGATCCTCGATATAGGCGGCCGAGGCGGCGGTGCCGGGAATGCGGACGAGCGCGGCCGGAATGTCCGAGGCAAAGATCGCCATGGCGGCGGTTGTCACGATGGCGGCGATGGCCGGGACCGGCTCCATGAAGAAGGTGATCGGCACCAGCATCGCCGTGGCCATCGTGGCCGAGAGGCCCGGCACCGCCCCGACGAAGAGGCCGAAGGCGGAGCAGGCCAGCATGACGAAGACGAGGTTCCAGGACAGCACCAGCGGAAGGGCGTCGGAGAGGTGGCTGAGCATCAGAATACCCCTTTCAGGACGCCCGCCGGCAGGGGGACATGCAGAAGCCGCGTCAGCAGCAGGTGCACGGCGACCACGAAGCCCACGCCGACCGCGAGCCAGATCGGATGTCGCTTGCCGGACACCAAGAACAGCGACGACACCAGCAGGCTGCCGCCGAGCGGAAAGCCGACTTCCTCGAACCAGACCGCCAGAAGCCCCGTCCCGGCGACCATCACCAGCGCCGTGGCGAGACGGTCGCGCCGCATCCATCCGGGATGGGCCTGCACCAGCGGGTCGCCGCTGCGAAGACCTTGCAGCGCGATCCCGGCGCCGCCGAGGACGCAGAGCGTCCCCAGAACCACCGGAAAGGTGCCGGGCCCGATGGGCTGCCCGGTGAGCTTGGGAAAGCCGAATGCCGTCCACGCGATCCAGAAGCCGAACGCGATCAGCACGGCGCCGATGGCGCTGTCGTGGAACTTCATGCTCTCTCTCCCCCCGGAAACCTCAGATATCCCGGCGCCGGATCTCATCCGGCACCGGGCGTCTGCGCGTTACTTGGACAGGCCCACGGCCTTGAGCGTCTCGCTCAGCGAGGCGTCGGAGGATTTCATGAAGGCCTCGAACTCCGCGCCGGTCGTCCACTGCATTGCATATCCGCGGTCGTTCATGAACTGGACATACTCTTCGTCCTGCACGACCTCACCCAGGGCGGCGGTCAGCTTCTCGGCCACCTCGGGCGAGAGGCCCTTGGGCGCGACCAGCCCGCGCCACGAGCCGAGCGCGAAGTCGAACCCGGTGGCCTCGTTGAAGGTCGGCACGTCCGGCGCGGCGTCCATGCGGGATGCCGAGAACACAGCCAGCGGGCGGATAAGCCCGGCCTCCATCAGCGCGGCCCCTTCCGGAAGCGAGGCGGTGGCCACTTCGACGCCGCCGGCGGCCAGATCCTGAAGCCCGGGCGCGGCGCCTTCGGACGGCACCCAGGCGACGCGGTCGGCAGGCATCCCGGCGGCCATCAGCATCCCGGCGAGCGCGAGGTGGTTCACGCCACCCTGTGCCGAGCCCGATCCCTTGAACTCGCCGTCAGAGGTGGCCTTCAGCGCCTCCAGGAGCGCGCCGATATCGGCGTAGTCGCTGCCCGCGTTCACGAAGATCGCCGCGGGGTCGGAATTGTAGAGGCCGAGCGGCGTGTAGGCGGTGTAATCGAGCTCGGTCAGGCCGAGGTTGTGCATCGTGCCGATTTCCAGCGTCGCCACGCCGATGGTCTGCCCGTCGGGTGCGGCATCCGCGATCGCGGCATGGCCGATGACACCGGACCCGCCGGTTCGGTTCTCGACCGGGACGGGCACGCCCAGCTTGGCCTCGAGCAGCGTGCCGATCATCCGCGCGGTGGCATCGGTGCCGCCGCCCGCGCCCCATGGCACGATCAGCGTGACCGGGCCGGCGGGCCAGTCCTGCGCTGCCGCAGGAACCGCCGTCGTGGCCATCAGCGCAGCGAGGGCTGCCAGAAGGTGGCGTTTGGTGAAAGTCATGTTGGTCTCCTCCTTGGACATGACGCCCCGGCCGGAATCCTCCTCCGGACCGGGGTGAGTGTTGCGTTCAGTCGAAAATCTTGGTCGGGTTCAGCACCCCTCTGGGGTCTATCGCGGCCTTGATGCGCCGCATCAGGTCGATCTCGTCGGGACCGCGGCTGAGTGGAAGATAGGGCTTCTTCAGTGTGCCGATTCCGTGCTCGGCCGATACCGTGCCGTGCATCTCGCCGATGATGCCATAGACGATCCGGCTCGCCGCGGGGATCGGCTGCGGATCCGCGCCAGGCACCCAGGCCACGACATGCAGGTTTCCGTCGCCGACGTGGCCGTAGTAGACCGAGTGGCAGCCCATCTCCTCCAGCAGCGCGGTCTTTGCGCGGGTGGCGAACTCATCCATCCGGGACACCGGAATGCCGACGTCGAAGCTGATGTGCGGTCCGATGATGGAGGGGTTGGCGAACTCCGCCGCCGCGTCGCGCGTGGCCCAGAAGGCCGCGATGTCGCCCAGGCTTTGCGCCACGGCGCCATCCTGCACCAGCTCGTCCTCCAGCAGCTGCCCCAGCAGGCTCTCGAAGCGGTCGCCGTCGATGTCGTCGTCCAGCCCCTGCATCTCGATCAGGATCACGTGGCTGCCGTCGCCGATCGCAACAGGCGCCCGCACCCCGACGCGCTCTGTCGCCTGGTGCCAGTAGTCGGCCCACATGACCTCGAACGCCGAGAGGAGCGGCCCGAGCTTCCGGCGCGCCTTGGACAGCACGCCGAGCACGGCGTCATAGTCGTGCGCCACGCAGAGCGCGGCCGCGGTGCATCCGGGCTGCGGGTAGAGACGCAGCACGACCCGGGTGATGACACCCAGCGTGCCCTCGCTGCCGAGGAAGAGCTGCTTGAGGTCGTAACCCGCGTTGTTCTTGATCATCCGGTTCAGCATCGACAGCACGGTGCCATCGGCCAGCACGGCCTCGACCCCCAGCACCAGGTCGCGGGTCATGCCGTAGCGGATCACCCGATTGCCGCCCGCGTTGGTCGAGAGGTTGCCACCGATGGCGCAGGACCCGCGCGCGCCGAGGTCGAGGGGAAAGTAAAGTCCCGCCTCGGCGGCGGCCTTCTGGATCGTCTCCAGCGGCGTGCCCGCCAGCACTGTCATCGTCATGCCCGCCGGGTCCAGCGCCTCGATCCCGCTCATCCGCTCGAGCGACAGGGCCACGCCGCCGTCGAGCGGGCGCGCACCGCCGCACAGGCCGGTGAGGCCACCCTGAGGCGTCACCGGAATGCCTGCCGCGTGGCAATCCCGCATGATCTTCGACACGTCCTCCGTCGATGTGGGCCGGAGGACCGCAATCGGAGATGTTGGCGCCATGAAGCTCCAGTCGGTCCGGTTACGGGCTGGGAGGTCGGCGCCTTCGAGGCAACCGCTCGGGCCAAGGTCGCGCCTCAGCCGTGCGAGATGATCCATCACTGCGATCGACTCGTTCATTCTTCCCCTCCCATGTTATGCGTTACATATAACAGAATATCGCTTTTGGGAAGACGATTCTGCAGGGCATGGACTTCGGCACGGACGACTCCACCGACATCATCCCCGGCACCGGCGCCGTCTCCCTTGCGATTGGCGCAGGTCTGGCCTGGCAGTTCTGAGGCACGTGGCGAGTGACCTCTTCAGAGACAAGATGCTGCGATAACGACGAACCGGTGATGCGGCATGGCTAAGTGGGCGGAGACAGGCGCTCCGGTAGATCTGAATACAAACGGAGGACCACGTAATCTCGCGGCTCGATGCTGCGGCCCCTTGGTGGTGTGGGCTTCAGGTCACCATACGTGTCAATCAGACAGGCTGCCCTATCAGATCGGCGGAGCGGCCCGCTCGGTGACCAGTTGTCTGGCGGTGACCCGTTCGCGGTGGATCATGTAGAGGCCCGAACAAATGATGATGGCAATGCCTGTCAGGGTCAGCGCGTTCGGAAAGTCGCGGAAGACCAGATAGCCGAAGAATGTTGCGACGGGCAGTTCCAGATACTGAAGTGGGGCCAGAGTGGCCGAGGGCGCGAAGGACAAGGCATACGTCATCATCATGTGACTAACCGTGGCAAAGAGCCCGACGCCGAACAGCCAGAGCCATGCATTTCCCGCCGGCCAGACCGGGTCCAGAAGCGGAGAGCCGGAGCCTTGGGCCAGGAACATGACCGGAAGACAAAACAGGCTGGCGATCAGGCCGGTGTGGAATTGCAGGGTCACCGGATGGGTCCTGCGCGAGAGCCCGCGCGTCACCAGGATGTAGAATGCAAACCCGACTGCCGTGCCGAGCGGAAACATGGCCACGACGCCGAAGGCTGCGAAGCTGGGTTGGATGACGAGGAGGACCCCGACAAATCCCACAAGAGCCGCCGCCACGCGGCGTGGTCCCACGTCTTCACCGAGGTAGAACTTGCCCACGAGTAAGACGACGAACGGAGCCACGAAAACGATCGCGAGCGCGTCGGCAAGTGGCATCACGCGGATCGCTGCGATGAAGCAATAGGTGGAGACAAGCAGAAGCGCCGCGCGAAATGCGAGGGCCAGCCAATCCCCTCGCGCCACGTGCAGTGATGATCCCAAGATCCAGACCAAGGGCGCCATCAGCGCGCATTGCAACACAAAGCGCGCGGCCGTTATCTGCCCCACAGGCACACTGCTGGAAGCCAGCTTGGCGGCCACATCCAGCAAAGGGGCGGTCAGGCAAAACCCAAGCATCAGGGCAACGCCCGCGAGGATGCGATCGGCAGTGGGACCGGGAGAGGGAGCCTGTGTCATGACGCTCTCATACTTCGAATGCCAAAACGGCGTATATCCCCAATCGTGCGCCGGGCTCTGCCTCCGCGCCGCGCATTTACAACCGGGCTTGTCTCTGGTGGTGCCTGCGTCGCAATCAGTTTTGGGCTGGAGGCACGGCGAACGGCGGTCGGCTGCGATCGCCCCTACAGAATATTCAACGGCAGGTGACGACGGTCATTGATGGCGAGCGGAGGAGGGCGCCGTCCCAAATCTCCTGCAGTCATATCGGTCTCTTTGTGGTCAACTCGGTCGTGGGCGCCCGTGTCGGGCGTATTGAACATTGGCGACACCTTGTTGGCGCGAATAGATCGCCTCTGGTATCAGGCGTTGCTCTCCCGGGCTTCGGCCAGTCGGTGTGCTACTCCCACGGGGATGTCGTCGATCAGTCGCACGCCGTCGAGCCAGGCGGCGACGAAGTCGCTGGCGGGCCGGGTGCGGGTTGCGGCGACATTACCCGCTCCATCCGGACGCAGGGGCCAGCGGTTTCGGCGGCGAATTCGGGAGAAGGACCGAGTGCGTCAGGGTCGGCGTGCGGTTCTTGCTCGGGAGCATGCCTTCGCAGGGCGACCGATTTCTGTCAGCTGGTCGGCTCCGGGCGCCACTTCGCGATGGACGGAGAACCGGGCGAACGCGGCCTCGCTCTGTGTGAAACGGGCGAAGTGGTCTATAAGCGCGCGCCATGGGTGTAGTCACATCGCTCTTTGCCAGGAAGATGATCGCTGCCGCTGGCTCCAGCGTTGATCAGCGCAGTCTTCTGGCCTCGATCGGTCTGGACCCCGACAGCGAGAATGATCCCCGGACAATGCTGGTCGACACGGTCTATTACGACCTCCTGGAACGCATCGCCGAATTGGTCGACGTGACAGAGCTGTCGGTTCGCACCGGGGCGTCGATGCAACTCGACGAGTACGGTGCGTTGGGTCTGGCGTGGAAAGCCGCTCCTACGTTGCTCGGATCATACTCCCGGGTCGAGCGGTTTGCACGCCTCTGGACCAGTGTCGTGGAGTACGAGCTTCGGCCTGCCGACCGTGGCACGCTCTTTATCCTGCACCGGTCGGGCGAGCGTCGGCTTGGCCTGAGGCTGTCCAACGAGGCGACGCTCGCAAGTGCCGTGTCCATCAGCCGCCAGGTCTCGCCGGTGCCCTTCTCGCCGCTCGAGGTGCACCTGAAACACCCGCCGCCGCGGACGGTCTCGTTTCATGAGCGCTATTTTGGCTGTCCGGTCCATTTCGGCTCGGACCTCGATGCGCTTCTCCTGTCGCCGGACTCCCTCGCGCAGCCCAACAGGCTCGGGGACGCAGGCATCACCCGCTTTCTGGACAGCCATCTGGAAGGCGAGCTCCGCGACGTTGTCGAGGATGCCTCGATCGAAGCCCTCGCCAAGGACGTGATCGCGCGTTCCTTGAGCGGGGGGCTTCCTAAGGTGGCCGACGTCGCGCGGACCCTCGGGTTGAGCGTGCGCTCGCTTCATCGTCGCCTGGCGGAGGAGGGCCTGAGCTTTCGAACGGTGACAGAGAAGACCCGAAAGGAACTGGCCGAGGGGCTCCTTCGCGACGAGCGGTACTCGCTCTCGGAGATCGCCTTTCTGACCGGCTTCTCGGAGCAAAGCGCCTTCAATCGCGCCTTCAAGCGCTGGCTCGGTCGAAGCCCGGCTCAACATCGGAAGTTCCTGAGCGGCCTCTAGGTGTTTCATGGCCCATTCGGTCAAGCCTTTGGCCTCTCGGGTCAATACCGAGGCGAGACCACCCCGCTATTCCTCTGGACACACAGCAAACAGAGGAGACCGCCCATGCGACCCTTCATATCCGTCTCGGCCATCGCCTGCCTCGCCGCTATTGCCTCCTTTGGGGGTTGGACGGCCAGGGCCGACCAAGGCCACAACCCTGCCAACACGATCTCGACCGATGCCGAGCACCCGGACAGCTTTCGCCATTTCGCGCCCGAGCTTCCGGCGATGCGCGCGCGCGTCGCCCGGATCAACACCGACTTCGGCCTGCATGTGAGCGAGATCGAGCCCGGTCTCTTCTTCGTGACGGACCTGATCTATCAGTCGGCCTTCCTCGTCACGGAGGAGGGCGTTGTCGTCTTCGATGCACCACCGAGCTTCGGCGAAGGCCTGAGAGCGGCCATCGAGATGGCGGCGCCCGGTGTGCCGATCACCCATTTCGTCCAGAGTCACAAGCATGCCGACCACAATGGGGGCGGTTACACTTTCGCGGATATCGAGGGGCTGACCGTGATCGCCGCCCAGGCGAGCGCCGAGAGCCTTGTGGAGACCCCGCTGCGCGGTGTTCTGGCCCCGACCGAGACCTTCGAGAACGCGCTGTCGTTCGACGTGGGCGGCGTTCCGATCGAGCTTCAGGCGGCGGGCTTCCATGCCAACGACACCGACGTGATCATCCATCTGCCGGACCGGGGTTTCCTCATGGCGATCGACACGATCACGCCGGGAGAGGCGCCGTTCATGAACTTCGGGGCGACCGCCGACCTCGAAGGCTACTTGGCGAGCTTCGACACGTTTCTGCGCTACGATTTCGAGCATTTCCTCTCTGGTCATGTCTCGGTTCTGGGCAACCGCCAGGATGTCGAGACGGCCCGCGATTACGCGCATGATGTGCGCGACACGGTCTACGCGCTGTGGCCGGAGTTCCTCGATCGCTTCATGGAGAACATGGAGCTCACCGAATTTCAGCATGGCAACCTCGCCTATCGCATGACGATCGAGGAGGTCCGCGACGACTGCGCGGCGCAGATCATCGAGCGGTGGGAGGACACCCTTTCTGTCGTCGACCTGTGGGCCGACAGCCACTGCGAGACCGTTGTGCTGCACGCGATCATGCACTGACCCTCGGACCGGGTGGCCACCGAAGTTCCGGAGGCGGCCGCCCGATCCTCCTGTCCAACCGAATTGGGAGATGATCACATGACACTTACGCAGAAAATCGCACTCGGCGTTGCCGGCATCACCGCACTTGCGGTCGGCGCCCTCATCCTGGCCGCCCCGCACACCTTCTACGCAAGCTACGGGATCGTTCTGGGGACCGATCCCAGCCTTCTCAGCGAACTGCGCGCGCCTGGGGCGGGACTTGCCGCTTTCGGCGCGGTCATGCTGGCCGGGATCGTCAGGCCGGCGCTCAGGCAGGCCGCGGTCGTGGCTGCGCTCACTGTCTTTCTCGCCTTCCCGGCGGGCCGCGTTCTGGGCCTTCTGGCCGACGGCATTCCGTCGGGCGGCATCCTCGGCGCGCTGGCGCTGGAACTCGCGATCGCCGCGCTCTGCCTCTTCGCCTTTAGGCGCGGCACGGGCCAGGCCAGCACCGGGCTCGCCCTGCGCTGAATTTCAATCCCGTGCGGCGGGACGGCCAAGCCGCCCCCCCCCGCAATCTTCCACGTGAAAGGAACCGAACCCATGTCACCCCTCATCGTCTTCCTGCTGCAGTTCGCCGTTCTCGCATATGCCCTCGTCGCGGGCGTCTTTCTGGCCTTTTCCGACTTCATCATGCGTTCGCTGGCCATCACCGCCGGAAGTGGCGGCGTCGAGGCCATGCAGGCCATCAACCGCGAGGTCTTCCGATGGATCTTCATGACGCTATTTCTCGGCATGGCCGCCGGGTCCGTCGCCGCGGCGGGCTTTGCCTGGTTCGCGGTCGATGGCGTGGCGGGTCCGCTGATCATCGCCGCCGCTCTCGTCTACCTTGTCGGCTGTTTCGGCGTGACGGTTTTCTTCAACGTCCCGATGAACGAGGCGCTCGCCGGCATGAGTTCGCCGTCCGAGGCCACACGCGAGTACTGGCTCCGGACATATGTACCCCGCTGGACGTTCTGGAACTCGATCCGCACCGGAGCGTCGGCGATCTCTGCCTGGCTGCTCCTCATGGGGCTCATGTGGATGACATACCCCCAGACCTGACCGGGTCAGCCGGCGCTCAAGCTCGGATGGTACGGTGTCCCGAGGATTGACCATTCGCTCAGGGTCTGTCCCGGGGCGCACCAGTTGCGCGCCGGGGCGCTGACAGTTCGCGTTGGTCTCGCACTGCCGCGCCTTGCCGGCCTGTCGTCTCTTTGTGGTTTATATCGTTATTACAAAGACTTGACTAAGTTCTGCACTGTCGCCGAGGCAAAAGGACAGACGCGATCCCATTCGGGGCGGCGGTATTGCCCAACAAACCATCCGCGAGCGTGCGGCTCGCGGATGGGCATTGCAGACGGCGAGAATGCCGAAGATCTCGAATGCTGCCGTTACTTCTCGATCAGGATGTCGCGAACACCCTCCAGGGTCGCATCGGATACGTCGTAGATGTTTGCGACGAGTTCGTCGAGTTCCGCCCCCGAGATCAGCGTCACGTCGGCTTCGAGGTTCTTGTCCAGGACTGCTTTCGCTTCGGGATCTTCGAAGGTGTCGACGAAGGCCTGGCGGATGGCCTCGACCCTGTCTGCCGGCACTTCGCCCGGGACTGCGAAGGGGCGACCTGCGCGGAGGGGGGCCAGGAAGAAGTTGAGCACCTTGCGCTGTTCGTCGTTCTTTACGAACTCGCTGACAGCCGGCACATCCGGCCATTCGGCCTGGCGCTCTGTCCCGATGGTGATGATCGGTTTGGCACGGCCTGCCGCGATCCAGTCACCGCCGCCGGAGGCGGTGCGGAGGGTGTTGAAGCCCTGCATCCAGCCATCGACTTCGCCGCGCTCCATCGCAAGATACACCTCGCCGCGCCCCTTGTAGCCCGGCACGATCTTGAACTGGGCCCCGAGGAACCGGTTCATCATTTCCGGAATCGAGCGGTTCTCATGGGTGAAGCTTGTCGAGCCGATGACCATCGGTTTTTCGAAGATCTCTTCGGCCGACTGCACGGCAGAGGTGCTCATTGCGAGGATGTTGTTGGGATACTCCTCGCCGTTGATCGAGCCGACCCAGCGCACGTTCCTGGGATCGAACTGGGCCTCCTTCTCGGTGACCAGCGGAATGTAGAGGTTGTTCCTCTGCAGAAGTGCGATGACCGTGCCGTCTTTCTCTTCGGTGAGCATCAACTCCGAGGCCGCTGCCATTCCGCCGGCGCCAGGCTTGTTCACCACGACGAAGTCGGGATTGCCGGGAAAGTGCTTGGCCAGGTAATCTACGAACAATCGGCCGACGGTATCCGAAGCCGTACCCGCCGCCGCGCTTACGACAACGGTAACCGTCTTGCCGGTGTAGAATTCCTCGGGCGACTGGGCCCATGCCGGGGCTTGCCCGGCGAGTGCGGCTCCGAGCGCAAGCGACAGTGCCCGTGCGTATTTGAATACTCTCATGATGTCCTCCCATAGGGCGACTTTCCTCCGGTCGCCGCAAAAGCTCCAATGATCGCGCTCGGGCTGCCCTGCCTCATTGCCCTCCCCCTGAACTCCCAGGTTCGTGTCAAAGCTGGCTGCGCGAGCCCGGTCGCGTCTCACGGCAGCGAACCTAGCACCACGACCGGTGCCGGAGAACATGTGGGGCAAGAAACTCTATGGATAGGCCTTGGATTCGAATTCGATGCTGCTGCTCTCCCAAGCTGGCGTGACGGCAACCACACCGTTCAGACCGCCAGAGAAACAAGGAAGAATGGCGCCATCCTCGTAGGGGGCGTCGGTCGTGAAGGCCGGGCGCCGAAGGGCGAGGGATGGTTATGCCGGGGTACAGATCAATCGGGCCCGTGCACGGGAAGTTATGACGTTTCCGTTGAATTCGATTTGTCGTTTGAGGCGTTTCCCGGCAGACCGGGGCGGAGGGTCTGCGCGTTGCAGTGGGGAAACCGGCTTTCCCAGAACGCGCATTCAAGAAGGTTCGCCGGCCAGGACGGCGTGGCGAGCAAAGCTTGATGGGGGAGGCAAGCCCGATGGAGGCTTTTGATTTAGCGTATATGCTCGGCTCCGCAGGAGACGCGCTGTCGACGATCGTGCAACCGGGACGGCTCGTGTTCCTCGTGCTTGGCGTATTGGTCGGCCTAGCCATCGGGCTGCTTCCGGGCATTGGCGGTCTCACCGGCTTTGCACTCATGGTGCCCTTCACCTACACGATGGATCCGTATGCGGCCTTCGCGATGCTGCTGGGCATGCACTCGGTGACGGCGACGTCCGATACAATTCCTGCGGTCCTGTTTGGCGTGCCAGGAACGTCGTCGTCTCAAGCGACGGTTCTCGATGGTCAGCCGATGACCAAGAAGGGTGAAGCCTCGCGCGCTCTGAGCGCAGGCTTCACGGCCTCTCTCATCGGCGGCCTGTTCGGAGCGCTGGTGTTGGCGATCTCAATCCCAATCGTCCGGCCTTTCGTCCTGGCGATCGGAACGCCTGAACTGCTCGCGCTCACTGTCTTCGGTATCGCGATGGTGGCGTCTCTTTCCGGCAGGGCGCCCCTGCGCGGCGTCGTCGCGGCCTGTTTCGGCATTCTTGTGGGTATGATCGGAACGGATACATCGACGGGTCAGCTCCGCTGGACCGG
Source organism: uncultured Oceanicola sp. (assembly GCA_964454145.1). Classification (GTDB taxonomy): domain Bacteria; phylum Pseudomonadota; class Alphaproteobacteria; order Rhodobacterales; family Rhodobacteraceae; genus Vannielia. The sequence goes on along the minus strand of CAYVQK010000035.1, from coordinate 10,885 downwards.
GGATATCCTCTATCTCTGGGACGGCGTGCCGCTGCTCCCGATCCTGTTGGGAATCTTCGCGCTTCCGGAACTGTGCGACCTCGCCATTCAACGCAGTTCCCTGACGAAAGAGAAGAAGTTCTCGGTCGGTGAAGGGATGTTCCAGGGCGTCAGGGATGTATTCCAGAACTGGTTTCTGGTTCTCAGGTGCAGTGTCCTGGGAACGATCCTGGGCGCGATCCCGGGAATTACGGGGTCGGTCATCGACTGGATCGCCTACGGGCACGCGCTCCGGACCGAGAAAGGAGCCAAGGAGACCTTCTCGACCGGCGACGTGCGCGGTGTCATCGCGCCCGAGTCCGCGAACAACTCCAAGGAAGGCGGCAGCCTCGTTCCGACGATCGCGTTCGGCGTTCCAGGGAGCGCGGGCCAGGCGATCCTGCTTGGCGCCCTTATGATCCATGGCTTCATTCCGGGGCCGAACATGCTCGGTGCCGACCTGAACGTCACCTATTCGCTGGTCTGGTCGATCGCGCTCGCGAATATCTTTGGCGCGGGTCTGTGTTTCGCCCTGAGCGGTCAGTTCGCCAAGATCTCGACCCTGCGTTACACGCTTGTTCTTCCCGGCATCATGGCGCTGGTCTACGTCGGCGCTTTCCAGGGCTCGAAGCACTGGGGAGACATGTATGTGCTGCTGATCTTCGGCGTGCTGGCGTGGACGATGAAGCGCCTGAAATGGCCTCGCCCTCCGCTGATCCTCGGCCTCGTTCTGGGGGTTCTTATGGAGCGTTACATGTCGATCTCGATCATCCGCTACGACGCGAGCTGGCTTCTGCGCCCGGGCGTCATCATACTGCTGGCCTTCGCGGTGCTCGCGCTCTCGCGGCCGCTCATCCAGGAGGTCCGGCACGGCGGGTTCAAGTCCCTGCTGCCTTCAGGTGCGCCCTCCTTCCGGCCGGCCGACCTTCTGTACCTCGCCTTCATCGCGGTGGGGGGCTACATGCTGATCGCCGCGCAGGACTGGCCGTTCGGAGCGCGGATCGGACCGACCGTCGTCTGCATCATACTGCTTGTGGCGGCCACGATCAGCTATCTGCACGTCGCATTCGCCGATCGTGACCCGGTGGCGGCGGATCAGAAGTCGGCGCATCGCGGCATCCACATGGACCTCGACTCCGGCGAAGACGGGCTGAGCCGCGGCACGATCCTGTTGCGCGCGGCGGTGTTCCTCGGCTGGTTCCTGGCGTTTCTGGCCTCCATGGCGGTGATCGGCCTGATCCCGTCGGTGCCGCTCCTGGTGATCGCCTTCATGCGTGTGGAGGGCCGGGAGCCCTGGCGCCTGTGCGTGATCTACGCCGCCGTCGTTACGCTGATGATCTACGCCATCTTCGACCAGATCATCCACGTGCCCTGGCCGCCCTCCTACCTCGGAACCCTCGTGCCGATGCTGGGCGAGATCGTGCCGTCGATGTGAGGCCGCAGACCTTCTCAAATCAGATCGAGGGCAGGGTGCCGCGCGCGTCCTGCCCGCAAGAAAGGACCAGCAAATGACCATCATCGACATACATCCGCACATCGTCTCGGACGATACTGCGCGTTACCCGATCACGCCGCTGGGCGGCACTCGCTCGGAGTGGTCCCATGAACGATCCGTCACCGGAGACGAGCTGATCGTCGCCATGGACGCGGCGGGCGTCGACAAGGCTGCGGTGGTGCATTCTTCCACCACCTACGGGTTCAACTGCGAATACCTCGCAGACGTGATCGCAAAGTATCCTGACCGGTTGACGGGTGTCTGCTCGGTCAACGTGCTCGAACCTGACGCGCTGGAAGCCCTCGACCGCTGGGTTGAGCGCGGCTTCACCGGGACGCGCCTTTACCTCCAGGGGAGCACCATCAAGGAGTCGATCCTTGCGATGAATGACCCGCGCATCTTCCCGACCTACGAGTACGCCGCAGAGCACGGGCTTTCGGTCGCTTCCAACGTGAAGGCGCAGAACTTCCCCGAGCTGGTGGACGTGCTGGAGCGTTTCCCGACGGTCAACTTCATTCTCGATCACATGGGCCGGGTGAAGTTTGATGATGGTGCGCCCTTCGAGGCCGCACGCCCGCTTTGGGAACTCGCAAGCTACCCCAACCTTTACGTCAAGATCGTAAGCGGCAAGTTCCGGGACGCGCACGACGGCAAATCGACCCCCGAGAGCAAGTTCAAAAGGCTTGTCGCTGAGTTCGGCGCCGATCGCTGTGCCTGGGGGTCGAACTATCCTTCGGCGACCGGAACCCTGCCGGAACTGATGCAGCTTGCAAAGGAGGGGCTGTCGTCGCTGCCGCAAGAGGATCAGGACTGGATCCTTGGCGGCACGGCCATGAAGCTCTATCCGGCGCTGGCCTGAGTCCGACACTTCGGCGCGCGCCGGACGGTGCATCCGGCGTGCGGCTCCTCAAAAGGCCTGGGATATCTGTCCGACCACTTCACGGTGATCAACGCGGTGGTGGGTTGTCTCGGCGCCGACCTCGCGGAGACAGTCGAGAAAGGCGGTGTGGGCTACCGTCGGAAGCCAGTCGCCCCTCGTTGTGACGCCTTTCCGAAGATTGCTTTCGAAGAACCGGCAGGGCAGGCTGGCCAGCATGCCCTGTTCGAGGTCCGGGCTGACCTCTGATCGCGTCATGAGCGTGAGGGTGTCCGACCGCAGCACAAACGCCCGGGTCATGGCCAGCGAAGGCGTTTCCAGATTGAACCTGGGCTGCGTTTTCATGCCGTCGAAAATTGCTTCGATCTGGGTTCGCCTTGGTGTGCCCCGGGTCGGCACAACCCAGTCGTACCCTGCGAGGTCAGCGGGGGTCACATCGGCGAGCGAGGTCAATGGATGCCCGGGCCGTGAAACCACGCAATACCTGTCACGGAGCAGAAGCTCCTCCCTCATGTCGGCCGCCCAGTCCGGTTTGCGAAGAATGCCGAAGATCATGTCGATACGGGCGTTACTCAGATCGAGAAGCAGCTTGTCGTAGTTTCCGGTGATGATCCTGACGTTGACCGTCGGAAAGGCTGACATGAAACGCCGGGTGGCATCGGCCATCTCGTGGGAGCCGGCCATGGGCATGGCACCGATCACCATGTCGAGCGCCTCCGCGCCTGCGGCCATGAGGATCTCGCCATGGGCGAGTTCGATCTCACGAACCGCCCGACGGAACTCACGTGCCAGGAAGCTCCCTGCCCGGTTGGGGACGGGGCCCTGTGCCGTCCGGTCAAACAGGGGCTTGCCGAACACCTTCTCGAGAGACCGTGCGGAGCGGATCAGCGAGGATGGCACCATTCCGAGGCTGTCGGCTATCTCGGGCAGCCTGTCATGGTCGCAGGTGGCAATATGGGCGCGCAGCTGGGTGACGGTCATCAACCGGTCCACCTTTGCACCATGATGATCGTTTTCCGGACCGCCCATGACCTGAGACACGACGTTGTCGAGAATTCCGAAGAAACGGTCGAGCCGCAGCAGGTATTGCTTGCCCAGCGGCGTGGGGTAGGTTCCGGTCTTGCAACGGTCGAAGATCGGGGTGCCGATCACTGCCTCGAGATTTGCGACCGCCTGCGACACTGCAGGCTGCGATGTGCTGAGTTCCCGGGATGCAGAGCTTACGCCACCCAACTGTCCGATCACTTGCACCATGCGCAAATGCCTCAGGTTGGGAATTTCCAAGAACTGGAACATGAAAGCCTCCCTGGCTGGACCACATTCAGCGCGGTTCCTCCGTCCGACTCATGCAGAGTATCCTATATTCCGCTTGGCGTGGGCCGCCCCGGTCATCCGCCCAAACCCTCCGCCGCCGGACCTTTGACTGCGGGGGTCGGTGCGGACAGGATCAGCCAGAATTGCGCCGCGCTCGTGCCGTCGGTGCTCACGTTCAACCTGCTTCCGCCGCCGGCCATGCCGCGTATCCGGGGCGGCAGCGATCGCGAAGAAGACCTTGCACCCGGCCGGCGGTTCACTCTTTGGGTGTCAGGTCGTGGAGGGTCATGGCGAGCGAGACAGCCGTGAAATAGCTGATTGTCACCAGCAACTCCGCGATAACCGGCCGACCGAGTTCGGCCACATAGTGGGCGAAGCGCGGCTCGTCGACACGGGCACCTTCGAGGATATCACAGACAGCGTCACTGACGACCGCGATCTGCCCTTCGAGCCCTTCGGGTCGCCGTTTCTCCAGGATGTCGTTAACGGCGCTTTCGGGCAGGCCCGCCTTCAGAGCGTGGCGGCGATGGTTTGCAATGACGTAGGGTGAATCCCAGAAGACCGCCGTCGAAAGGATGGCGACCTCGCTCTCGGCCTTGCTGATCACTGGCGAGTTGTCGATATGGGCGCCGATGAGGTCCATGCCTTCGGCCAGACCGGGGTTGTGAAGCCAGATATTGAACGGCGTCGGAATGCGGCCGCGAACCTCGTTCAGTTTGGCGATAAGCGCGCCTTGTTCTGCGGTTGCCGTGTCCGCATCGACCCGTTCAATCCTGCCATCCGTCATCTGTCTCACCTCCATTGATTGCGTGACGGGAGTTTCGCGCGTCGCTGCGTGGCCCTCCAATCGAAGTCCGCGGTGCGGAGATAGGATTTCGCGTTTGCCGGTCTGCCGCGCGATTCTCGATATCCGCGACTTGCCATTGAATTGGCGGGCAAGAGCGGCTGTTTCTATTCTTGTGAGACGTGCATCAAAGCGTTCTCGCCCGCCAGGCGCGGGCAAGTTCCATGGAGAAGCCTGCCGCGAATGCCCCTTCCTTCCAACCCGGCGAGCAGATTGGTCGCGCCACATGCGTCCAAAGGATCTGCCAAGGTGCGTATGGCCAGCAATCCCTGGCTTGAAAATGCCACGCTGAACGCGCTCTTGGATCAGGCCGGCTATCTGGATGAATTCGGAGCCGACGTCATCCGTCTCGAAGCCCCGGGCGTTGCCGGGCCGTTCGACGCCATCGACCGGGGTGAGGCCGATATCTGCATGGTTTCCGGGTACAATCAGGTTCTTCCCAGGATAGCGCGGGGCGCTGCGGTGAGAATTGTCGGTGCCGGGATGAGGAAGGCTGCTCTTGCGATCTTCGCATATCCGCAAAATGCAGCGGAGCTATCAGATCTCGCCGGAAAGACCGTTGCAGTCGGTCCCAGTTCTGGCTTGCTCCATACCCTGATGGTGCGGCTTCTGAAAGACGCCGGCCTGGATCCCCGGAAGCCGCGTTTTGTGAATTTCGGGAGCAACGAGCAGTGTTTCAGGGCAGTGGTCGAGGGACGTGCGGATGCCTGTTGTGCCAGCATCTCGCATCTGGGCAATTCGGCGGGACTTTCGGTCGTGCGCGGCGGAGAAATATGGGATGCACTGCCGGGCTACACATTTCAGCTGGCCTATGCCTCATGCGCGGCAATCGCTGAAAACCACGAAGGGCTTGTCGCGGTGATGGCGGCCTTTGGCAAGCTCTACGATGACCTCATGTCATCCGAAATGCGTGACGCCTATTTCGCCGCGCGACGCAGTGCAATGGCGGGGTTCGACGAGGTGTCGGCCCGGGCGACATGGGATTTCATCCGGACCCACCGCCCCTATTCGAGCGATCTGGCACTGTCCGGGCCCGAGATCGATTATCTCCAGGAGATGCTCGTGGACAGCGGATGCATGACGCGGGCGCTGCCGTTCTCTGCCGTCGCCGACATGTCGGCGGCAACGGAAGCAGCGCGCTTGCTTGGCCGTCCCGAGGGCGGCTGAAGCCGCCTCGATCGGGCCAACGCATCGTCTGCATGGCCATTGTGGCGCCGTTGTCATGGGCCTCTCGGCAGGGCCACCGCAGGGGGTGCGGGGCGACCGTGCGCGATGGGTCGGCGGTTCGGTGAGAACCGGAGCGCATCGCGGAGGCACCGGGTTCGGAAACCCACAGAGTGGTGGGTTTCCGGCCCAATTAGATAAGCGCGCTCAGAACGGCAGAAACATCTCTTCCGCCTTGTAGGCCCGCGGGATGAGCCCCTGCTGGTGTGCGTAGCCGATGAGCGCCTCGATCGACGGGCGGTTGGCCTCGAGGCCATAGGGAATTGGATCGTCGCCGACGATCTTCATCAAAGCCTCGTCCTTCTCCGCCTGCTTGCCACTGGCTGTTCCGGATTTCAGCGCCTCGATATATGGTCTTTTCGCTTCGACGAAGGCTTCGAAGAGATTTCTGGCGAGATCGGGGTTCGACTCGAGCACGCTTTCCTTGATCGCCAGTGTTCCGTGGATCGGGTAGACGCCGTTTTTCTCGTAGACCTCGCGGTCCAGGCGGTCGGCGTCCTCGAAGAGCGGTCGCAGATCTTCGGGCAGGGCGGGGGCAGCCTCGTTCCAGCCCTCGCCGGGCTTGCCCGCGCGGCCGAGACCCGCATCGCCCGTGACCCCTGCGTCGAGCTCTCCCGCGGCCATCATCGCAACGAGCGACGACCCCTCCGGCACGTGCCTGACATTGGCGGGGAGCTTCAAGGCCTCGACATGCTCTTCGTCGTCGACCCACCAGGTGACCTTGTCGATGTCCACCCCATAGTCGTTCTGAAGCAGCCCGCGTTTCCAGACACCCGTGGTCACCGAATAGGCGCGGACGCCGAAATTCCTGCCTTCGAGATCCTTCGGTCCGGTGATCCCCGACTCCGGGCGGACAAGAAAGCCCCGGTGATGAAACCTGCGCACGAAGAAGATGGGCAATGCAATGATCGGCACACCGTAGGCGCGAGCGATGACATAAGTGGTCGGCGCAATTTCGCAGGCATCGAATGCCAACTCTCGAACCATCCGACGGAAGGCGGAGATGTGAGGCTTGACCTCTTCAAATTCCAGCGTCGCACCCTCTACGCCAATCGCGCCGGACTTGAGAGCCTCGGTATAGGGATAAGTGCGCAGGGCGACCTTCAAGGTAGGTTCGGACATCTCGTTCCTCCTTCTGAGAATACTCGGGATCGCGAAGGCGCGAATTGCCAACACTACTAGCGAAGTCACTCAGGCAAGCGACAATAGGAGATCGACCAGCATCATAGATTTGCTTGCTACGACACGACCGAGCGGAGGCATTCGAATGCATGGGAGCAAGAGTCCAGATGGCCGACCCCGCAAGGCCGGACGGTAGGAAGCCGAAAAAGACCAGCGGAGCTACGCTCCTGAGGCAATCGAAAATCGGAGGCTCCGCCGTGATCATCGACTGCAACGGCCATTTCACGACGGTGCCAACCGGCTCGCCCGGGGCTCCAACTTTCCGGCCAACACGGGAACGCTCAAGGACCTTGTCGATCAGGGTCACCGCTGTTTCTCCGCCCTGAGCAACTGGGTCCGGACGGCGATCTGGTCGGGCACGACCGAAGGGCATCATCCGCGGCTTGCCGGTGCGAGCGATAGTGAGGCCAGTTCCGGGAGACGATGATCGAGCATTACCGCGCGAGTGCCAGCCAAAGGTCGGTTGTATCCGGTATCACGCTCCGAGAGCTGACCTCGCGAAAGCGCACGCTCAGGCCGATTTGCCCAGAACCTTATGACTGCGTCGATCTGGTGCGGGCATCGTTCTAACGCCT
>CAYVQK010000035.1:0-3256 GCA_964454145.1 uncultured Oceanicola sp. | reverse complement strand
GGGCGGGCCAGCATCGGACCGAGCCGGACGGCCAGCAGAGCGAAGGCGATCGTCCAGAGCAGGGCGGAGAGCGTCGGGCCGCCGGGAAGCCAGTCGGCGGCGATGCGGGAGAGGCTTGCCAGCACGGTCAGGCCGAATGCGGTGGCGAGGAGGGGCCCGGCGATGAGCGGGCGCCCGGTGTGGCCCATGGTGGCGCGCATCATCACGGCGACCGTCATGCCACCGATGGCGCCGATGCCGAGGAGGTGCGTCGCGGTGGCCTCGGTGGCGAGGCCCAGCGCAGCGGCGGAGGCTGCGGCGAGGCCGAGGGGCACGAAGAGATAGGCCAGGTGCAGCATCAGCAGCAGCGGCGAGCGCCAGGATTCGTGGCCGCGCCAGCGTGCGAGGCGGATGAGGTGGAGCGCGGCTGCAAGGGCGCAGAGGACCGCCGCCGCAAGCGCCTCGGGCGCGGCGACCCAGGCCAGGAGGGCCAGTGCGCCGACGGCCAGGGATGCGGCATCGAAGCGGTTGAAGGGCACCGGCAGGGCGGTGGCGCCGCGCTGGGCCAGCCAGTTGCGGGTGAAGCTGGGCACGATGCGCCCGCCGATCAGAAGGATGAGGAAGATCAGCAGGGCGATGCCGGCGCGGTGGCCGTGCCAGGCGGTGCCGCTCCAGGCCGCCTCGGCATGGTAGGCGATATTGGCGAGCCAGAGCAGGCTGACCGGCACCAGCACCTTGAGGTTGCGCCAGTTGTTTCCGGCGACGATTTCGCGCGCGATCATCGCGGCGACGGCGAGGAGGAAGGCCTGGTCGACGAGGGCCGTTGCCAGCGGCCCGAGGCTGCCGACCCCGACCACGGCGAGGCGTCCGGCCAACCAGAGCGCCAGCAGCGCCGCCAGCGGCCAGCCGCGGGTCGGCAGGCGCCCTGTCCAGTTGGGCACGGCGGTGAAGAGGAAGCCAGCCACCACCGCGGCGCCATAGCCGTAGATCATTTCGTGTATGTGCCAGTCGGTGGGGTGGAAAGGGCTCGCGAGCGTCATGCGCCCCGTCCAGACCAGCCACCAGAGCGGGATCACCCCGAGCGCGAAGAGCGTGGCAGCGAGGAAGAACGGCCGGAAGCCGTAGGAGAAGAGGGCGGGGCCGCGATAGGTGGGGGCGGGGGTCATGAACGGCAGTCCGGGTTGGAAACGGGGACGGGCGGCACCTCAAGGCGCCGCCCGGCGGTCGAGTTTGAAGGAAACTGGGACTACTCGACCTGGGCGAAGAGATCGGCCATCCGGCCTTTCGCCTTGCCTTTGTGTGTCACGGCGGAGGCCTCATCGAGGTTCACCGCCGCGCCGACCTGGACCAGGGCGATCATGCCCATGGCATAGTGCGGGGTGCACTTGATGCCGTAGAGCCCCTCGGCGTCGACGGTCAGCTCGAATTCCTCGTTGTTCTTGGTCTTGAAGCCCTCGACCCCCTCGGGCAGCATCCCTTCGATGCTCTCCACGTTGTGGCCCTTGTCGGTGGGGATGAACTTCACGACATCCCCCGGCGCGGCCTTCACGTAGGCGGGCTCGAAGACCATCGCTCCGGCCTCGCCCTTGTTCAGCATCTTGACCTCGTGGGTCTCGGCCCAGCCAGCGCCTGCGGCAAGGGTCAGGGCACCGGCAAGCATCATCTTGGCAAACATCGGACTTTCCTTTCATGCATATCCGCTTGTTTCGGTTGAGCGGGTTTTGCACTAAGGCTGCCGGAGGAACGTTGATCCGGAACAAACTTTGCGAGGGAAAGTGCCGAAACTCGACGAAAGCCTGCTCGCCGATCTGCCGCCTTTCTCGCAGCTGCAGAAAGGGCAGATCCGGGAGATTCTCGATGAGGCAGTCTCTCGCCGCTACGAGGAAGGCACGGCGATCTTCCGGGAAGGCGAGCCTGCCGCGCGGTTCTACCTGCTGCTCGACGGCTATCTGCGCGTGGTGCGGACCACGCCGGGGGGCGACCAGATCATCGTGCTGCACATCTCGCCGGGCCAGCTCTTCGGCATCGCCCCGGCGCTGCAGCGCGACACCTATCCGGCCACCTCCATTGCGGCGGCGGAGAGCATCGCCCTCTCGTGGCCAGTGCGGTTGTGGGCGGACTTCACCGGGCGTTACCCGGGCTTTGCCACGGAGAGCTACAAGACGCTCGGCCAGCGGTTGGGCCAGATCCAGGAGACGCTGACGGAGATGGCCACACAGGCGGTGGAGAAGCGGGTGGCCTGCGCGCTGCTGCGGATGGTGACGCAGAGTGGCCGCAAGGTGCCCGAGGGCATCGAGATCGCCTTTCCGGTGACACGTCAGAACATCTCCGACATGACGGGCACCACATTGCACACGGTGAGCCGGCTGCTCTCGGCCTGGCAGAAGGACGGCATCGTGGAATCGACCCGCAAGCACATCACCGTCACCGATCCGCACGCCCTCGTGGTGCTGAGCGGCGTCCAGGGCTGAGGCCCGGCCCCGCGCGCCGTTCAAGCTCCCCGCGGAAGTCGTCCTCGTCGAGATCATACTCCAGGCAGGCGTCGGTGATGGCGTGAAAGGGTGCGATCGGGCAGCCGGGGCAGAGCATCTTTCGCTCGAGGAAGACCGCCACCATCTCGGGCCATGCCACGAAGAGTTCGGAGAGCGGCAGGTCGGGGTTGTCGAAATCCGGGCGGCGGCGCATGGCTGTTCCTTTCCGGCTCCAGCCTGCGCCCGGCTTTCGCCCGCTTCTTTGCGCTTCCGCAACATGCGGTCATTCCCGCGCCGGTAGATCTCTTGCATGTGAAACAATCCGACAGGACCGCGACATGTCAGAAATCCTAACCAAATCGCGGGCCAGGAACGTGTTCTACGGGGGATCGATATTCTTCGTTGTCGTGTTCGTGGCCATGACGGTGCAGAGCCACCGTCATATCGTGCAGACCTCGACCGCCGGCATGGAGCTGAGCGACGAGGTGCGCCAGGGCAAGCACGTGTGGGAGCGCCACTCCTGCATCAACTGCCACACGCTGCACGGCGAGGGCGCCTACTTCGCGCCCGAGCTCGGCAACGTGATGACCCGATGGGGCGCGGCGGAAGACCCGGAACTCGCCTACGAGATCCTCGACGGCTGGATGAAGGCCCAGCCCTCGGGCATCGAGGGCCGCCGCCAGATGCCCTACTTCGAGATCACCGAGGAGGAGATGCGCGCGCTCGCCGAGTTCCTCCGCTGGGCCGATCAGACCGACACCCAGAACTGGCCGCCGAACGACGCGGGCTGACGTTCCGAGAGGAGA